>NZ_BAABIQ010000032.1:0-102565 GCF_039542865.1 Olivibacter ginsenosidimutans | reverse complement strand
CAAATCGACCGCCATGATCTTAAACGAATCATCAAATTTTCTATGCATCTCTACAAATTTAAAATTACTCCTTAAATCTGTCTCGCTCTAAAGGTAGCAACTCCACTGATGAGTTTTGCAGAACGCAAAGAACGTTTTATGGATTTTATGGGTTTGGGCGGACCGGCATCGCTAAGCCTAACTATTTTCGCTGAACTTTTCTGCTCTATATTGCTTATACTTGGCCTGGCTACCCGTTTGGCAACCATACCGTTGCTAATTACCGCTTTGGTCATCATGTCGGTTCATCATTGGGAGTTTTTTGGTGATCATGATCTGATTGTGGCGTTGCTCGTTGGCTATGTCGCTGTTTTATTGCTTGGTCCAGGTAGTTTTAGTTTGGACAAACTGATTGCTAGAAAGTAAGTGAGCTCCATTCACGTGCTATCCTGGCGTACTCCACACGACCTTCGTACTAAGGAAAAGCAAGGAAACACAGGGGGATAGTAAAAGGACAGTAAAAGAGAAGGTGGACCTAATGTGGATAAAAGGTGGACTTGACGTGGATTTTAGGTGGATTTAAACTTGTAAAGATGGGTGTTTTGTCTTGTGGCCTGTTGGTTAACAGCAATAAAGGGGAATCGTTTTACAAAAGTAACAAAAAAACTGCAAGTATTAAGCTTTTTAACTAATTTTGCTTCTGTGAGAAAATGGATGTCCATATTTTTTATGGTCGTAACCTTAACCGGTAGTACGGAACTAGGTCAGCTCTTACGTTTACCGATTTTATTTTGGCATTTTCACGAACATCAGGAAAGAGATGAGGCCATGACGTTTGTAGATTTTTTGAAATTGCATTATGAAACGGCGGATAATAAAAAAGAGTTTGACCCAAAGGATAGCAGCCTACCCTTTAAATCCTGCCAATGTGCACTAACGGCACATTTTGTAGCACTTCCTCCAACGACGCTCACGATGCCGCTGAAGCCGATAAGCTTATTTGCGACAACTATTCCACTGAGAAACGATAGCGAAAATCATTCTTCTTACCTCTCCAATATTTGGCAACCGCCAAAATTCGGTTAAGCTTTTTTCTTTATTCCAAATGCAGCAATAGGCAATAAGCCGTATGCTTTAAGCTATTTTGTATAGTATGCAAGGCTATATAATCGGTAAATGCTTATTGCTTAAAGCCTAAAGCGTAATGCTAGGCTTTACACTTTCTTTTAAATTCTGAAGCTTAACCATTTTTCTATGCTAAATAAGATTATTGCTTTTTCTATTCATAATAAACTAATCATTGGACTTTTTATGGTCGCTTTAATTGGCTACGGCGTATATGAGGTACAGCGTCTGCCTATCGATGCCGTGCCTGATATCACCAATAACCAAGTACAGGTGATCACACAAGCGCCATCCTTAGGTGCTACCGATATTGAGCGTTTGGTAACGTTTCCGATCGAGCAGGCTAACAGTAACATTGACGGCTTACAGGAGGTCCGTAGCTACTCGCGCTTTGGTTTATCGCTCGTAACCTTGGTTTTTGATGACGACGTCGATATTTATTGGGCCCGACAGCAAGTAGCAGAGCGCTTGCAGCAAGTACAATCGCAAATTCCTTCGGATATTGAACCGCCCGAATTAGGCCCGATCAGTACAGGCCTCGGTGAAGTGTACCAATATGTGATACGCCCGAAAAAGGGATACGAAGGGAAATACGATATAACAGCGCTACGCACGATGCAAGACTGGATTGTACGACGGCAATTGCTTAGTGTAAAAGGCGTGGCCGAAGTGAGTAGCTTTGGTGGCAAACTCAAGCAATTTGAGGTGGCGGTAGACCCCGCTAAACTGCAAGCCAATCAACTGACCATAAACGATGTGTTTACAGCCTTGGAACAAAATAATGCTAATACGGGTGGCGCTTATATCGATAAGGGAAATACCGTGCTTTACATCCGTAGCGAAGGACTCATTGGAAATTTGGAAGATATCGGTAACATTGCGATTAAACGCGTGGCGGGCATTCCGCTAACGGTTAAAGAAGTGGCTGATGTGCGTATCGGTCACGCCATTCGTTATGGCGCCTTGAACTACAATGATCAGGGTGAGGTGAGCGGTGCCTTGGTGCTAATGCTCAAAGGGGCAAATAGTAATGAGGTGATCCGCGCGATTAAAGAACGGGTAGCGCAGATCCAGAAAACCCTTCCTGAAGGGGTGGTCATCGAGCCTTTTTTAGACCGTACGAAAATGGTGAATAATGCCATTGACACGGTGAAACATAACCTAATGGAAGGTGCCTTGATTGTGGTTTTTGTGCTGGTGCTCTTTCTCGGTAACCTGCGTGCAGGCTTTTTGGTGGCTTCCGTTATTCCCCTGGCAATGCTGTTTGCCGTCATCATGATGAATGTATTTGGGGTGAGCGGTAACCTCATGAGCTTGGGCGCACTTGATTTTGGACTAATTGTAGATGGTGCTGTCATTATCGTTGAAGCGGTGATGCATCGTTTGTCACACTTGGGAAAATCGACTGGAATACAACGCTTCGGCAGATCGGAAATGGATAAGGAAGTGCAACAATCGGCCAGTAAAATGATGAACAGTGCGGTATTCGGACAAATGATTATCCTCATTGTGTACCTACCGATTTTGACCTTGACGGGGATTGAGGGCAAGATGTTCAAGCCGATGGCGCAAACGGTTTCTTTTGCCTTGATTGGTGCTTTTATCTTATCGCTAACCTATATACCCATGATGAGTGCGCTGGTATTGAAGAAGGAAGATGCGGTAAAGCAAAATTTTGCTGATCGCTTAATGGGTAAGGTAGAGGCTCGCTTCAAAAAGGCATTGCAGTGGGCACTGTTACGCACAAAGGCTATTTTGCTGGCGGTAATCTTCCTTTTTGTTGGAGCAGTGCTGCTATTCAGTCGCCTAGGAGGTGAATTTATCCCATCGATTGAGGAGGGCGACTTCGCCGTGGAAACACGGGTCATGACAGGCAGCAATCTACAGACAACATTGGGGAGCATCAATAAGGTTACCCATATCTTATTGCAACGTTTTCCGGAAATTGAAAAAATTGTCTCTAAAATTGGAAGTAGTGAAGTCCCAACGGAACCCTTACCGATGGATATGGGGGATATGATCATTAACCTCAAACCAAAGGATGAATGGACATCGGCTGCCTCTTTTAATGAATTGGCAGAAAAGATGGGGGCAGCGGCAGCGGAGGTGCCGGGTGTGTCAACGAGCTTTCAGTATCCGGTGCAGATGCGTTTCAATGAATTGATGACGGGAGCGCGGCAAGATGTCGTGTGCAAAATCTTTGGAGAAGACCTGGATACCTTGGCGCGCTATGCTCAACGCTTGGGGAATTTGGCAGGAGGCATTAAGGGTACGGCAGGCCTATATGTGGAGGCAGTAAAAGGTATTCCGCAGATTGCAATACAATATAATCGGGCCGCCTTAGCGCAATATGGTATTTCCGTAAGTGATTTGAACCGGATCGTTAATACGGCTTTTGCTGGTCAGGCAACCGGACAGGTGTTTGAGGGAGAACGTCGTTTTGATTTGGTGGTGCGATTGAAACAGGATCTACGGCAGCAACTGGAAGATGTGCAACACCTCTTGATTCCCCTGCCTTCGGGGATGCAAATTCCGTTAAACCAGCTTGCGGAGGTGTCCTTGCAGCCTTCCCCTAACCAGATTCAACGAGAAGATGCCAAACGACGGATTTTGGTGGGCTTCAATGTGCGGGGAAGGGATGTGGAAAGTGTGGTCAAAGAACTACAACAAAAGGTGAGCCAATCGGTCAAATTACCTGCAGGTTATTATGTGGTGTATGGTGGTTCTTTTGAAAACTTGAATGCGGCTAAGGCGCGTTTAAGTATTGCTGTGCCGGTAGCATTGGTATTGATTTTCTTGCTGCTGTATTTTGCGTTCGGTTCGATAAAGCAGGGCATTTTGATTTATACCGCCATTCCTTTATCGGCCATAGGAGGTGCCTTTCTTTTGGCAGCTCGGGGCTTACCTTTCAGTATCAGTGCGGGCGTGGGCTTTATCGCCTTGTTTGGAATTGCTGTACTGAACGGTATTGTGCTTATTGCCGAATTTAACCGGATTCGGACATCGGGGGTAACAGATCTGCGCCGGGTGGTGCTGCAGGGCGCCACAACACGTTTGCGGCCGGTGTTGATGACAGCCTTTGTGGCTTCATTAGGTTTTTTACCCATGGCCTTAAGCAACGGTGCCGGCGCTGAGGTACAGCGCCCCTTGGCAACGGTGGTGATTGGCGGACTGCTGTTGGCTACATTTCTTACCCTTTTTGTATTGCCTATGTTGTATATTTTGTTTGAACAGGGATTTAAAGGACTTCGTCAATTAAATCAACATAAAACACTGAATATCTTGATTTTTATTGGTATAATATTTTTGGGAGGTTTAACTAGTCCGCTTCAAGCGCAAGAGAAAATCTCACTGAAAGCAGCTATTGATACGGCATTAAAAAATAATAATCAGATAAGAAGTCGGGAACTCCTAATGGCGTATCAGGAGGCTTTGTCGAAGACGGCTTTCAGTGTACCGAAAACGGATATCACAGGGGAGTACGGGCAATTTAATAGTAACTACCGCGATAATCGTTTTACGATTAACCAACGCTTTGAATTTCCAACGGTTTACAGTCGACAAAAGCAGGTATACGAAGCAGGGTATCAGGCGGCAGTGGCAGGAAAGAAGTTAGAAGAGGCAGAGGTAGTTCGTTTAGTGACGCAGACCTACTATGCTTTTGCGTACGTAGAGGCAAAACAGCAGATTCTGATGGAGACGGATACGATTTATGCCGACTTTCTGCGTGTGGCTACCCTTCGACTGGAAACGGGTGAAAGTAATGCGTTAGAAAAGGCAAGTGCAGAAATGCAACGGACACAGATCCGGATTCAGCGCGAGCAGCTCAAGCATGATCGTAAGGCTTTGCAGGCACAATGGAACTGGCTCTTGCAGCTAAAACAGCCTTCACTTCCAGCGATCGATACGGGCAAACATCTGGCGGCCTTGGCAGACACGGTTCGAGGGGTAGCGCAGCACCCGCAACTGGAAGTCGCTAAGGAACAGGTGGTTTTAGCAAACGCAGAAACGCGTTTGGAACGTGCAAAATTATTGCCTGACTTGATGATGGGCTATAATAATACGAGTTTGATCGATGCTGGCACTTCTGGCGCAACACGGTTTCACTCGGGGCAGGTAGGGGTGGCTATTCCTTTATTTTTTGGATCGCAAAAGGCTCGCATTAAAGCTGCCGGCCAGAAGGAAGCATTGGCCACACAAGAAATGGATGCACTTCAGGCTTCGTTACAAACGCAATATCAACAGGTGTTAGAACAATATGCCCAAAACCGTATGGCCGTAAGGCAATATGAAGAAAATGCGCTACGGCAAGCGGCATTGATGCAGCAAGCGGCGAAATTACAGTACAGTGAGGGAGAAATCAACTTCATGGAGTGGACGGTATTGAATAATCAAGCCCTAGCGATTCGTACGGAGTATATCGATGCTGTGCGCAACTTGAATAATAGTATTATCACATTAAATTATCTTTCAACAAAATAAACATGCGTTATTTAATCACCTTAAGCGTATGGACGCTTTTATGGATTTATGGCTGCAGTAATGGTTCGTCTTCTAGTCCAACAGCAGCAGCAAGCAACGAAGAACAGATTGCCGAAACGGACAGTATAACCCGCATTACCTTAACGGCGGAACAACTGAAGAATACGGATTTAAAAGTGGGTGAGCTGGAAAAAAGGCCGATATCGGAAACGCTACAGGTTTTTGGAAAAATTGATGTTCCGCCACAGAACATGGTGTCAATCAGTATGCCTATGGGTGGGTATTTACGGACGACCAAGCTGTTACCGGGAATGCATGTGAACCGAGGGGAAGTGCTTGCCCGGATGGAAGATCAGCAATATATCCAATTGCAGCAAGACTACCTGACGACAAAGGCGCAGCTGGCTTCATTGGAGAAGGCTTATCAGCGACAGCTGAAGTTGAATACCAATCAGGCGGGGAGTGACAAGGCATTGCAACAAGCAGAGGCCGACTATAAAAGTGCACGTATCGCCCTACGGGCATTGGGGGAAAGGCTCCGTTTGATCAATATTAGTCCGGATCGTTTGGACGAGGACCATATTTCACGCAGTATTCAGGTGTTATCGCCCATCGACGGATTTGTAAGTAAAGTGAATGTGAATGTGGGGAAGTATGTCAATGCGGCTGAAGTGCTTTTTGAATTGGTTAATCCGGCAGATATCCACCTGAATCTGACCGTATTTGAAAAGGATTTGGATAAATTAAGCGTTGGTCAGGCAGTAAAGGCCTATACCAATAGTAATCCGCAGAAAAAGTATGACGCAGAGATCATTTTAATTAGTCGTGATCTGGACAGTGCCCATACGGCCGAAGTGCATTGCCACTTTGAATCTTATGACCCCAGTTTACGGCCGGGAACGTATATGAATGGGCAAATTGAGTTAGCCAATCAGCAGGCATACGTGGTACCATCAGAGGCTTTAGTGAGTAAAGATGGACAAGATTATGTTTTTTTGCAGGAAGGGCCAACTACTTTTCAGTTAAAAGCAGTAGATCAAGGTGCACGTGAGGAAGGCTATGTGCAACTGAAAACAATTGCGGGCATAGCGGGGAAAAAACTGGTTACGCAAGGCGCTTATGCCTTGTGGATGGAGATGAATAAGGATGGAGAGGAAGAGGAGTAAAATTCAGAAAAAAAGCTTAATTTTCTGCAATGCAAGAATACCTGCTTTTTGTCGATACGGAAACCACAGGTCTGCCCCGGAAATGGACGGCCGATTATGGCGTGCGGGATAATTGGCCTAGTGCGGTGCAGGTCGCTTGGGTGCTTTATACTCGTGATGGCCGTGAAATCAAGCGGGAAAATTTTTACGTCAGCGATAACGATGTGCCCATTACTAGTCGTGCGCAGGAAATTCATGGACTGGAACCTGTTTATTTGGCAAGGCATGGTGTACCGCGTCAATTGGTTATGCAACGCTTGGCAGAAGACCTAAACCAGTATCAGCCTTTGGTTATCGGTCATTTCGTTTTATTGGATTTTCATGTGCTAAATGCTGATTTTATGCGTTGTACTATAGCTTCACCATTGGAGAAGGCAAGGTTATATTGCACTATGTTGGCCAGTGTGAGGCATATCAAGAAACCTTGGAGGAAATACCTTCGCCTGAATGAATTATATCAAGAACTTTTTGGTAAACCCTTAGGTGCTATGCATCATGCTTTAGTAGATGCTGAAGCTACAGCGGCTTGTTTTTTTGAATTATGGAAGCGGGGCGAAATTGATGAAACAGCGGTGGCTGCGCAGCAACATCGATTGCGACAGGGGAGGGAATGCAACGCTACAGGAATAACAAGGCCATGGCAGTGGCTCCTTATTTTTGTGGTAGTATTAATGTTAATTGGGTTTGTTTTTCTAAGAAATTCCGCTTAGTAACAGAAATTCCGACTAAATATGGAAGATAAAAATTTGCTTATACACACGCCGGATGAACAGTATGTATTGTCGGAGCAAACCTATTCTAAAAAAATAAAAGAGCTGGCCTTCCGGGAAATCATCACCTGCAGGGAAACGACACCGGTATATGAGGCTGCGCAGCTAATGGCGGCAAATAAAGTAAGTTGCTTGTTTGTGACCAGCGAAAGCGGCGATATTAATGGTTTTGTAACGGATATTACTTTAAGGGATAACGTTATTGCACGCCAAGTGGATGTACGTCGGCCAATTTATTATGTGATGGACCGAGCCATTCGATCCATATCGGCAGAGACATATGCCTATGAAGCGCTATTGATGATGTACCAAACCAAATCGCGCTACTTGTTGGTTGAAGCGGATGGCAAATATGTAGGCTTTTTAAGTCGGAATAAGCTCATGTCCGAACAGGCGCAATCGCCCTTGGTGTTTATCCAATCGGTAAAACAAGCACGTACAAGCACAGAGCTTAAGGAGAAATGGGCCCGTGTGCCGTTTATGGTTGGACAGCTTTTGGCACAGGGTGTACAAGCGGAAATTGTCAATCAATTGATTACTGCAATTGCCGATACCATTGTCCAGAATGTAATAGAGGAGGTGTTGCTGGAAAAGGGTACTGCACCTTCAAAATTTGTTTTTATGGTATTAGGGAGTGAGGGGCGTAAAGAACAGACCTTGAAGACCGATCAGGATAATGCAATCATTTATGAAGACAAAGCGAATGAACATCGCGAGGCAGTACGGAAATGGTTTTTGGATTTTGCTGCAAAAGTCTCTGATCGTTTGAACGACATTGGTTTTGCCTACTGTACCGGTGGTTTTATGGCTAGCAATCCGCAGTGGACACATTCACTCTCGCATTGGAAAGCGAACTATAAACAGTGGATGGAGGAAGCCTTACCGGAAACGGCGATCAAGTTCTCTACCTTTTTTGATTGTCGGTTAATTTATGGTGACCGTGTCATCATGGATGAACTGCGCGAGTTCTTAGATGTGGAATTGCAACAACCGCTAGAAAAGTTTTTCGCATACCTCGCGAAGAATGCCCTCCAGTATGTGCCACCATTGGCCTTTTTTAAACCGATTAAAACAATAACGGTAGAAGGACGTGAAGTGTTTGATATTAAGAAAGCGATGACTCCTGTTGTTGATCTGGTACGTGTCTATGCCTTGCGGAATCGTATTTTTGTAGAAAATACGGGTGAACGGATGAAGTTATTGCGTGATATGGGGGTTTTCTCAGAAAAGCAATACCAAGAGCTGCATCTTTCCTACTATTATTTAATGGGAATGCGTTTAAAAAGCCAGTCGACTAAAATGATCGTCGGCAAGGGCCAACCGGATAATTACATCGATATCGAACAGCTGACACGCATTGAGCGGGTTACCTTGAAGGAAATTTTTAAGACAATCGAGAATTTCCAATCGGGCATCCGGATTAAGTTTACAAATAATCTGTTGGGATAGGCTTTTCGTTATGAGTTGCCAGTTGCGAGTTATGAGTTGTTGGTTGTTAGTATCAAGTAGCAAGACATATGTATCAAGACTTTTAGTAACGGTGGTAGCGGCAGCAGTATCTTTCTGCTTTCCGCTTTTGACTTTATCGCTTTCCGCTCTTATAACGTAAAACTCAATGGATAACAATACTTAAAAGTAAGGCTCCTATGAGTCCAACAACAGATACGATCGACTCCATCATAGACCAAGAACGTATAGTATCGCCAATACTCAAGTTAAAGTATTCTTTGAACAGCCAGAAACCGGAATCATTAACATGCGAAAAGGCCAGGCTTCCGGCGCCAACAGCAAGAACCATTAGGTTAGGATCCGTTCCGGTAGATTGGATTAAGGGTAAGATCATAGCTCCTGCGGTCAAACCTGCAACGGTGGCGGATCCTATGCAAATGCGGATAATAGCCGCCATTAACCAGCCCAAGGCTAGCGGTGGGATGGGTAATGTGCTGAAGTAGGCGGCGATTTCCTTGCTAACGCCGGTACTGGTAAATACCTGGCTAAGCGCTCCAGAACCCGCAATAATAAGGATGATGGTTGCAACATCTTTAATGGCTTGTGTACAATGCGATAGGAGGATATCCATTTTCTGGCGCTGTAAAACACCTAAAGAAAACAATGCATAGAAAAAGACGATCATCAAGACCACAGAGGGCGCGCCGATAAACGTAAATAGTTGATGCAGCGGACTGCTCGGAGGAAAGGCATGTTGGGTATAAGCGCTTAGCATTAAAAGAATGACGGGCAGCAATGCGGTGAAAAAGCTGTTAAAGGTGCCCGGAAGCTCATCTTCCGATAAATCATCAGCCACAAAAGTATCTAAAGGTTGAGCTGGGATTTTCTTCAAAAATTGTGCAAATAGCGGACCGGCAATGATGATTGCTGGAATAGCTAATATAAAACCGTAAATGAGTGTGAGCCCCATATTGGCATGAAATAAAATGACTAAAGCAGAAGGGGATGGATGGGGTGGAAGAAAACCATGGGTAACCGATAAGGCGGCCAACATGGGTAGACCAATATAAACAGCAGGTAATTTATATTTATAGACCACCGAGAAAATAAGCGGCACCATTAACACAAAACCGACCCCATAAAACAGTGGGATGCCAATAATGAAACCTACGACCATCATCGCCCATTGAATTTTCCGTTCCCCCACAAGGTTCATCATCGTTTGTGCAATGCGTTGGGCAGCACCACTTACCGCGATGATTTTGCCAAACATGGCACCAAAAGTGATTAAGATCAATAACGACGATAAGATATCACCAATACCCTTTTCGATGGCTCCGGGAATTTTAGCTAACGGTAATCCCAGTAGAAGTGCGGCACATACCGATGCAACTAAAAAGGCAGGAAAGGGATGAATCTTACAGGCATTAATGAGCAGAATTAAGACAATGAGAGATAAGGCAATAGACAATAGGGTCATAGCTCGTTTTTTTATACTTGGTTAACGGCAAGATACTATAAATGTTTTATGTACAAAAATGAGGTGGTGAATTTTGTATGAGGAGATGGATAAAAAAAGGCGCCTGATAAAGGCGCCTTAAGTAGTTAACGTTGACTTTTAATAGCCAGGGTTTTGTTTTAAGTTGGGATTGATGGCTATTTGGGTATTCGGAATAGGATATAGCTCTTTGTTTGCATCACCTGTAGCCTTATGATCCCACCAAGAAGTAGTCGTAAACTTACCGAAACGAATCAGGTCTGTACGTCTTTTACCTTCAAAGATAAATTCACGTCCGCGTTCAGCCAATAATTCATCTAGTGTTAAAGTAGCAGTGGTATACTGTGCCTTTGGCCAGTCTGCATCAGAGAAAGCGCGCTTTCTGCTATCATTAATAAGGGTTACGGCTTCTTGTGTGGCGGTACCGCCATTTTTGCGCATCAGGGCTTCCGCTTTATCAAAATAAAGCTCGGTTAAGCGGTAAATCATATAATGGTTTTCCCGATAATTATCATCGGTTATTCTACCGGCTACGTATTTATTGAAACGTGCACCGCTGTTTTCTTCGCCTTCTGCCATGCTGCCCTCGCTGGTCGTATCGCCTTTACTTTCTCGTCGGATACTATTCACGAATACAATGGGTTTGCCGCTATATTCTTCCGTACCTAGTACGGGCGTTTTCGTGCCATATTTGTACTGTGGTCCGAACAAAAACCATTCTTTTTTGCGCAAGTCATTATTTGCATAAGCATTAAAAGCGGAGGGTACGACTACAAAAGCGTTCCATCCACTATAGCCTACATCTAGTACTGCCTGCATATAATCGTAACCCATGAAAAAACCACTCCAATCGAAAGCGAACCCCCCTTTTTGACTGAATGCAAATTGAAAAAGCGCTTCAGTAGCCTCTTGGTTAGTATTGCTAAAGGTGGCTTTTAAATTTGTGGCTAATTTAGGTCCACCACCCAAACCACCAGCTTCACCATTGATGACCTTGTCGCATGCAGCAATACATTCATCCCACATCGGTTTCCCGGCCCATTTCTCGGCATTTAGATATAATTCAGCCAGCATGGCATATCCGGCAGCTTGATTAACACGACCAATTAACTCTGGAGAAAGTTTTGCCAAAGTGGGAACATTTTCCTCTAGCTCCTTTTGCACATAAGCAAAAACTTCTGCTCTGGGTTTGGTTTCCGGATTGGTGATTTCATCGGTAACCTCTTCCACAATCGGCACATTACCCCAAAGATCCATAATCCGCATGTAATGATAGGCGCGGAGTACCTTCAGTTCAGCAATGACCTGGTTAAATTCCGTTTCTTCCATACCTACTTCTTCAAATGTCTTTGTCTGAATTCTATTCAGTGCATTATTGACATATTGAAGGCCTGTCCACATACCAATCCAGGTATCGCGCAAGCGGGTTTCGTTATCATTCCACGTATGGTAATGTTGACGAAAATGGTCGCCCGCATCATAACCATTCCGGCCTTTTTGTGGCCAGGCAAGCTGATCTGCCGAGAGTTCGGAATGGTAATAGTAACCATTTCCTCCTGTTGGTGCCAACCAGGACTGCATATGTGTCATTGGTCGGATGGCTGCCTGAAGAATTTCTCTTCGATTATTGTAGAAATCTTCGTCTTTGATTTCGCTATATGGACTTTCATCCAATTTGGTACACGCTTGGTAACCTAATGCGGAAAAACCAAGTGCGGTTATATATATTGTCTTTTTGATTAGTTGTTTCATCAGTCTTGAAAATTAAAATCCAACATTAACTCCTAAAGTGAATGATCGTGTACGTGGATAAAAGCTTCTACTATCAATACCTGTAGTAAAACCAGTATCTTGCAGCTCCGGATCCAAGCCACTGTATCCGGTAAAGGTGGCCAAGTTTCTACCTGAGGCATAAACGCGAAGATTACGGATATAATTCGTGTTTAATTTAAAGGTATATCCGAGCGTAACATTATCTAGCTTGATAAAATCGCCCTTTTCTAAATAGTAATCGGAGTATTGTGGGTCATCATTAATCTGATTATGTTTGGTAACGGCGCTTTTAAAGATGTTTCTCGGTAAAAACTTCTTGTTTCCGAAATACAATTCTTGGGTATTCAGAATATCAAAACCCAGTTTCCCTCTGAAAAGTACGGTTAAGTCGAAATTTTTATAACGAAGCGAGTTATTCAAGGATACGTTAAATTTGGGAACGCCGTTTCCAATAATAGTCAGGTCGTCATTATTCATTTCACTCGCCAAACCAGTGCTTCCATCGGCTTTGTAGAAAAGCCACTTCCCATCATCAGTGAAGCCAGCGAAACGTTTCCCGTAAAAGTTACCTACTTTTCCGCCTTCTTCCAAACGTATGGTGTTACCTAGCGCACCTGGCGAAGGAAGCCCGCCAAATTCCAAGTAGTTCGCTTGGAAAAGGTCGCTCGAGAGTTCTTTCAATCGATTGCTCTGATAGCTGCCCGCAAAATCGATGTTCCAAGTAAATTTGTCATTCTTAATGGGTGATCCACTCAGTACTAATTCAATACCTTTGTTGGTAATAGACCCAACATTGGTCAGTATTTTATCGCGTACAAAGGCTGGTTGCTGTGCATTATAATCATAAAGCAAGTCGGTAGTTAGGCGATTATACGCATCGATGCTACCCGATAACCGATTGTTCAAGATCGCAAAGTCTACACCAAGGTTCCATTCCGTTTTTTTCTCCCAACGTAAATTTGGATTGGCATTTCGAGATGGACCAAAGGTTTGGAAATAGGTGCCATCCATTAAATAGGTACCTCCTGTGCTTAAGGTGAGTAGTGATTGGTAATTGGCAATGTCCTGATTACCGGTTACACCAAAGCCAGCCCTCAATTTTAAGTTATTGAAGAAGTTGTTATCTTTCATGAAATCTTCTTCACTAATGGTCCAACCTAAGGATGCGGCAGGGAAATTACCCCATTTGTTATTGGCTCCAAAGCGACTAGAGCCTTCGTGTCGTAATACCACTTGTGCCGAATACCGACCCAGATAAGAATAATTCACGCGTCCAAAAAAGGCAACTAACGTATTGTCGTCTTTAAAGCTGCCCATACCGGGTTTTGGTAAGCTGGTATTATTTAATGCACCCCCTCCACCAAGGTCCCAATCAAGCATAGCGTCGTTGGTGAAACCATTGTTGTTTACGTTGAATTTTTCCAGGGTATTGTATTGGTAACTATAGCCTGCCGTTGCATTGATGGAATGATCATCGGCAATAGTAGTGGTATAATCGATGGTGGATTCAAAGGTTCTTGACCAAGTAAGGTAGTTTGCTTTTGCGGCATAGCCAAAACCTTGATATTGTCCTTCTGGCCGTTGATCCCAATCGGCAGTGGAACGATACCTGCGATCATTATATTCGTCTCGTACATAAGAGCCAAATGCTGATACCTTTAAACCGTCCATGATATTATAGGTGAATCGGGCGTCTCCACTAATGGTGGATTGATCGCGCATAAAAATACGATTGGCTAAGCGAGCTAGGGGATTGTAATTATCAAATCCCTGTACCTCTAAAAATGAGCCGTCAGGATTGTATATCGGTGCTGTAGGGTTACGTTGAATGGCTTGATCAAAGTCAGATCCGGTTGTGGTTCCGTAATCAGCAGATGCCAAATCGTCGTTTATTCCACCACCTAATAGATTGGCTTTACTGATGTTAGCAGCAAGGTTAAACTGCATTTCCAAATGATCTTGAAAACCTTTTTGATTAACATTGATACGACCGCCGAACTGCCGTTTGGTATTTTCCTTGGCTATTCCCTGTGCATCGTTAAAAAAAACCGATGCCCGGTAGTTTGACTTCTCCGTTCCGCCCGAAGCTGCAAGGTTATGGTAATGACTAAAGTTGTCTTTTTTCAAGAGCTCTTCATACATGTCCGTTGATCCGCCAAGATCCAGGCTCTTATCTATAATGCCTTGATCAATAAGACTTCTAAAATCACTAGCCGTCATATAATCAGGCTTTTTTGCCACCGATTCATGTTGAATATACGATGAATAGTCATATCGAGGCTCGCCTGCTTTACCCTTCTTTGTGGTAATCAAGATGACGCCGGCATTTGCGCGGGTTCCGTAAATGGCTGCAGCCGACCCGTCTTTCAGTACCGAGAAAGATTCAATGTCATCTTGTTGCAAGAGGTCTAGGTTTCCGCCTGGAATACCGTCAATAACGACTAATGGTGCCGTTCCGCCTTTTAAAGAGTTGATACCACGAAGTTGAATCGAACTCTTGGAATTGGGATTATTCCCTTGTGTACGCGTGATATTCAAACCCGCTACTTTACCTTGGATAAGGTCCATTGGTGATCGTGAACCACCGGAATTAAAGTCTTCGGATTTTACATTGGCCACCGCAGAGTTGATTTCGTTTCGTTTTTGGGTACCATATCCTACGACGACAACTTCCTCTAAGTTATTGCTCTCTTCTCTTAATGCTAAGTTAATAGTGGTTCGGTTACCTACCGCTTGTTCGGTACTTATATAGCCGATATAGCTAAAAACCAATACGTCGTTATTGGCTGCTTCTATTTGAAAGCGTCCATTTTCGTCAGTCGTTACACCTTTAGTAGAGCCTTTGATTAATACGGATACTCCCGGTAGAGGAGCTTGATCCGTAGCGCTGGTTACCGTTCCGGTGATGGTTTGTTGCTGAACATTAACGGATGGAATGGTTTTAATCTTCATGGATCCAAAAGCTTGGATCGGTGATAGACCAAACGGACCTCCAATACCCATTAACACGGCCAAACTCCCAGTTAAGGCCATGTTCCTCATGTGTCTGTTTTTTTGATTAGTCATAGATGTCAATTATTCATTCAATTGTAGATGATTTTTAATGGCAAAAACCTTCCATGCCGAGCAAAACAGCTTAGCAGAAGGTTTAAGCATAAATTAAATGGAAATCGATTAGTGATGAACTCAGCTAAACGGTTTTAGTTTGAGATGCAAAAAAGATGTGTTCATGTTTTCAAGGTGTTTGTGTTTGTTAAAAAATGTTAATTAGGGGGCTAACTTCACAATAAAAAAGTTAATATCAAAGTACTTTTTTAAAAAAAGGCTTTTTGGAATGATCGCCAACGGTATTTTTACAAAGTAAAAAGTTTAAAAAAACACGTATTTCTTTTACTTTAATCTTATCTTTATCGCAAACCTTATCATCATTTAGTAAATTGCATGAAAAGAAATCGAATCTCTATTAAAGATATATCAAAGGCTTTAGGACTTTCCAATACAACTATTTCCTTTATTTTAAATGGTAAAGCAGAAGAGATGCGCATTAGTGCCCAAGTTGCTGAAAAAGTGTTAGCCTATGTAAAGGAAGTGGGATATACACCAAATTATCTAGCTAGGGGATTGGTTACCGGAAAAACCAATACGATCGGATTTATCGTGGAAAGTATTGGCAATCCCTTTTTCTCCCAAATTGCGTCTTTAATTGAAGAACAAGCTTATAACAGCGGCTATAAGATCATCTATAGCAGTACTAATGGAAAGCAGGAAAAGGCTCTGGAATTAATTCGCATGTTTAGGGATCGTGGAGTAGATGGTTATATTATTTGTCCGACAGATGGTTTGGCAGAGGAAATTAAGCAGCTGCGAGAAGAGAATAGATCGATTGTGCTCTTTGACCGTTATCTACCATCAGTTGTAGCACACTATATTGGTATTGATAATGAGCGGGCAATGTATGAGGCTTGTAAGCATCTGGCGGATGGGGGTAAGAAAAATATCGCTATGGTGACAACTGATTCTGAGCAAACACAAATGATTAGCCGACTGGCGGGGTATCAGCGTTTGTTAAAGGAGACGGGATTACAAAGCCATGTGTTACAGGTTCCTTATGATGATATTAAACAACGTTTGCAGCCTGATTTTGAGAGTTTTATAAAAAACAATCCAACTATAGATGCCATTTGCTTTGCTACCAATTATCTAGCTATCGGTAGCTTGGAGATTATGCGTAACCTGCATATTTCCATTCCCGATCAGATTTCGGTAGTCGCTTTTGATGATAATGAGGTCTTGCGTTTGTTTCAACCGGGTATCACGGCGGTTGAACAACCCTTGGAAGAAATGGCTAAGTTAATCATAGATCGTTTGCTATTAGACCTGAAGCTAGGGAAGGTGACCGAAAAAACGGTTCATAAGGAACTGCCTGCTCGCCTAATTATCAGAGCTTCTTCGTTATAATCTAAGGTTTTCAAGGGTACGGCAGATTTCCGTTCAGACAAACGAGATAGCTCGATTCTTTCACTTTAGTCGGAATGATACACTTTTTAAAAAACGAACAACTTTCAGTGAGTAGCTCATGGTTTTTGTCGTGCACTTGGCTCCCAACGGGGAATATCGATATCAAAACCAAATAGGTCTAAAGCGCGAGCAACAGTATGGGTAATCATTTCATCTATCGATTGCGGGTGCATATAGAATGCTGGTACGGGTGGCATAACGATACCTCCCATTTCCGTTACCTGAAGCATGGTTTTGATATGTCCCGTATGTAGAGGGGTCTCCCGAAATAATAGAACCAATTTACGCCTCTCTTTTAACGTAACATCTGCAGCTCTTGATAATAAGGAACTGGTAACACCCGTGGCTATTTCGGACATGGTTTTTACAGAACAAGGTGCAATCAACATTCCCATCGTTTTAAATGATCCACTAGCTATAGCTGCACCCACATCGGCCAAAGAATAAACGTTATTAGCCAACGATATGATCGATTGGTGATGGTATACAGTTTCATAACTCCGAACCAGCTCTGCTGCTTTGCTGATAACCAAATGGGTCTCTATATCTAATTGTTGGAGCAATTCTAACGCCCTTATGCCATACTGAATACCTGTAGCACCACTAATACCAACAATAATTCGTTTTTTATCTTTCATTACCTAATTCGCTTAGCCTATTGCTCCGATTGATAGCCAACCAAATAAATGGTTGAGCTACCAAAGATAATAAAATGCTTTTTGCTGCTATAATCTAAAAATAGCAAGGTATTGAAAATAAAAATGATTATCTGGATGAATACCTAAATGGGAACGTGGAAATAGATTCTTCCACTGCGGTCGAGCTGACGTCTTTAAGCCCTTTGGCTAATTTACCTGTCATATAAGAATATGATGATTATCTAGTAGATTATTTAGGGTCAAAATAATATATTACCTCTATAAAAACAAGCTCTTGATGGCAGAGGAGAGACCGATAAATACATGTGATATGCAACGCGATTATATTGCATATAAAAAGTTATTTATCTAAGTTTACGCTCAGCGGATCAGACAGCAAATTAGTGTTACTAACCTCTGACTTATACAATGAACCGTCCGTGATAAATCTGCCGGCTGGCGGATTTATCACACAAGGAAATGTAAATTTATTCACGGATTTTAAATATTCAATTGATGTTCATGAGCCCTTCGAGGTTTAAACATGGCAAGCTCCATCTAACTGATGGATAAAAAATTATTTGCAAATGAAAAGAAAAGAATTTATTCGGAAGACCCTTATTGGAGCAGCAGGGATCACCATTTTGCCAAGGCACGTATTGGGTGGACAAGGATTTCTAGCGCCCAGCGATCGTATTAACCTAGGTTTTATTGGTACAGGAAAACAAAGCCGCCATCTATTGGGCGCCATCAGTAGTTGTCCGGAAACAATCGTTTTGGCCGCTAGTGACGTAGACCAGCGAAAATTGCAAAACTTTATTACAGCTGCTTTGGGTGAAAATAAAAAGAAAACCAATGCTAAAGTGGATAGTTATGGTCACTATCGCGAATTGTTGGAAAGAAAAGATATTGATGCCGTGGTTATTGCCTCACCGGATCACTGGCATGCACAAATGGCGGTAGATGCGGCCAAAGCTGGGAAAGATATTTACTGCGAGAAACCCTTGGCGCTGACTATCGCGGAAGGCCGGGCAATGGTGGATGCTGCTAGGAAATACAAACGCGTATTTCAAACCGGTAGTATGCAACGGTCATCAAAGGTTTTTCGGGATGCAGCAAACTTAGTAAGCAATGGTTATATTGGCGCAATTAAAGAAATTAACGTATCCGTAGGTAAACCGGTTATGGCCTGTGATTTACCGTCTATGCCCACACCTGATTATTTAGATTGGAACAATTGGATAGGCCCTTCCTTGTATCGTGCTTATCATCCCGTATTATCACCTCCTCTTGGCGATGAGAGTTGGGCCGGGTGGCGTAATTATCGTGATTTTGGCGGAGGATATATTACGGATTGGGGCGCGCATATGTTTGATATTGTACAATGGGCCCTAGGGATGGACAATGCTGGTCCGGTAGAATTCGTTCCGCCCGAGCAACCAATGGCTGAGGAAGGCTTGTATTTTCGATATGCCAATGGCGTTCGGGTAAATCATAAAAATTGGGGTGTTGGTAATGGTATCCAATTTGTGGGTGAAGAAGGAACCATTGAGGTGACCCGAGAGTTTATACGATCTACACCGGAAGGATTAGTAAATACGGAGCTGAAATCTTCTGATAAAAAAGTATACCACAGCGATAACCATTATCAAGATTGGATCGATGCTATTAAAAAGCGATCAAAGCCGATTGCTGATGTAGAAGTTGGGCATCGCACGGCTTCGGTATGTAATGCGGTAAATATCGCTTATGAGCTGCAACGACCATTGCAATGGAATCCTAAGAAGGAATTATTTGAAGATGTTTACGCCAACAAATTGGTGTCAAGGCCTTATCGGGGTAAATGGGATTATACCGATTTTTAAGATCGACTTTTATGAAGAAGATGACCATCCCTAAACCGCTTCAGGCTTTTGCATATTCCCTGTTGATGTGCTGTAGCGTAAACACCGTTATTGATGCACAAGAAATAGCCGCTTATAAGAATCCGGCCTTATCACACGAAGAACGGGCGGAAGATTTGTTGAAACAGCTTAGGTTGGAAGAGAAGGTTAATTTATTAGGTTACCAAAATAAGGCGGTGCCCCGCTTGGGAATCCCTGCCTACAACTGGTGGAACGAGGCGCTTCATGGTGTAGCTCGAGCAGGCGAAGCAACCGTATTTCCTCAGGCCATCGGTATGGCGGCTACATTTGACGATACCTTGCTGCAAACCGTGGCCGATGCTATTTCCACGGAAGCAAGAGCAAAATTCAATATTGCTGATGAGCAAGGGGCACATCGGCAATATTTCGGTTTAACCTTCTGGTCACCAAATATCAATATTTTCCGAGATCCACGTTGGGGAAGGGGGCAGGAAACGTATGGAGAAGATCCTTACCTTACCGGAAGGATGGGGACGGCTTTCGTTCACGGGCTTCAAGGAAATGATCGACAGCACTTAAAGGCAGCAGCTTGCGCTAAACACTTTGCGGTGCACAGCGGACCAGAAAAGGGAAGGGGATCGTTTAATGCGATAGTAACAACCAAAGATTTACGGGAAACGTATCTACCTGCTTTTAATGATCTGGTAAATGCGGGGGTTGAAACGGTAATGGGTGCCTACAATCGGGTAAATGGCGAACCATGTAATACCAGTAAAACCCTTATTGGGATCTTGCGAAAGGAATGGGGATTTAAAGGCCACCTGGTGACGGATTGTGGTGCTCTGGATAATATATGGCACGACCATAAGGCTATTCCCACGCGCATTGAGGTGGCGGCGGAAGCGATTAAAAGAGGGGTTAATTTGGATTGTTCTACACTTTTGCAAGAGGAATTAATGGAGGCTTTTAAGCAAAAATTAGTGACGGAAAAAGAGGTAGATCAAGCGCTGAAGCCCTTATTGTTGACCCAACTGAAATTGGGGTTTTATGATGATCCAAAAGCTTCTCCCTATGCCAACTATGGAGTAGACAGTATCCGAAACGTATACCATGTAAACCTTGCACGAGAAATGGCCCGCAAAAGTATGGTGCTGCTAAAAAATGAAAACCAGGTGCTTCCGCTTGCTAAGCAGCAGCTAAAAAGCATTTTCGTGACAGGACCAGGCGCTTTTAATGCCGATGTGCTCTTAGCCAACTACCGCGGAATGTCTAGTAATTTAGTAACTTTTGCGGAAGGGATAAGTAAAAGTGCGGGGCCAGGCGTTGCGGTAAAATATGAGATGGGCTGTACCTTGGACGATACGGTACACTTTGGTGGAATTAATAATGCCCAAGAAAGTGATGTAACCTTGGCCGTGATTGGCCTCAGTCCGCTGATGGAAGGAGAAGAAGGTGATGCTTTCCTTTCCAGAAATGCTGCCGACAAGCTGGATTTGAGTTTCCCAATGGCGCATGTAGCTTTCTTAAAAGCCCTACGAGCAGCTACTAAAAAACCAATTATTGCCGTCGTAACGGGGGGAAGTGCACTGGATATGGCGCAAATTGAACCTTATACCGATGCCATTATTATGGCATGGTATCCGGGTGAGCAGGGGGGAAATGCACTGGCTGATTTGGTTTTTGGTGATTATTCGCCTTCAGGTAAATTACCAGTCACATTTTACCAATCGGTAAAGGATTTACCCGATTATCGAAATTACAATATGACCGGTAGAACCTATCGTTACTTTCAAAAACCAGTGCCCTATCCGTTTGGGTATGGCCTAAGCTACACCAACTTTAGTTATCAGTGGAATAAGCAGCCCGAAAAGCGTTATCGTAAAGCCGATACGTTGAGGTTTGCAGTAACGATTGCAAATACTGGTGCTTATGCGGGTGACGAAGTGGTACAAGCCTATATCCAATATCCACAACTTCCGGGTATGCCTTTTAAGGAATTGAAACAATTTAAGCGAATTTCCATACCAAAAGGTGGTCAACAACAGGTGCAGCTGGAAATACCCCTGGAAAAGCTTCAAAAATGGAACGAAAAGAAGCAAGCTTGGGAATTATATCCAGGGAACTACGAATTGGTGTTGGGCGAAGATGCACAAGATGCAAAATTAACGGCATCTTTTCAGGTTCATTAATAGTAGTGGGATCCATCAAAATATTCCGATATTGAACCTGCTCTAAGAATTTTGTTGTGTAGCTATATTAAAAATAATATCATGATTAATTTACCCTTGTACTTGCCACGAAAAAAGCATACCAAAGTAGGTAATATACTCGCCGTCGATATTGGAGGTACCAAAACCAGTTTAGGTCAATTTGAGCTTAAGAAGGGAGAACTCAAGTTAATACAGGAAACCACTTATCCGTCAAAAGACTTTTCTTCATTTGATGTACTGTTAGATCGGTATTTAGAAGAGCAGGCTGTTGGTACGTTCGATATCTTGAGTATTGGTGTGGCGGGTCCAGTCGTAAACAATAAAGTAGAGCTTACGAATTTATCGTGGAACATCGATGCCGAATTGATCAAACAGCATCGTAAAATTGCTCATGTTTGTCTGCTGAATGATTTGGAGGCTACCGCTTATGGTTTGGTTGGAATCGAACCGGATGATTTAGCACCTATTCGCGTAGGCATGCAGCAAGCAGGCAATATGGCTATCCTCGCTCCTGGAACGGGCTTAGGTGAAGCAGGGTTATTTTGGGACGGATCGTTCTATCGCCCATTTGCCACAGAAGGAGGACATAGTGAGTTTTCCCCACGTACGGAAACGGATATCGCTTTGTTTCATTATTTACGGCAAGAAACACCGCTAATCAGTTGGGAACAGGTGATTTCCGGAGATGGTATTTATCGAATTTATCGTTTTTTACGTGACGTAAAAGGGTATCGGGAGCCATCGTGGTTGCAGGAAAAACTGGCTACCGAAAACCCCGCGGCCGTGATAAGCCACACCGCGATGCGTGAATTGAATGATACGTGTGTGCAGACCATGCACCTTTTTGTGACCTATATGGCTCGAGAGGCCTCCAGTTTAGTGCTTAAACTGAAAGCTACCGGTGGATTGTTTTTGGGTGGTGGCATACCGCCAAAAATCTACCCTTTGTTACGAAGTGAACTATTTTTGCAACAATTTACGCAAAGTGATCGTATGGATAAGCTGTTGCAAGATATTCCCATCTATGTAACATTGGATAGCAAGGCGGCTTTGATAGGGGCAGCGTACTTTGGGGCTTTTGGAAATCGGGAGGATGAACGATAGGGTACGCCCAAACTGAATTCTTTTTCGTTTGGGCGTAGTATATTAGTTTAACTGAACAGTTTGGGGTCCAAATTCTTCAAAGAAGATGTGTTTATGATCAACACCATACGCAATTAAATCTGCATAGGCTTTTTCAATAAAAGGTTTAGGGCCACATAAGTAATACTCAGCTTCAGGAAGCAGTACACTATCTTTTACTTGTTCGATATTTAAGCGGCCTCGTTTTACGGAAGTATTGTTGCCATCATCGTGTTCATAGAATACAATATGTTCAAACCACTCGTGTGTTTCTTGCCACTTATTCATTTCTTCCTTAAAAGCATGTACATTTTCCGAGCGGCAAGCATGTATCCACTTAACAGAACGGGTATGATCTAGGTTTGTTAAGTGCTCTACCATCGAAATGAAAGGTGTTTGACCAACTCCTCCGCTAAGTAAAATTAAGGGGGCAACGCTTTCTGTGTTAAAGGTAAAGTTTCCTGCTGGGATACTTGCTTCTACTGTACTACCTATCTGAATAGCATCATGTAAGTGGTTGGATAAAGTCCCTTTAACCCCTCTATTGGGATCGATTTCCTTTTTAACCGATATACGATAATAGGTGTTATTGGGTGCCGAAGAGATACTATACTGCCTTGGCTGTGAAATGCCAAGTTGGGGTAAGAATAGTTTAATGCTTAGGTATTGGCCAGGTTTGTGCAAAACAATCTTTTGGCCGTCTGTAGGGTATAGGTAGAAAGACGTAATCTCGTCCGATTCGATAACTTTTTTCTTTACCGTAAAGGAACGCCATCCTTTCCAGCCATCTTGCTGGCTTTCTTTTTGTTGATAAATTTGTTGTTCAAGATTGATCATTAACTTGGCTAATTGTTTATAAGCCGCTGTCCAAGCTTGTAACAGATCGTCACTTGCTTGATCGCCCAGTACTTCCTTGATGGAAGCGATGAGGTGATTACCCACTAGGTCATATTGTTCGGGTTTGATCTGTAAACTGGTGTGCTTATCTCCGATGTGCTGTAAAACCGGAAAAAGGACACTTGGATTTTCAATATGCTCGGCGTAAGCCAGCACACTCATTGCAAGGGCGGTTTGCTGTTTTCCATTCTGCTGGTTTCCCATATTGAAAATGTTCTTTAGTTCAGGATTGAGCCGAAACATACGTTGGTAAAAATGTTGCGTTAAAGCAACACCATGTTCTCTTAAGATGGGTACGGTAGCTTTTATTAAAGCTATTTCAGGTGATGAAAGCATTGTTATAATAATATGTAATTAATAAATGAACGTTGCTATAGCAACGTCTTTAGTTGCAACATTATGAATTGTTTTTCAGTCTTTCTGCTAAGGACAGGGCTTTTGGAAACAGTATATTGTTTTCTAGGTGGATATGAAGGTGCAAATCTTCTTCGAAGTCCTTGAGTGTAGCATACGTAAGTTTGTATGTGTTACAGGCGTCTTCAGGAGCTTGATAATGGCGACTTAATGATGCAATTTTTTCGAAGGTTTCGCCTTCCTGTTCATGTTCTGCCATCATAACTTCGATAGGGAATCCAATATCGCCGAATAGCGGTTGAGGAGGACGCCCACCCTCGTCTTTGGCACTTGCCATTTTTCTAATATAAGGGAAAAGCATCACCTCTTCTTTTTTCATGTGCAAGAAGAGCTCTTCTATTACAAGGGTAAATAACCTTTTAATAACCATTAATTCAGGATGCTTATTTCCATGTATCTCGGTGATTTTATTCAAATGCCTATGTAACCGAGGCGCTTGTTCCAGAATGTAGTGGTGATGTTTCTTTTCAATGTAATGCGCTAGCATATCTAAGCGCCAAGCATTATAGTCCGGTACATTATTTTCCGTTAATGGAACGGATAATACGGTACGTAGTTCCTGTATCAGTGTTGATAAACTGATGTGGTGTTCTATGCAGGCAGTCTTTATACTTTTATTACCGTTACAGTAAAAATCAATTTGATAATTGTTAAATATTGCTGCCGTAGCATAATTCTTGGCAACTATTTGCCCAATAATACTGTCATCAGAGATATCCATCGTCATAGAAATTAAATAAAAAGCTATCGTAGGGGATGAGCAGGGCTGTTTCGATAGTACGCTAGTTTAAATTGAAACATTTCTGCCATTTTATTTGCTCTCCAAAGGGCTTCTTCGGCAATTGCTCCGGAAAAATTTTCTTGGATCGTTTGTTTAAACAAGATCAACCATCGTTCAAAATGTATGTTATCGATCGGCAAACCGGCATGCGGTAAAAAGGGACTACCATAATAGGTATGCTCATCCAAAAGTACTGTCTGCCAAAAAGCATACATCTTTTCCAGATGTTGGGGCCATTGGTCTTGTATGATTTCATTAAATAGAGGTCCGATTAGTTCATCGGCTCTAACTTTATCGTAAAAACAATCGACCAAAACCTTTATATCGTCTATGGTTTTAATTTCATTTCCTGGTTCCATTTTACTATGTTGAATAGAGATAGCGGGCTAAGTAATAAAGGGCCCAACCTACAAAGCCTATTATAATAATCCATACCCAAGATGGAATGCTTTGTGGCGTTTCACTACCGGAGATTAAAAAGTGCGTTTGATCACCTTTGCCATAGGCGTTAATCATGATGGGAATAACTCCATCGACGATATCGTGTTCTTTAATGCCTTCTACAGCGATTGCAGGTCCGTTTTTTACGGTAAAAGGGATACGCCTGATACCTTCTTTACCACTCGGATCTTTACTAACAATCTTGAGCTCATGTTCGCCATCAACTAATTTGCGTGTATCCAATTCAAAATTTAAAGGCGATTGAACCCGGGCAATGGGTTTGGGTTCGTCGTCAATAAAGATATAAACCGTACTTTTATCGTTCATGGTTCTCGTTATTTAAAATAAATCGTTTGATGTGATGTTCTGAACGTTCGCCCGGTTTGATCAACCATTTAATGGAAAAGAATAAGGTGACCAGTACGATGGCGACGGTGACCCACACGATGATATAATCCCAATTGCTTTCAGGGCCAGCTCCATGGGTGATACCGCGAAATAATTTGGGTTGTTGCCGCTCGCAAAGGGGGCAGGCCCATAGACTGTACTGTAGGAGTTGCAATCCGATAATCATCAGCATTCTTTTCATCATCACTATTCGGTAACGTTTAGTTTAACAAAATCCATTATTTTCTTGATCTCTTCTGGGCTTACTTTTTTGGCCTCATTTCCCCAACTACTTCGTTCAAAATTAATGATGGCAGCTACCTCTTTCTCTGTAAAATCCATATTGGTACCCACCGCTGCCATCACACCATATTCAGGTCTAGCATCGTATCCATTCATAATAATAGACACATAAAGTTCCAAGTCATCACCATTCACAATGGGGCTACCTTTTAGTGGAGGAAAGGCACCGGGTAAGCCTTCGCCATTAGCTTGATGACAACTTTGGCAGTTGGCAGCATATAAAGCTGCACCATCTATCGTTTGTTCGTCCGTATCCGCTGTGGCATCTGTTTCTTTTTTCACTCGTTTATAGATGAATTCAGGTGTTGCTGTTCCATCGGGTAATTTGGCTTGCTTCAAAGACTGTAAGTAGGCTACTAACTGTAACGCTTCCTGGGTAGCGACTACTTTGCCCGGTTGCCCGTTTAAAAAGGCAGCAGGTACATTGACGATAATATCCTTTTCAGTGGGATTAGGTTTGACTTCAAAAAGCCAAGGATAGGCAGGCATAATGGACTCTTTGACTACTGTGCGGGGATTAAATAAGTGCACCAAATTCCAGTCGAGGCTTGGCTGCCTGTTGCCTACGTCGGTTAAATCAGGCCCTGTACGTTCGGTTCCCATTAAGGTAGCCGTATTGCGCCAGGTATCTGTCCGCTTGATCGCCGCATAGTCGGCCGCTATGCTGGGTCGATTACCCCAAGTCTTATCCATATCGATATTGCGCACCTGTTGGGTATGGCAGGCAACACAACCATTTGCGATGAATATTGCTTTACCTTTCATCGCTGCATCGCTTAATTTTTCGGCATTTGGAAGAGGGGCATTGTTGCTTTGATTGCGCAGTGCCGGTATAATAGCCACAAACAGGGTGAGCCCTGCAAAGAGAAGAAATGCAGTAAAGAAAAGCTTTTTATGATTATCAAAAAAGTCCATAATGATCGTCAACTTATTATGCCTATACCATGTGCTTAGCCTCTTTGTCAAGCAGGCTGATCGCGTACTCATTTACATCTAATAGCTGTTCGCTCTTAAGCATGCGATATACATTATAAGCGAAGAATAAATGCGATAACCACATCAGACTTCCACCAATGGCACGCCACAGCCAAAAAGGCGCCATAAAAGTTAAACTTTCCAAAAAAGGTTTACCATCTATCCAGCGTAAGCCTCTTAATGTACTACCATACATAAGGGGTATCGTATAAAAAAGAAGGCCAAGTAATGCTAACCAAAAATGAGCGCCAACGGTGATTTGAGGCGGTTCTTTGCCCGAGAGACGGGGAATGATGGCATAGATGCAGGCCCATAGAAAGAAAGAGATGATGCCATACATCGTTAAATGGGAGTGTGCTACCGTAAAATCAGTAAAATGCCATAGCTGATTGGTGAAGCGAAAAGCCTCCGCTGTTCCCTGCATAGAACCGGTAAAGTAAAAAATGATGCCTACTAGAAAGAAAGGTAATGTATAGCTGTTGTTTACCTTATGCCATGCGCCACGAAAGGTCATCAAGAAGTTGGTCGTACCGGCAATAACGGGAATCGCCATACCAGCACTACCCACGATGGCCACCGTTTGTAGCCACCAAGGAATGGAACTAAAAACAAAATGGTGAGAGCCGATCAAGGTATAGAATAAAATTTGCGTCCAAAAAGCCAGAATACCCAAGCTATAGGAGTAAATAGGTTTATTGAGTTGTTGAGGTAAAAAGTAGTAGACAAGCCCCAAGGTAAAAAGCATAAACCACATTCCTACGCCTTGATGCATATAATAGCCTTGCACGATGGTTTCGCCCAATCCATTTTGCCAGAAAGGAATATATGCTACCAAAGCGATGACGAGGGTGAAGATAATTGCCGCTATCATATACCAGTTGGCGATGTAAATCTCTTTCGTGGTACGCTGCGCAATGGTCTGTAAAAAATTAACAAGCGTTAAGGCTAGACCAATACCAAACAGCAGCATGATGGGCCATATGTATTCCCGGTACTCACCACCACCATTATTAATACCCGCCATAAGACTCCATGTACCTAAGATCACTGTTGCATTGATGAGGTATAAGGTATACCATCCTTTTTTTAAGCTGGCAAGCTTACAATTACTGACACGTGGCACGATGTAATAGCCTAAACCGATCATACCGAGTGAGGCCCAGCCCCAAAAAACAGCATTTGTGTGAACTGGACGTAATCGTCCAAAACTCAACCAGCTTAAATGATCAGCATCCGGAGCAATGAATTTAATACCTAAATATTCCCCTATTGTGGTACCAAATAACAGCCAAAAGGTAGCACTGCCTAGAAACCAGATGATTAATTTGCTTAAGGCTGGATCAATATTAGGACGTGGTTGAGCCTTTTTCTTGATCGGCGCAATCGGAAGATCTACCGTTGGACTAATCTGTAATAATGCCCTGTCGTCTTGCGGTGCTTCGGTGCCAGATAATTCATGATGGGTGAGGCTATAGTCGAGCGCTGTTTTCCGTCTAAGCATAGCCGCCTGTTCTTCGGGGGATAAATGGCGTAAATGATCGGCTAAAGTGGCTGCATCCAATTGATTTTGTTTATTCTGAAGCCGTTTAAAGATACGCACGATTCGACTTAACAACAACGCTAAACCCAATAATATGGGGATTAAGATTAATACAATAGTGATAATAATACCAGATTGGCTAAGGAGGTTGATACCACTTTTTATTTGGAGTATCAATGGGTAAGGTATGCATAAGAGTAATGCGCGTTTGTGCTTTTGATATTGACCTAAAATGGTTTGTAATTGCGTGCTGTTGAGTGTACGGCAATAATGCTGAAGTAGCTCCTCTTTGCTGGTCGCTAGTCGCTCTTGATATGCTTTTCGTGTTTTATTGGCCTTACTGTTAAGTGTGACCGCAAAGATCAAGACGATAACAAGTAGTATAAGTACATATATCATCCACCAT
Organism: Olivibacter ginsenosidimutans; assembly: GCF_039542865.1. NCBI lineage: Bacteria > Pseudomonadati > Bacteroidota > Sphingobacteriia > Sphingobacteriales > Sphingobacteriaceae > Olivibacter > Olivibacter ginsenosidimutans. The sequence goes on along the minus strand of NZ_BAABIQ010000032.1, from coordinate 73,787 downwards.
TTATCGGTATGAAAGGTAAAATCAGACGGAATGTGCTGTCCAAACGAATATGCAGGTGATAACCAGGCGGAAAGGCCGATGCATAAGAATACCGCTTTATGATCTAATGTGTTCATATGAAAGAGATATAAATACCTTTTTATCTTTTATTTAATCAAAAAAAACTAATTCCGCTTTAAAAAGGTTACTTTCTGCACCAGTTCTTCCGTAAAGGCACCTAGTTTTGCCTTTTCAAGCATGGCCTGCATTTGTGCTCTTACTTGCTTAAATTCGTGATGAATAGGGCAGGGTTGAGCTTCCGAACACTGTTTTAGACCTAGGCCACAGCCATGGAAAATTTTATCTCCATCGATAACTTTGATAATATCAGCCAATGATCGATTCAAAGCATCTCCGCTTAAATAAAATCCACCATTTGGCCCTTTGGTAGATTGTACCATGCCTTTTCGGCTCAAATCCTGTAAAATTTTGCCAATAAAATGCTCTGGAGAATCAATTCCCTGAGCAATTTCCTTAATTCCCACTTTATTCTCTTCGTCCGACTTTTGTGCAATGAATATCATAGCACGTATAGCATATTCGCAAGTTTTTGAAAACACGTTGTTATTGAACCTTTCATGCAAAGGTAGTAAAATATTTTCTAATAAAAGATATTTTTGTCTTTTATTATTTATTGAAGATCTTTATTGGATGCCTTACGAATGGCTATTCGTAAATCAGTGATCAAATCATTAGCATCTTCAACGCCTACCGATAAGCGCAAGAGATTATCTTTAATGCCTAACTGTAGTCTTTCAGTTGGAGACATGGCCCGATGTGAAGTAGCGGCAGGAGAACAAATAAGGCTTTCTACACCTCCTAAGCTCACTGCGGGTTGGATCACTTTTAGACTCTTTAGAAAAGTTAAGTATTGATTCGGTGGCAAATCTAATTCAAATGCTAACATACCACCAAAACCTGTCATTTGGGTAAGAGCTAAGGCATGATCTTCATGTGTTGGTAAACCTGGATAATATACACGGCTAATCAGAGAGTGCCTATGCAGGTACTCCGCTAATTTAAAAGCATTGGCATTTTGCCGTTGTACCCGTAAAGCCAACGTTTTTATGCTGCGTTCAGCAAGATAACATTCGTGCGGAGCAAGTGAGCCACCATAGAGCTTAGCCGAAGAAAAAATAGCATCTTGGTAATCGGTGTTACGAGCTACTAATGCACCGTAAGGAAGGTCATTATGCCCACCTAAGTACTTCGTGCCACTATGCACCACGATATCTATCCCGAATTGTATAGGGCGTTGGTTTACGGGTGACGCAAATGTATTGTCAACAATGGTGGTAATGCCATGGGTTTGCGCCAATGTTGCAATTTCCTTTAAAGGGACTAAACGTAATAGGGGGTTTGAAGGGGTTTCTAAATAGAAAAGCTTGGTGTTTGGTTTCAGTTCTTGTTGAAAGCTCGCTAAAGAATTATCGGCATAACTAAAAGAAATATTTCGCTTTACCAGTTCTTGTTCGGCAAATTTCCATGTGCCACCATATAGATCTTTAGAAAAAACAATGTGTTCGTCCGCTTTGACAACGGATAATATCGCTGTGGTAATTGCAGCCATACCGGAGCTAAATGCGATACCCCAACTCCCGCTTTCTAAATTAGCAATAATTTTTCCAAGCCGCTTTTGATTAAAGGTAGAATAGAATCCGGGATAGCGTAATTCTTCACTTTCTAAATAATTATATGCTGTTGAGGTGAGCGTAGGTGCTGTTACCATTCCTGTTTCTTCCTGCTCGCGTAGCGGATGTATGCATAAGGTCTGAAAATTTTTCATTCGAATAATTAGTGATATGTTACTTGTTTCTTAGGACATCAATGAACTCACCACACTCAGTTGCTATTCATGGCTACCTATTTTTATTTCTTCCCGTAAAAATTTGATGAAATAATCAAAATAAATGGGATATTCTCTTTCCCTGATACGGGCGATGTATTGTTGTCGGAAGAATCCTTCCGGATTGATTTTTACTGCGGTAATTGCTTCATTAATATAAGGCTGTAAGGCCCAATTAGCCAATACAATAACACCCATATCAGCCTTAACCAATTCAATGGACGCCTCGGTAAGGGGAAGAACGATCAGTTTTTTGGGTTCAATACCTTTTGGACGTAACTGTGTCCGGAAAATAGAAACCGTATCCAACGGAAGCGAGTGGATAATGAGCACTACATCCTGAAAGTCTTCTGCCGTGACAAATGATCTTTTTGCCCAAGGGTGTTTACGGCTGACTATCGCCAGCATTTCATCGGTAAAAAGCTGGATAAATTCAATTTGCTCGGCTTGTTCTGGATTACTCGTTATGGCCAGATCTAACTCGCCAGCGAGTAACTTAGGGATAGGGTGATGTGTTGCTTCAAATACAATTTCGATTTCTACGTTTGGAAATTCCGCTTTGAATTTTTTTAAAACTGCTGGTAGCCAATGATAGCTGGTGTAACATTCTGTGCTGATACGAATGACCCCAACGTCGCCGTTTACCATTCTTTTGATTTCCGCATCGGCATGGTCTAATTCCTTTAGTACGTTGTTCGCTGTAGCATAAAGTTTTTTTCCTACTGGTGTCAGAATAAGCTTTTTGTTACGACGATAAAAGACCTGTGTACCAACCTGTAGTTCCGCTTCTTTAAGTTGATAACTGAGGGCACTTTGCGATAGATGTAATACTGCCATTGCCCGTGTGATACTTCCTTCTTCAACAATGGCTTTTATTAGTCTAAGGTATCGTATTTCCATGCTGCATCAATTATCCAAAGATACAGATAGCTGGTTTTAAAACGATTCCATTTGAATGAAAAAGCTTCATGTTTCTGATTGAATTTGTTCATATATGAATAGCAGGATCTTCTTCCCCATGTTCTAAACCGCTTACCCCACCAGATACGACGAGCTTCATAGCATCAGTAGCACTCATATTTAATGGAGTAACATGTTTTGCGTTAACGACAACCACCTGGCCTGCAAAAGAATAGGAATAAGGAAAATAGACAATTACATCTTCTGGTAAATTAATTTTTCGGAGATCGTGTTGTGTTAAAAATCCTATTTTTCGTAATCCAGTTTCATTGACTACGACCAAAACGGGTTCATTAAATTTCTTTTCATCACCAACAAAAGCTTCGGTAAAATCCTTAATGGAAGAATACAAGGTATTAAATAGGGGCACCCTATTCAGCAATTTATATAGTCGATTGTAAATCGGTTCGGTTATAAAATTAGTAACAACAATACCTGCGAAGATTAAAATGATAACCATGATGACAATGCCCAATCCTGGGATATAAAGTGGTTTGCCCATATCATCGCGGATTAGCCAACTGAGATTAAGTGCAGAATCTATCGTGGCTACGATCCAGAAAATGAGTAATAGCGCGCCAGCTAATGGCACTAAGAACAAAATGCCCTTGATAAGGTAGTTCAGTAATAATTTTAATGTTCTGTTTGACATATGTTGGTTAAATATTATTCGTAATAATAAATCCGTCTTACACGTTGCGAGATTCCGGTCAATATTTCGTAGGGAATAGTACCAATGGCTTTCGCTAATTGTTCTATGGGTATTTCCGGTCCCATAACCCATACTTCATCACCTTCTACTGCATCGATATCTGTAATATCAAGCATGCACATATCCATACAGATATCGCCCACTATTGGTGCTAATTGTCCATTGACCATCATATGGCCTACACCATTACCAAAACGTCTATTGTAACCATCGGCATAGCCAATCTTCACCGTAGCGATCTTGCCACCGTTGGGTAATTTACCTTTGCGGTTATAGCCAATGGTATCTTCGCTTTTAACGCTTTTTATTTGTGTAATCCCGGTTTTTAAACGAGCTACGGGTTGTAAAAGGAGGGATTGATCTTCCGTCTCATTAATACCGTAAAGTCCGATACCCAGCCTTACCATGTCAAACTGGGCCTCCGGAAAGCGCACGATTGCTGCCGTGTTTGCCAGATGCCGGATAAAGTCGTATTGTAAACTATCGCGCAAACCCGACGCAAAGGTATCAAATAATTGAATTTGTTCTTTGGTAAATGTATCATGCCGCCGATCTCCACTGGCTGCAAGATGGGAAAACACACTGGCAACTTTTACGGTAGGAGATTGTTTAAGCATTTCTACTAAGCCGTCTAACTTATCGGGCTCAAAGCCCAAGCGATGCATGCCGGTATCCACTTTTATATGAATAGGATATGCTTTTCTATCAAGACCTGCTAATAGTTTGATTAAAGCCTGTAATTCAGGAAAACTATAGATTTCAGGTTCGAGCCCGTAGTGTATGAGCTGTTCAAAAGTGTCGATGCCCGGACTCATCACAACAATGGGCAGTTGGATACCATGATTGCGTAACGTTATTCCTTCATCAACATACGCTACCGTAAGGTAATCTACTTGATTAAACTGCAATAAGTTCGCGATTTCAAAACTTCCGCTACCATAAGAAAAAGCCTTTACCATAACCATCAATTTGGTGTCCTTGTTAAGTAGACGTTTATAAGCATTGAGGTTCTGTTCTAAGGCATTTAAATTAATTTCTAAAGTGGTTTCATGGGTTTGCAACGTTAACCTGTTACTCACACGCTCAAAGCCAAAAGAACGCGCTCCTTTAATCAGTATGGTTTGATTCGCTAACGTTAATTGCGGTAGGATTTGTAAGAGCTGCTCAGTGGTCTCAAAAAATTGTGCATCGTGTGGAAAAAGATCCGCATGTCGTTTTAGCGCTTTGCCCACCCCGATTAATTGGTTTACGTGTTTGTCTTGAAGTAGAGAGGCTACCCGGGTATATACGCCGCGTTCATCATTTTCTTCTGTTGGAATATCTGATAAAATTAGTGTTTTGTTTGGATGTTGCTGCTGTTGTTTTAAGAAATCAAGCGCAATTGCTAAAGACGAAAGGTCATTGCTGTAAGAATCGTCAATTACCGAGCAATTATGGATTCCCTTCTTTAACGTTAGACGCATATTGACGGGGAATAAGCGTTGAAACCGAGGTGCAATAGTGGGCGTTTGATAACCGAGGGCCAGCAATAATGCCCAGCAAGAAATGCTGTTCTCTATGGATGCCTGATCGATGAAAGGGATCGTCAGTTGAATAGGCTTGTCTTGAAAGAAAGCTTTTAGTTGCGTGGTATGATCATTTAATTTTAAAACTTCTACTACGTTTAGATCAGCGTTATGATGGTGCGTATCCGCTGTGTACCATTGCCAGGCAAATTTTCTTTTCCCCGGAATACGAATGGATTGCGGTACACAGCTGGGCGAGTAAACGACTAATTCGGATTCCTTAAATAAAGACCATTTTTCGGCTGCTTTAACCGTTTGAGAAGCAAAGCCTTCATCATGTGCCGGCCCTAAATTGGTAAAAATACCAATAGTAGGTTTTACCATCGCTTCAATGGCTGCCATTTCTCCGGTCTTACTGATACCGGCTTCTATAATAGCTAGATTATACTGTGCATCTAGCTGCCATAATGAAAGCGGAACGCCGAGTTGTGAGTTATAACTCTTCGGACTTCTGATAATACGATAGTCTGGCGATAACAATTGGTATAACCATTCCTTTACAATTGTCTTACCGTTACTGCCCGTAATAGCAATTATAGGATAACGAAATTGTTTACGATGATAGGCTGCTAAATCTTGCAGTGCCTGCAGCGGCTCATTGACCTGTAAAAAGCTAGCTTGAGGAAATGCCTTTGCCTGATCGGCAAATGGTTTATGGAACAAGTCTTTTTTTACCACAAAATGCCGAATGCCTTGCTGATAGGCATCGCGTATATATTGATGACCATCTCTTTGTCCACTTAAAGCAAAAAATAGGGCATGAGCAGGGTTGCTGATTTTACGGCTATCATAGCAGAGTGTGTGGATAATACTTGTGTCATTTGCTAAATGTTCTGAATCCGCAGCGATGATGCTTGCTATCTCTTGTATGGTATATCGTCCTTGATCCATTACCGCTGTCCTAAGTGATCTGGTTTTTTGATGCCACAAAATTGATGATTTTTCAGGAATACGGCAATTTTTTACGATTTTAGACCAATGGATTACGAAGAAGCGAACAATAAGAAGCGATTAACTCCGGCGCAGGCAAAATTAAAAGCTGAACATTATTGCGCTTATCAGGAACGTTGCCAACAAGAAGTGCGTGATAAGCTTTATAGTTGGGGTTTATATCCAGAAGCTGTTGAAACGATTATTGCTGAACTGATTTTGGATAATTTTTTGAATGAGGAGCGTTTTGCAAAAGCGTATGTTTCCGGAAAGTTTACCATGAAAGGCTGGGGGAAGCGAAAAATACAACAAGGATTGAAACAAAAACAGGTACCTACCCGCATGATAAAGGAAGCCTTAGCTGGTATCGATGCAACTACTTATTATGATCAATTATGTACGATTTTAACAAAAAAAGGAAGGCTCATAAAAGAAGTTGATGCCTACAAACGGAAAGCTAAACTTGCGCAATATGCTATCGGTAGAGGCTATGAAAGCGACTTAATTTTTGATATACTGAATAACAATAACTTATAAAGTTTTTGTGTTTTTTTAAAAAAATAATTTGCTAGAAATGTAAATCTGCCTATATTTGCATCACCAAAACGGAAAAATAATCCTTGAAAGAGGATAATGAAATAAGCGAAAGTAGCTCAGTTGGTAGAGCGCAACCTTGCCAAGGTTGAGGTCGCGAGTTCGAACCTCGTCTTTCGCTCCGAATCCTTTCTATTACAGAAAGGATTTTAATTTTAAAAGCTATACACAGCTGCCTAGGTGGTGGAACTGGTAGACACGCAGGACTTAAAATCCTGTTCGCCCTAAAGCGAGTGCGGGTTCGATTCCCGCCCTAGGTACAAATGAAGTCGGCGCTTCAAACTTTATAGGGTTGCTCATAAACGGGCAACCTTTTTTTATTGTCTTCAATTCCTTATTAAGGAACATAGAATCAATCACCGGTGTTATAAATGTTCCTTCAAAATACACGAGTTTTTCTTCTTCCTTTTATCCAATTGAGAGACCTTCTGTTTTCGGACAGTGCGTTTGCATCCGAATAATAATCCTAAAATAAAATTGGCTATACAGGCTGAATAATGCGTTTTTAAAGATGGCTGGTTTGCTTGCCGTGGTAATTGCTTTGCTAACGATGGGCCTGCAGTCGTTGAAGGCGGCTTTGATGAACCTGGTAAATCCTTGAGATCGGAATGAATTAACCTGGTTTATGGAGATTCATTAAAGCGTCTGTATAAACATACGATTCAAAACTGACAAATTCTGGTAATTTTTGAAATAGTTATCATCCTCTTAGAAAAGTTGATTGATCCCAAATTTTAAGACCTGTTACCAAAGTTGCCTGTATTTGGAAAAATTGGATTGACTTTTGTCCTAAGTTCTGGCAACTTGGTGTTTCAATATGGCCGTTTCAACCAAAATTAACTAGATTATTAGCATATAGTGTAGCAACTTCGTGTCATTGATAAACATAAAACGAATAAAATCATGACACAAAAAACAGTAACAACAATCTATTGGATCGGAACTATATTAACCGCTATGTGGTTTGGAGCAAGTGGCTTTTTTGAAATTACTGGAAACCCCATTGTATGGGAAATAACCCGGCAATTAGGCTATCCACCACATTTCATTTACCTGCTTGGTATAGCCAAACTATCGGGAGTTATCACACTCTTAATTCCTGGTAAATTATTGCGGTTAAAAGAGTGGGTTTTCGCGGGAATATTTTTTGATATCATTTTTGCGTTTGTTTCTAAACTGAGTGTACTCGGATTATCGGCTACCGGAGATGCGTTGGTTGCTCTGTATGGTTAGTATTACCTATGGCATGTTCAGAAAAATTTATCCCGGCCTAAATGGGCATTTTGCAAGACATTTTAATAGTGCACAGTAAATGCTAAACTGCTTTTTGAACCAAACGTAAAGATTAAGTACTTGGGTTAGTAAAAGGCCATTCGATAAAGAGAGGCGTAGTTATAAATCTATTCTGTGGCAATAGATGACCAATAGATCATTTTGAGGCCCGGTACAGAAAAATAGGTAAGTTGTTCCACCATCTTTTATCTGGTGTTTTTTCTTAAGTTGTTCAGGTTTTAAAGGAAAATTTCTAGTGGTTACATTCGCCCTTAGCGGTTCTTTTCGTTTTTTGAAGCTAGTATAGGTTTCAAAAGTGCCGATCTCAAAACAGCGGCCGATAAAAGATGGAATGATGGTTTCTGACGTATACAAATGGGTGTGCAAATGAAGCTTGTCGATACCGTAGCTAATGGCTATTGATTTAAAGCCGCCACTTTTTAGCAAAGCGGCGTCAGGCTCATATAAATAACGGAGCGGCTCACTATATGTCGGATGATTGTTCTTTTCTTGATCCAGCGAAAAAATAAATTTCCGATAGCGGCCTTCTGCTAAAGCAATGCTGTGATAAGTGGTTGTTCCATGGTAATTAGCGTTTATAACAAACAGTAATTCTTTACATTCATTATGAACACTGAGTATATGTACCTCTTTTACCTGTGTCAATTCGTCTAAAGCGGCTTTGATATCTAACAAAGGAGCTGCTTTGATTAACAAGCTAGGGCACTTTTGCAATAAAAAAGGTAGTTCTTCCACTACATTTGGCTCACAATCGCGTAGACGGAATACCTTTTGTTGTTTTACTCGTCGAGAAGGATCTAAGTAGATGACGTCAATTGGTAGATCCGTGCTACCTAAATAATCGAGTCCGTCTTTGGCGATAAAGGTTATATTAGCTGCTTTTAATCGTTGTGCGTTATAGGCAGCAATTTGCGAAAGTTCCGGATTGCGCTCGCAATGAATCACCGTTTTTGCACGTTGGGAAAAATAATAGCTGTCTATACCAAAGCCGCCAGTTAAATCCACCACTTGCGCCTTATCAGGAATAAGCTGACTTTTATACATTGCCGTTTCGGCAGATGATGCCTGTTCTATGGATAGTTTTGACGGATAATAAATGGTTGGCGTATCAAACCATAGCGGAAGCTTTTTACGGGCACGTTTCATTCCGTCTAATTGATCAGCTAGTTCGGCGCTGCTTACTGCTGAAAACGGACTTTTCCGTAAAGCCAACTCTGAAGGAGATGCGTCAAGATGTGCTCGCAGAAAATCTTGTACTTCCGGTGTTAAAATTGCGTGATTCATTTCACGGGTTGGATAAGCATTTGGCAAGTATAATTATCTTGCAGTTGCATAATTACTTCTTTATTGATCAGCACACGCGCAATGGTTTGTGCATTATAGTGCCTTATCGTAACCAGTTCTAAATCGCGCTTAAATTCTACATCATATTGTTGTTTGAGCTCTTTGATTAGGGAAACAATGTTTTTTTCATCGTAATCTACACTGACAGAAAAACTTACTGCACTATTGTGCATCATATTGATTTTAAGCTTGTGTTTAGCGAAAACATTAAAAATATGACTGAAGTTATCTTCAACGATAAACGAAAAATCCTTTGGTAAAATCGAAATCAATACTTGATTTACCTTAAAGATAAATGAAGAAACGGGAAGTGTGGTGTTTGTTTTTTTGATAATCGTTCCATGCTGATTTAGATCTACAAAAGAACGTACTGCTAAGGTTATACCTTTATTTTGTAAAGGTTTAATGGTTTTTGGATGAATAACAGTTGCCCCATAATAGGTCAATTCGATAGCATCTAAATAGGATAACTCCGGAATTAACTCTGTGGCATCAAACCATTTAGGATCTGCATTTAGTACACCTGGAACATCTTTCCATATGGTAACCAGGTCAGCATTTAAACAGGAAGCAAAGATGGCGGCGGTATAATCAGACCCTTCACGACCAAGTGTAGTGGTAAAATTCTCTGAAGTACTTCCGATAAAGCCCTGTGTAACCAAAATGCTTTTCCCTAATAATGCGGGAATAGAAGCGTGGATACTTTCAGCTGTTTTTTCCCAGTTGACATTTGCTTCCCGGAAATTATTATCGGTATGGATATAATTTCTGGCATCAATCCATTGGCTAGGCAGTCCGGATATTCCAAGATAGGCTTCTATAATACGTGATGAGACCAGTTCTCCTATGGAGACGATCTGATCGAAGAGGTAGTCATAAGTGTCTTGAGGTTCCTCTTCGATGATCCAATCGATTTCTACAAATAAATTGGCTACTTGATCAAAAATGGGATGGGATGTATCTTCAAATAGTTGATTTAGTATTTCTTCGTGAAAACGTTTGGCTTCTTCAAAATAACTAACCGCTTCGGGCTCTTGGTTAAAATACGCTTTTGTTAGTTTTTCCAATAAATTTGTGGTTTTACCCATAGCGGATACCACAATAAGTAGGGGCTGGTCTTTACTCTGTTCTACAATACGCGCAACATTTCTAACTCCCTCTGCATCCTTTACAGATGCTCCTCCAAATTTATATACTTGCATGAATGGTTATTCGTTCTATTCTATTTTAACTGTTTACGGATCAATTTTGCCTCCGGTGTGATGATGGAATCTAGCTGTTCATAGGGAATGAGTAATTCTGTAATCCCTGAAGCATAAGGTTTAATCTCATATACATTATACAAAAATAATAAACCTTTTGGCGTAAGCGTAAAATTCGTATTTAAATGAAAGGTATTGTCTTCAAAAAAATAGGCGTCATCTAACGATTGGTCTGGGGCTAAACCTTCCTGTTTTCTAAAAATTCGTCCAGCAATTGCCGTTAGGGTATCCTGTTTTGCCAAAGGTACTATGTCTGCCAAGCCAATAGTGTCTTTTTTTGTTGGTTCATAATTGAAGAATAACGTTCCGTAATTACCATGTGCGCCACCGGTATAATCGTTAATTTCGGTGGATAAAGCGAGGTAATGCGGTGTGTTTTGGATGACTTTTGTGCGAGATTCGCTGTACCATGCCCTAGGGTACTCGTCCATGTTAATGAAATCATCAAAATTCTGTATAAAAGCTTTTGCTTCCTCTTCAAATGATTGATGGAGTGTATCCGAAATCAAATGCCTAGTAACCACTTGATTAATTTCCTGATTTTCAAAGGTGGGATAAATAGCTTTAAAATAGGTTGTATCTTTCTTTCCATCGTTATCTACCAAGTGCTTGCTCGCGAGATAAAAATTTTGATACGTATAACGCAAAGTGTCACTAGAAGTGTCGCTTCGTTTTTGATTATCGGATGAGTTACAAGCAGAAAAAGCAATAGGAATAGTGAAAAATAAAATAGTACGTGAAATTTTCATGATCTTAACTATTGAACATAGAAGGAGTGAACATATAAAGCTAATAACAAGCTGGTGACTTAATTGTTTATCGCAACATTGATCCAGCCGGCATCAAATGTAGCTTGATATTTTTTGTAAAAATTGATGGCCGGTTCATTCCAGTCTAACACTTGCCAAACCATTCCGCAATAACCCTTGCTTTTTGTTTCATTTAATACACTGTCAAATAATAATTTACCCAATCCTCTTCCGCGCATTTCTTCTGTAACAATTAAATCCTCAAGGTAAATGCGCCTTCCTTTCCAAGTTGAGTAACGGATATAGTATAAAGCAATGCCTTGAATAAGGCCATCGATTTCAGCTACAAAGGCTTCCCAGACAGGGTGTTTCCCAAATCCGGCATCTTCCATCTCCGCTAAGGTTACGGTCACTTCTTCTGGCGCTCGTTCGTATCGTGCTAATTCCTGTATGAGTTCTAAAATTCGTGGACAATCTTCTTTTTTTGCTTTACGTATCATTTTAAAGTATTTAGTGATAGTAGTTAAGTAGTGATAGTAGTTAAGTAGTGAAGTGGGTAATGTTAATCCGTACATTTTTCTTTTAACGACTCAACAACTTGACAACTCAACAACTTGACAACTCAACGTCTCAACAACTTAGCTACCGTGCTCCAAAAATCGTACTTCCCAATCTAATCATGGTGCTGCCTTGTTCGATGGCTATTTTATAGTCGGATGACATGCCCATAGATAGTTCTTTGAATTGATCGTTTTTTCTGAAGAAACTGGTTTTAATACCATTAAAAAGGGTTTTTAACTCATAAAACTCTTCTTTGATAACTTTTTCGTTATCGGTATTGGTAGCAATTCCCATTAGGCCAACGATACGGACATTTTCTAAATTGGGAAATCCTTCTGATCGTAGCAGCTCAATTAATTCGTCATAGGCCAATCCAAATTTGGTATCCTCATCTGCAATATGCACCTGCAAAAGACAATCAATGATCCGATTATTCTTTTTTGCCTGTTTATTGATTTCTATCAGTAGTTTTAAACTATCTACGGAGTGGATCAGTGTAATAAAGGGTGCTATATACTTGACTTTGTTGCTTTGCAAATGGCCAACCATATGCCAGGCGATATCTTTCGGCAGGGCTTCTTGCTTTTCTACTAATTCCTGCACTTGATTTTCTCCAAAGATGCGCTGTCCAGCAGCATATGCCTCTTGTATAGCCTCAACAGTTTTCGTTTTAGAAATGGCGACTAAAGTAATGCCTAAACTATCGGTTTCTTGTTTGATCTTCAATAAATTATTCGTAATACTCATGTATGTATATCATTTACAAAACACCCTAATGAATACTATTGATATGCGATTTGCGTAAGTTGCATATAAAGGGGTTTTTATCTAAGTTTGTGCGAAGTTACAGAAATGAGTCGGTTAATAATAGGAATTTTTGCATTGGCTTTATGGATCGCTTGCGAAGGGAATAAAGTGCCTAAAGATATTATTCCGCAGAAGCAGATGCTTCCTTTGTTATGCGATTTCCACTTAGCTGAGGGATATATTTCGTCATTACCTATCGATTCATCAAGATTATTAGCAAATCGATATTATGCTTCTGTCTTTAAGAAGTATCACACCGATTCGGCGGGTTTTCATAAGAGCTTACTTTACTATTCAAAACAGCCAGGCGTTTTAGATCAGCTATATATCGATGTTCAAAAGAAACTCCAGCAGATGCAGAAGGATGAGCAAGCCTTGATTGATGCGAAGATGCGAAAAATTTTTGTTGCTGACTCTATCAAAAATGCGCACGTTAAGGATAGCCTGAATAAAATAAAATCCGATTCGGTTAACTTAAGGCTTTCAAAAAGCTTGTTCTATTGGAAGAATGCCGATTCTATAAAATTCAAACCAAAATCATGGTCGCTTCCTTTATACGAAGCATTAGTAAAACGCTCATTGAGGTTGCAAGGAAGCGACGACGAAGTGAATAGACTGCTAATGGAACCTTTAGATTCTATTGCTAAGCAGCGAGCTGCCGATTCGGTGAAGCGGTTGAACAACAATAAAACGGCTAAATAAAAAGTTCGGTTAACTACTCCGATAAAGCAGGTTGCCATTGTAATCGGTACGGTGCAATTATAATTTTCTTATTTTTATGTTGCGAAAGGCAATTGGAGTCCCTTCATTTTGAAAGAGCAGATGACCTTTTTTTGCCTTTCCGAAATTCTTCAGATCTTTATACTTGCTTGCTTCAATTAATTGGGCAAAAGAAGCGGTGCTTCTATCATAGGTTACAACTTCGCGATTGTTTAGCCAATGGCTAATTTGATTGCCCTTTACCATAATGCTAGCGGTATTCCACTCGCCTAGGGGTTTCGTATCTTTATGCTGATCGGCCGGTATAAGATCATAGAGCGAAGCCAGAGAGCGGAGATACCCCCGTTCGGGATAGTTATAGTTAATATCATCTAAAATTTGGTACTCCAAACCTAGATAGGTATCTTTTTGACCTGGAAAATCGTTTGTTACGAGGTATTTAACGCCACTATTTGTGTTTTCTGAAAGTGCAAACTCAAAGCTTAATTCAAAGTTACCGAAGGTGTCTTTGGTAATAATATCCATTTGCCTTCCGTGTGGGATGGGCGTTGCCAGTAGCGTTCCATCTTTAATTTCCCAACCACCCTCGGCTAGTTTTTGCAGTCCGTTAAAGCTTTTTCCGTCAAAAATCAATTGCCAACCAGCGGCCTTTTCTGCTGGCGTTAATGTGTTTGGTGTTTGCGCATGCACATAGCAGCCATAGCATAGGAGAAAAGATAATACCATATTTAACGTTTTCATCTCACATAAGGTGTTTTCGATACAAAATTTGTTAAAGAAAAGAAAGGAAGCTGCAAAAAGAGGTATATGGGACATATAGACCTCTTTTTGTAGCCTCCTTAAACCATTATATTTTAGGTTCCCATCCGGGTTCATAACTACGGCTCCAAAGCTTTTCAGCTTCCGGATCGTTTATAATATGCCCATTTTCTGGGTTTAATTTCAAATCGCGACCTACCCGCCAGGAGATATTTCCCAGTAGCATAGCGACGGTGCTTTTGTAGCCCAATTCGATATCGCAGTTTGGACGGCGGTTATTCCGGATGGCATCTAGAAAGTCGGCCGCATGTAAACTGTCCATGCCTAAGCTCGGGCTGGCTGTATTCCGGCCTTGTAAAGCCCCGGTTTCTGCTTCAGATTTAACCTCTTTTATTAATTTACCTTGGAGGTCGTATAGGCTATATGCGTCTTCGCCGGTATCTAAACTTCCCTTCTCTCCATAAAAGATAATTCCTCTTTCCAGTCCTTCTACTTTCCGTCCATTGCAGCTTCTATTTTCCCAGACTATCGTTGCTTCGGGGTACTCAATGGTAACAACTTGTGTGTCAGGTGTCTCCCAGTCGTCTTGAAACTGATAACGGCCACCAATAGAGCTTACTCTTGTGGGGAAATCTACGCCCAGGCCCCAGCGGGCGACGTCAATCTCATGCGTACCATTATTCAGTGCTTCGCCGGTTCCCCAATGCCAGAACCAATGCCAGTTATAATGAATTAAGCCATCTTTGTAGGGCATTCGGGGGGCAGGACCTTGCCAAAGGTCATAATCCAGCCAAGACGGAACAGGAGCCGGCTTTAGAAAGGTTTCTTTCCGCGTATTTGTATACCAGGTTTTAGCCATATAAACCTTGCCGATAATACCATCATGTAATAATTCAATACCTTTGGTAAGTGTTGGAGCCGAACGGCGCTGTGCACCCATTTGAACAACGCGCTTGTATTTACGTGCTGCTGCTACAGCCATTTCTCCCTCTGCCGGATTATGGGCCATTGGTTTTTCAACATATACGTGTTTACCGGCCTGGCAACCCATGATCGTTAGCGGAGCATGCCAATGATCGGGAGTTGCCGTATAGATAGCATCAATATCCTTGTTTTCCAACACTTTACGCAGATCTTTTTCAGAACCCGGAGTACGGGTTTGGCCGACTTCCATAATACGTTTAATGGCTTTGGGTATTGCTCTTTCGTCAACATCGCATACGCAGGCGATTTCCGCATTTTTTTGACGCGCAAAAGTGCCGCTCATGCTATTTCCCCTGCTATTTACACCGATCATTGCTAAATGGATTCTATCATTCGCACCGATAATATTACGGTAACTTTTCGCGCTGAAAGCCATAGCGGGATGGTTTAGTAAACTGTTTCCAACGGAAAGTGCTGCCGTGCCTATGCCTATTTTTTTGATAAAATCTCTTCTTGACTTGGATTTCATAATATCTTATCTTAAAGGGTTATAACGCTTTTATTTTCACATTTTTAAAGTAAACCACATCACCATGATCTTGAAGCATGATGTGTCCTTTGTTTACAGCGCCGAAGGCAGGTTTGGCATCTTTGAATTTACTTAATTGCCTTGCCTTTTCGAAGTCGGCACTTTTACGATCAAACTTAATACCTTCTGGTAGTTAGATATTGGATGACATAGCTATCAGGGATTTTTAAATTGATAATCTATATGGTTTATGTTTACGAAGCTACTAAATGATTTTAACGTTTCTTTAATATTAACAAAAAAAATCGTGTCGAACTTATAATGACTTCATATTAATACTACATTACACTTTGGGTTTAAAGTTTAAGCATTTGGATTTTACTGCCTTGCAGGCTATTTAAATAGCGTAAAACAGACGTATTGCCTATTGCTGAATTTAGACTAATGGTTTTGATTCCTGTTATATTCCTAGTAGAAATCGTTACCTTTGTGCTCTTTTTCAGTTCTAGAACTGCTAAAAATAGGCTATTAACATGATTTACCCGGAAAATGCCGTTGATAAATTGGGTTTTACCGAAATCAAGGCACTGATAAAAACATATTGTTTGAGTGAGATGGGGCGGCAGATGGTAGACAAGATCCAGCCGATGCACCAATTTGACCAGATTAATAAATTTATGCGACAAACGCATGAGTTTAAAGAAATATTAGTAAACGATGCCCCTTTACCAATAGAACATCTATATGCTATCCGTAACTTGGCCGAAAAGGCTAGGGTAGAAGGGGCCTTTCTAACGGAGGAAGAGTTTTTTCATGTGCTGCTTTCGTTAAAAACGGTATATGCCGTAATTCGTTATTTTAATGAGCGTGCAGGACAGTATCCTAATCTCGAAGCCTTATTTGAACATTTACCGATAGAGAAATCGGTAGTCGCCGCTATAGAACGTGTAATAGATATCAAAGGCAAAATTAAATCCAATGCTTCACCTGCATTGGCAGAGATTATTATAGGTATAGCAAAGGCAGAACAGGAGGCACGAAAACGTATTGACCAGGTCTTTAAAAGCGCCCAGGGTAGTGGTTGGACTGCAGATGGCAACCTTACGGTAAGGGACGGGCGACTTTGTATTCCACTTTTGTCCGAGAATAAACGTAAGGTGAAAGGTTTTATACACGATGAATCGGCTACAGGACAAACCGTATTTATTGAACCAGAGGAAGTATTCCATTTAAACAATAAAGTGCGTGATCTGGAGTTCGATAAAAGAAGAGAAGTTATTCGGATACTCATCGCACTTACCGATACGCTTCGTCCGAATATACCTTTATTATTGGCTTATCACAGTTTATTGAGTAAGTTGGACTTTGTACGTGCGAAAGCTTTATTTGCATTGGAATTGGAGGCCGAAATGCCCCAATTAACCAAAGAGGCTGCCTTAGAATTAAGGAATGCCCGGCATCCACTGCTATTGCTTAATTTTAAAAAAGAGAAGCAAACCGTTGTGCCGTTGAATGTGAAGATTGACGAACAGCAACGGGTTATAGTGGTTTCAGGACCTAATGCCGGCGGTAAATCGGTAGCGATGAAAACAATCGGACTGCTACAGCTCATGGCACAGTCGGGCTTGCTAATTCCCGCCGACGAATCGTCTACGATTGGTATTTTTAGACAATTCTTTGCCGATATAGGAGACGATCAATCCATCGAGAGCGATTTAAGTACTTATAGTGCGCATTTGTCTAAGATGAAGTATTTTGCGGAGCATGCAAACGGTAAAACCCTAGTATTCATTGATGAATTTGGTACCGGAACGGATCCGCAGTTTGGCGGCCCTATTGCCGAGGCAGTACTCGAAGTATTAAACCGAAAAAAAATAAGAGGTGTAATCACAACACATTATTCTAACCTTAAAAATTTTGCTAATGCCACAGAAGGCTTAGAAAATGCTTCTATGTTGTTTGACAATGCTGCCATGCGCCCCTTATATATTTTGGAAACGGGAAGACCGGGTAGTTCGTATGCTTTTGAAATTGCACAAAAAATAGGTCTACCTACTGATGTGCTACAAGCAGCCAAACAGAAAATAAGTGCACAACAAAAAAAGGTAGATGCCTTATTGGTTGATTTAGAGCGAGAGAAAAAGAACATCTACGATGCCAAAAGGATATTGGAGCAACGAGCGGGAAACCTGGATAAATTGCAGCAAGAAAACGAAAGTCTACAACATTATCTGGATGAAAATAAGAAGACAATTCTAAAACAGGCCAAATTAGAAGCACAGGAAATTATTAAAAATGCCAATAAACTGGTAGAGAACACAATTGCCGAAATTAAGCAGCATCAAGCAGATAAAGAAAAGACGAAAGAACTTCGGCAAAATCTGCACCATGTACTCAAAGAACATCATGTACCGGAAGCAAAAGTAAAAGCAGCAGCTAAAGTCGCTACCGATCAGGAAATCAAAATTGGCGATTGGGTAAAGATAACCGAATCTGGAAATATAGCGCAAGTATTGGAAGTTGCTAAAGATAACCTGATTTTGGCTATGGGTGATCTCCGCTCGGTTGTTAAACGTAAAAGGGTAGAGAAGCTTGCCGATAAACAAGTGCCTAAAGAAGTGAAACGTACCAATCGTTCCATAGGCTCGGAGGAATTATCTGGTTTTTATCCGGAACTAGACGTTCGTGGTATGCGGACAGAAGATGCTATTCAAGCGATCGAAAAACACTTTGATAAAGCCGTCATGATGGGTTTTCCTAGCCTAAAAATTATTCATGGAAAAGGAGATGGTATTCTTCGCAAGATGATTCGCGATTATTTGCGGAAGTATACACAGGTAAATCGGATGGAAGATGAACATCCTGATAGAGGAGGAGACGGAATAACCTATGTGTATTTAAATTAAAAAATTAAAGCAAAAAGCTTGCTTCCTGTAGGGATGGCCCGCCTCCCGTAGGGACGGTGAAAAAATCGAAGGGCTCATTGATACCTATACGGCTGCTAGGCTTTCGGGCATTTTTTACAACGCTTGCCTTTCTTGTATTTTTTGCAGCATTTTTTAAAATCACAGCAAGAAAGATAAGGGTTAAATCCTTTATTGTTTTCAGGATCTAAAGGGTTCTCCTGGAAAAAGGTTTCCATAACGCTCAATTCGTTCATCTTCATCTGTTTGCGCTACAAACTTAGATAAATTTGGGTTTATATGCAAACTAATTATGTTTACTATAAAACCGAATTTATTGGTTTTCCTAAACTGTTCCTCACCCCCAAATTATATTATCTTCAAATTTATACCCTCCTCGCTTCGAATTCCTACCTTCTTCATACGATCTTCACTACCAAGGTATGCCCATCTAAATGCTAAGCTATAGATATAACACTAATAAATAAAATATTTAACTAATATTAATCCATATAAAGCTTCAAAATTATGGACTCATATTGGACTTATATTGGACTCACTATGGACTCATTTGCTACTTACACATAATTTGGTATCCTCTTTGTCTATCCTTGTACGGAGAAAATACGAAACTGGTAAGAAGTCAATCTGAAATGTTCTTGCAGTTTAAGCAAATATCCCAATATACTCATTAATTTTTTATAGCTGTTATAAGTGTAAATTTTGTATATTGCTATTCATACAGCCAATTTTTAAACGATAGCGCATGATTAACAAAGTAGTCGATAATGCGGAAGAAGCAATACAGGATATCCAGCATGGGATGACCTTGATGTTAGGAGGCTTTGGACTTTGCGGAATACCTGAAAATTGTATTGCAGCATTGGTAAAAAAGGGTGTTAGGGAGCTTACCTGCATTTCCAATAATGCTGGAGTCGATGATTTTGGGATTGGATTGCTTTTGCAAAAGCATCAAGTGAAAAAAATGATTGCCTCCTACGTAGGGGAGAATGCTGAATTTGAACGGCAATTGCTTTCTGGTGAGTTGGAAGTTGAATTGATACCGCAGGGTACCTTAGCTACGCGTTGCTTGGCAGCAGGTTATGGGATGCCCGCGATATTTACCCCAGCGGGTGTGGGTACAGAAGTTGCTATAGGGAAAGAAGTGAGAAATTTTAATGGAAAAGATTATTTATTGGAAATGGCGTTTGAAGCCGATTTCGCTATTGTAAAGGCTTGGCGTGGCGATACCGCTGGAAATTTAATTTTTCGATCAACTGCTCGAAATTTTAATCCTATCATGGCCATGGCGGGTAAAGTCACCATCGCCGAAGTGGAGGAGCTCGTTCCCATAGGTACACTCGATCCTGATCAAATTCATGCGCCCGGAATTTATGTACATCGGATCTTTCAAGGAAAAAATTATGAGAAAAGGATTGAGAAGAGAACGGTGCGTGAATAGTAGTTGAGTAGTGATAGTAGTTTAGTAGTTAAGTAGTGATAGTTGATAGAAGAATAAGAATTACGTTAAAATAATAATTAATGAACACTTTTGAGAATTTAGAAGTATGGAAAAGCTGCAGAGCATTAAGGAAGCGTTTGAATCATATTACTCAAGAATTTTCTAGTGATGAAAAATATAGACTAGCCGATCAAGTAAAAAGGGCCAGTCGATCTGTTACGGCCAATATAGCTGAGGGGTATGGTCGATTTCATTACCAGGAAAACATTCAATTTTGCCGACAAGCGAGAGGTTCATTGTATGAGATTTTAGATCATTTAATTTGCACTTTAGATGAGCAATACATTGACAACAATATATTTGACACATATAAGGCTGATTTAGAAAAATGCGTAGCGCTCTTAAATGGGTACATCCTTTATTTGAAAAGAAGAAAAGAAGTAGATAAGCCGTAGTAGTAACAACTCAACAACTTAACGACTCAACAATTCAACGATATGTTAACCAAAGAAGGAATTGCCAAACGGATAGCGCAGGAAATAAAAGATGGATACTATGTTAACTTGGGTATAGGAATCCCAACCTTGGTTGCCAATTATATTCCAGCAGATATCCAAGTGGTATTGCAGTCGGAAAATGGCCTATTGGGCATGGGTCCTTTTCCTTTAGCAGGGGAAGAAGATCCCGATCTAATCAATGCAGGTAAACAAACGGTTACTACCTTGCCAGGATCGGCTATTTTTGATTCGGCAATGAGCTTTGGCATGATCCGTGCTCAAAAGGTAGACTTGACTATTTTAGGGGCTATGGAAGTTTCGGAGGTAGGAGACATTGCCAACTGGAAAATCCCTGGCAAGATGGTTAAAGGGATGGGGGGAGCGATGGACTTGGTGGCGGCCGCCAAAAATATCATTGTGGCCATGCAACAAGTGAATAAAGCTGGAGAAAGCAAATTATTGACACGATGTAACCTGCCACTTACAGGTATTAGGTGCGTACGTAAAATCGTTACCGAGATGGGGGTGTTTGAAGTCGATCATAAACATGGCGGATTTCGCCTCTTAGAACGAGCCCCTGGCTTAAGTATTGATGAAATTCGAAATGCAACCGCGGGAAAATTTGTCGCTGCTGATGATACCCCCGAAATGAAAATTTAATTGAGCTATTAGATGTGAGACCGCTGTCTTTAAAGATTGCACAAAACATTAACTACTACCCAACGACTCAACAACTATACCACTCAACTAATCGCAAAAGAGCTTTTGTCTAAGTTCCGTAGAAATTTCATCCGTAACCCGGATCATCATCTGGTTATCATCGGTATTATTTTCAATGACACGATTGCAGGTGGCTTGGTAGGGAAGAAGGTATTCCGCAAAACTGGGTAAAACGTGGTTGTACCATTTGTATTTTACATCTTCCTCAAAATAACCACGTTCTACCAAGTCACGTTTTAGTCGTCGCTGTAATGCTATCCCCTCATCTGCATGTAAGAATATACGTTCATTCAATAGTTCATTGATCTCATCAAAATGGAAGATAAACAAACCTTCAACGATTAGTAGGGGAGCAGGTTTTATTTCGAGTAGTTTTGGCTTTATTGCGGGGTTGTTAAAGGTATATTCCTCTTTATAAACCGTCTCTCCATGAATTAAAGCATTAATATCATGGAAAAAAAGTTCCCTGTTAATGGCTTTAGGAACATCAAAATTATACAATTTATTTTCTTCCTGCGTTTTGGTATTTGCAGGCAGGTAATAATCATCCTGAGAAATTAAAGTAACTTCCTGTGCTTTAAAATGATTGAGAAAACACTTCAAAAAAAACGTTTTCCCTGATCCGCTACTACCAGCAATACCAATAACATAGGGTTTTTTAGACATCGTAATGCTTAACGTTTAGTGGTTGAGTAGTAAAGTAGTGATAGTTGTTGAGTAGTAATAGTTGTTAAGTAGTAATAGTAGATAGTAACTCAACCACCTCACGATTCAACTACCCCACGACTCAACTAATAACTAATATTTACCCGAAATCTCCGATCAATAACACCAATCAGTGAAGCAACCGATTTGGAGATAACAATGATGGCGTCCTTGTTGTCTGAGGTTTCATTAAATTTTCCTACTACTTTTGCGTAGGTAGTACGGTTCGTCATCGGATTGGTAATTTTAATAACTGTTCCAATAGGTGCAGCATTGTGTAACGCTAGCATTTTTCCGGACTCGCCATTTAGATCGTCCATCCAAACGCCAATGCCGCTTGCTGTTACTTGTTTAATACCATAACGGTTAGCAGGTGTACTGTCTTCTTTTGGAGTTTCGGTAGTGTCTTCTTTGTTTGTCGTTAATTCGTCAACTTTGTTTGAAGCAGTATTCAACTCATCGTCACTGATCACCTTTTTTTCTACAGCTGGATCCGTAGCGGCCTTTTCTACTGACGTGTTTGGAATTTTGATTACCTGATCAGCTTTTAACGAATTGTCGGTTAAATTATTAGCCTTTTTTATGGCATCGACACTAACGCCGAAACGTTTTGAAATCGCAAAGAGTGTTTCTTTAGCACCAACTTTGTATTCAATAGATTCTGTTGATTGTGATGACAGTGCTGTTCCCCCGTCTTTAGCTGCTTGATCGGATTTGTTTTTTACTGCAGCAATCGGTTGTTCAGATTCAAATGGTTGGCCCGTGGGAATCTTAACAATATCTCCCGCCTTAAGTGATTTATTGGTGTTGAAATCGATAATGTCTTTCGGTGTTAAATGGTATTTCCTCGCTAAAGAATAATAAGATTCTTTGGATTCCAATTTATGTAAAATGACTTTTTTGCCATTTTGATTTTCAACACCGATTGAATCTCTACTGATTAAGTTATGGGCTAAGCCGGTATGGCCAATGAATATACAGATGGCGGAAACGCCTATTTTTTTTATGATTTTATTTCTCTTCATATGGAATGCAATTATACAAAATACGAAACAATTTCCTGTTTATTATTTCGGATAAAAAACAATTGTTGGTTAACTAGGAAAAAAGTTTCTGGTAATAATTGATGCAGCTGATCGACAATGCATTCATTGAAAATGATTTTGCCTGCATCGAAGACTGATAGTAGTAAGCGGAAACCTTTTTCTTGATGTACATGATATGCCCAAAATTCGCGCGTGCCACTAGTTGCCCTAAAATAGGGACCGGCAAGTGCTGTGTGGGCTAATAGAGGGATAGTAGGCGTATCGGTCGTTGGTTGGGCTACTTGTATCGACCGCTGTAACGGGCGTAATTTTTCCAGCTTTGTGCGCGATATTCGCGTATGGCCTGTATAACTATCTAAGACACTGATGTCGTTTGCACCCATAAAGCCTTGTTTAACAGCTATTCCCTCCATTAATAGTTCTTGAAACTGTAGATTAAATCGTTCCCATAATATTTTTCCGGTATCAATTGATAGGGCAGCCAAAGCACTTGTTTGCCCTTGGTTTGGCTGTGGATAATGGTGTAGCAGCACTTGATGGGCTGTCACAGCAGCTAACGTCCACCAACGGTCGCCATAGCTAATAGCGTCTGCTAGCAACTGTCCACTCGAATAATGGATGACACTGAATCTTGGAATACCTTCCGTTGTCCTCCATTCGAGTGCGAGTAGCTCAGCTGGCTCATAAATATCCATCTTCCAGATAAGACCATCAAAGCGGTGGGAAAAAGCTTCTGTCATGATTGAACAATTAGCCAATTAGCGAATTCGCTAATTGAAAAATGCTTATCTTTATAAAGGCGTTCTACAAACACTTTTGTAGAAACGGTTGTTTCTGTTGCAAACTTATGTAAAATTTTGCATTCTCGAACACAAAATAGCAATACATGCGATCGTGCGTAATCGCTTTACACATGTAGATGGATTGTCTAAGAGTATTGAAAGCGGGTTTTTATAATTGAAGGTAAAGGATAAAATTTTTAAGTAATCAAGTGATATGATTGAAGTAATCAACTTCCTTAAGTATTTGCGTAGCCTTAGTTTAATAATGCTTTGGTCTATGGTTACTTTAGTAGCCCAAGGACAGCAGCAAAATACGTTATACCAATTCCATTTAAATGGAGAGGTAGGTCCCGCCGCTTGGAGAAGAACAGATGAAGCGTTTAAAGATGCACAGCAAAAAAAAGCAACTATTGTGCTGATTGAAATTAATACCTATGGAGGTGCATTAAACTATGCAGACTCTATCCGTACAAAAATTTTAAATGCACCTATGAAAACCATTGCTTTCATTAATCACAACGCGGCATCTGCTGGAGCCTTAATCGCTTTGGCTTGTGATAAAATATATATGATAAAAGGGGCAAGTTTAGGAGCATCAAGTGTGGTCAATCCTGAAGGCGAACTTATGCCGGAGAAATACCAATCGTATATGCGTAGTTTAATGCGGGCAACCGCTGAAGCCAAAGGACGTAACCCCAAAATAGCTGAGGCATTTGTCGACCCAGATGTGGCTCTTCCCGACATAAAAGAGGCTGGTAAAGTGCTCACTTTAACGACAGCGGAGGCGGTAAAAACCGGACTGGCTGATGGGGAAGTAGATAGTTTTGCCGAAATTTTAACTAAAGAAAATTTAGGTGATCCCTTGGTGTTACGCTATAAAACAACCTGGGTAGACCAAGTCATCGACTTCCTCATTAATCCCGCTGTGAGCGGAATTTTAATTCTATTAATTATTGGCGGCATTTATTTCGAAATGCAAAGCCCAGGTATTGGCTTTGCTTTGGTCGTAGCAATTTTAGCGGCATCATTGTTTTTTGCCCCGCTGTATATTCAGGGATTAGCAGATAATTGGGAGGTAGCGCTCTTTATTGTAGGTTTAATTTTGCTACTTCTAGAAATTTTTGTCATTCCTGGTTTTGGTGTGGCCGGCATATTGGGTATCATAGCCGTGGTATGTGGTTTAGCATTCAGTATGGTTCCAAATGAGCACTTTGATTTTATGCCGGCGGAGCCGAATCAGCTCATGACATCCTTTATCATTGTGGTAGCCTCCACCATTGGTGCGATTATTCTTTGCGTGATTTTTGGAAAAAGTATGCTTAAAACCAGCGCTTTCAAACGCTTAGTGTTAGCCGATGAACAACAATCAGATATGGGTTATGTCTCTTCTGTTAAAGATCCAGGAATGATCCATAAGGAAGGAATCGCTAAAACAGCATTGCGCCCATCAGGAAAAATTGAAATCGATGGAAAGTGGTACGATGCCATAGCTTTAGATGGATTTATTGAGAAAGATACACCGATTTATGTAGAAAAACACGAGAATTATAATCTATTCGTCAGAAAGAAAAAAGACGAGCAGGTTTATTAAACAAAATGCTTTTTGTGCTGTTCTCTTAAAAGTTATAGTAAATAAAATATACATAAAACATATGAATCCCAAAGCAATAAGTTTAGAAGAGAAAAAATTGAGACCGGTAGTTGATCATTTGAATGATTTACTAGCAAACTACCATGTGCATTACCAGAAACTTCGTGGTTGTCATTGGAATGTGCGGGGATCCCATTTCTTCACCTTGCACGCCAAATTTGAAGAACTGTATAACAATGCCATTACTACTATAGACGAATTAGCAGAACGAATATTGACTTTAGGAAAGTCGCCCTTGAGCAGATATCAAGATTATTTGGAAACTGCAGAAATTAAGGAAATCGATACTATTGGTATGTCTGATATCGATTTGGTAAAGGCAGTGGTTGACGACTTGGAAGTATTAATTGCTTTGCAACGTGATCTTTTAGAAATAACGGATGAAGCGAACGATGAAGGGTCTAATGATATGGTCAACGCCTTTATGCAATTTAACGAAAAGCAAAACTGGATGTTGAGGGCTTTTTTAAATAAGCGGTAATTAAAGGATTTGATTTAGGATAATGAAGTTCCGATCAACTTTTCTGATCGGAACTTTTATTTTGCTATTAATTTTTTACTTCATTATAAATCTTTAACCCTTAGTCTACTTCTATCTGCTTGCAAAGCGATCTCCATCCAATTTTGCTTTCCTTTTAACCTTCATCATGCTTCTTTAACCCCAATTCAGCAATAGGCTGTATGCTTTAATCTATTGGCACGGTTTGCAAGTCGATAAATCGGTAGATGCTTATTGCTTAAAGCCTACAGCGTATGCGGGTTTAAAGACATCCCGCAATGCCTCATTATTATATTGTAGACGTCAAAAATGGAACAGCTTCAAGTAATTATTATCTTTGCCTATATTACTGATAAAAAGTACCATTCATGAAGAAGATATTATTAACGTTCCTTTCTATAATTACGATCATATGCGTTTATGCACAAGAATATCATTATGCATTAGATCTCAATCATTTACAAGGTGATACACTTTCCGTTACACTGCAAACTCCTCCACAAAAAGAAAAGAAGATCCTTTTTAATCTGCCGAAAATTATTCCGGGAACTTATGCGATTAGCAACTATGGGACTTTTGTAAGTGACGTAAAAGCATTTGACAAAAAAGGAAAACTATTGCCTGTTGCGCGCCTCGATACTAACCGTTGGGAAATCAAAAAAGCAAATAAGTTAGTTAAAATCACCTATACGGTTGAAGATATCTTCGATACGGAGCAAGAACACGCCGTTTACCCGATGGCAGCGACTAACTTTGAGGCTAAAAATGTGGTGTTGCACACACCTGGTATTTTTGGATACCTTGAAGGTCAAAATCAGT
This sequence comes from Olivibacter ginsenosidimutans, assembly GCF_039542865.1. Taxonomy (NCBI): domain Bacteria; kingdom Pseudomonadati; phylum Bacteroidota; class Sphingobacteriia; order Sphingobacteriales; family Sphingobacteriaceae; genus Olivibacter; species Olivibacter ginsenosidimutans. The sequence goes on along the minus strand of NZ_BAABIQ010000032.1, from coordinate 47,109 downwards.
TACCTTTTTCGATAACTATTGATAAACCGAGCAGCTTTTATTCGTCTACGAGTGCTATGCCTACTAGTCATACCGAAACACAGGATGTTTTTAACATGAAAAGTTTGGATGAATTGTATGATACGCCCATTATGTATGGCATACCCGATACGGCTACTGTCAAGGTTGGTAATTGCGATGTATTGGTGTCCGTTTATTCTCCTCACCAACAGGTGCATGCTAAGCAAATTGCCGGATGGTTGTCTGATCTGCTACAGGGAGCTAGAACATATTTAGGCGGTAAATTACCGGCAAATCGGTATGCTTTTCTTTATTATTTTAAGTCACCGGAAGTTAAACAGTCCTTTAAGGGAGGTATTGGCGGGGCTTTGGAACACCCAACATCTTCTTTTTATTACTTGCCAGAAATGCCTGCGGAGCAAATGAAAAAGCTTCTTGTAGACGTGTCCTCTCATGAATTTTTTCATATCATTACGCCGCTAACCATCGCCTCGAAGGAAGTGAAAGAATTTAACTACCAAGAACCCGTATTATCCGAGCACTTATGGTTGTATGAAGGCAGCACGGAATATACGGCACATCATGTGCAAGTGAAGAGTGGTTTAAATACGACACAACAGTTCTTGGATAAATTGTCTGATAAAATCCGCACCTCCCGAGAACAATATAATGATACCTTGGCCTTTACTAAATTAAGTAAATATGCAGCAAGCACTTATGCCGATCAATATGGCAATGTCTATCAAAAAGGTGCCTTAATTGCTGCTTGCCTAGATCTGTATTTGCTCCATTTATCAGAGGGAGGTTATGGACTGAAAAACTTAACGCACGATCTGGGGGTTCGTTTTGGAAAAGATAAATATTTTTTAGACGATGAGCTGTTTGATGAAATTGAGCAACTAAGTTACCCTGAGATCAAGCAGTTTCTGCTAACATATGTACAAGGAAATACGCCCATACCTTATGGCGAATTCTTTGGATTTGCAGGTATTCGTTTTGATCCTTCCGCAGAACATATGCTTACCTTAGATGCTCAAGCAGACGCTGGTCAGTTGCTTGTGCGAGAAGCTTGGTTAGGACAGTGAGCGTTTGGTTATTAATTATAGTTGCGAGTTGTGCGTTATTAGTGATGGTTTATAGCTTATGGCTAAATAGTTTACAGCCCATTTACCGCTTTTTACTTAGCACGTAATAACGTAGAGCTTTTTTTACTTTTGAATTTTTAATTTTCATTACATGAATTTTCGTTTAGTCTTATCAGTTTGCTTCATTTATTGTTGGATACCATCGTCGGCGCAAGATCTTTATCTACCTAGAAATATTAAAATGGCTTACGAACGGGGAACGCGCGATGTGAGTGGAAAGCCGGGAAAAAACTACTGGCAAAATAAGGGCGTTTATCAAATGGATTTGCAGGTAGATGATGAAACAAAGGTAGTCACCGGAACAGAGACGATTACCTATAGCAACAATAGTCCGGATACCTTAAAGTCATTAGCCATTCGTTTTGTCAATAATATCCATAAACCTCAAGCGCCTCGTAGTGGTTATGTAAGTGCCGATTTTCTTTCCGAAGGTTTAACCATAAGCCATCTTAGCATAAATGGAAAAACATACCCAATAGATGCTAGCGATTGGGGAACGGTGGGCACGATCAAGTTAAACGAAGTGATCATGCCAAAAAGCAATGCTACAATAGAAATTGCCTGGACTTATCCTTTGTCTAAGCAAAGTGGCAGGGAAGGGCAGATTGATGCGAATACCTTTTACGTGGCTTATTCTTATCCCCGCGTATCGGTATACGATGACTATAATGGATGGGATATGATTCCGCATACTGACCGTGGCGAGTTTTACAACGACTTTAATGATTATACTTTTACGGTTAAGGCACCCAAAAACTATGTCGTATGGGCTACAGGTGACTTTTTAAACCCTGACGAGGTACTGCAGGCCCCAATTGCATCGAGATTAAAAGAATCGTATAAAAGCGATCAGGTTATTCATGTAGCAACAGCTGAGGAGATGAAAGCAGGAAAAGTAACAACACAACAGTCTTGGAATATTTGGAAGTTTAAGGCCGAGCATATTCCGGATGTGTGTTTTGCTTTGAGCAACCATTATGTTTGGGATGCCTCAAGTGTGGTGGTCGATCCCAAAACCAAGCGTAGGGCAAGCACCCAAGCCGCCTATAGCGAAAGCAGTATAGATTTCGTGAACTCTGTTAAGTACAGTAGCTATGCGCTGAGCTGGTTCTCTAATCACTGGCCTGGTGTTCCTTACCCTTATAGCAAAATGACGGCAGTACAAGGCTTTGCAGATATGGAATATCCAATGATGGTGAACGATTCGGAAACCGGCAATGATGCTTTCGGACGTTTTGTGCAAGATCATGAGATTGCGCATACCTACTTCCCTTTTTATATGGGTACCAACGAAACCCGTTATGCTTATATGGATGAGGGCTGGGCAACCACGTTGGAATATTTGATCGCTTTGAGCTATAATGATAAAAAAAGCGCAGATGAAAATTATAAAAATTTCAGAATAAAAAGTTATATCAATGATCCCTCAACAGAAGAAGATCAACCTATCATTTCGATGTCAAACCAAGTGTCTGGCGTTGGTTATGGACGCAATTCATACGGTAAAGCTTCCCTATCTTATTTGGCTTTAAAAGATTTGCTGGGTGATGCACTTTTTAAAACGGCTTTGCATACGTATATGGATAACTGGAACGGTAAGCATCCTATGCCGTGGGATTTCTTTAATTCTATGAATACAGGCTCGGGTCAAGACTTAAATTGGTTTTTCCAAAACTGGTTTTTTACGAACAATTATATCGATTTGAAAGTCGGCGAAGTAAAACAGTTGACTAACAAACTTGCAATAACAGCTGAAAATATTGGGGGCTTTGCCATTCCTTTTGATGTAGTGATTAGCTATGCTGATGGGTCAGAAGAACGCCAACATTTTACACCTTCCGTTTGGAAGGATCATCCCAAAACGATTCACTTGCAGGTGCAAACCAAGAAGGGTATTGTAAAATCCGTATATTTAGATGGAGGCATATTTATGGACGCAACGCCAAAAGATAATAACTGGAAAGAAAACGGGTAATGAAAAGCCATCCATTAAGAAAGCAGATTGAAGAAATTGTCCAATTAACGGATGAAGAATTTACATTCGTTTTGGAACATTTTCGAAGCAAAAGATTCAAAAAACATCAGATCGTGCTTCACGATGGGGATTATGCAAATTATGATTTTTTTGTGATCAAAGGGCTAATGAAAGTTTCTCGATTAGATTTGGATGGTAAGGACCATATACTACAATTTGGGATGGAAAACTGGTGGATAACCGATGCTGAAGCCTTTCATCATAAAAGCAAGTCAACCCTTATGGTCACCTGTTTGGAAGATACAGAAGTAATGGCATTAACACTTGGGAATAAAGAAAAGCTGAGTAGGGAATTGCCCAAAATGCAATACTTCTTTTTAAAAAAGACCACAAATGGGTATATCGCGCTACAAAAAAGAATTTTATGTTTTCTAAGTAGCAATGCCAATGAACGGTATCATAATCTATTAACCATTTATCCTGGGCTCATCCAGCGGGTTCCGAAAGCGATGATTGCTTCTTACCTAGGGGTTACACGCGAAACCTTAAGCCGTCTCTCCAAAATGACGTGATAAACCTCACATCAAATCTTTGACAAATATCCTATAGCATGTAGTATCGGCTTCGGAGTTTTGTCAAATGAAAAATACAATAGAAATAACCAAACATAGTAACCGTCTTCCTGTCGCCTTATGGGCTTTGACGGTGAGTATTTTTGCCATTGGAACAACGGAAGTAGTGATGATCGGACTGTTGACGACAATAGCCGATGATCTATTGATCGGCGTATCGACAGCAGGGTGGATTGTAACTTCTTATGCAATTGGTGTGGCGATTGGCGGTCCATTTGTAACAGCCTTCACTAGCGGTATACCTCGAAAGAAATTATTGCTAGCCATTATGCTTTTATTTATCGTAAGTAATGCAATGGCTACATTTTCCAGTAATTTTCTGACCTTGATAATGGGTAGGGTATTATCTGGAGTAGCACATGGTGTTTTTGTAGGCATCGGAGCCAATATTGCCAGCAGTTTAGTATCGAAAGACAAACGTGCTATTGCCATTGCCATTATGTTTACAGGCTTAACCGTCGCAATGGTTACAGGAGTGCCTATAGGGACTTATATAGGGCAACATTTTGGATGGCGATACACATTTGGAGGAATTTCGATTATTGGGGTGATTTGTTTCTTTGCCAACTATCTTTTGCTACCCAGAGAAATCCAGATGGGTACTCCGATTAACATTACTTATCAACTAAAAGTATTAAAAAGCAAATCGATACTGCTTGGATTTTCATTAACCTTATTTTCTTTCGCTGCTTTATTTGGCACATTTACGTATCTATCTCCTTTATTGGAAACGATATCAGGATTTTCAGTAGATCGTATCACCCTAATCCTGTTATTATATGGTTTTTTTGTCGCATTGGGCAATATGATTGGCGGTAAATGGTCTAATACCGATCCGGCGAAGGTGCTGTTTCGTTTATTTACGCTTTTGGCAGTCATTTTTACCCTAATGTATTTTTTACTTCCTTTTAAAGTAGCCACACTTTTATTAGTTGCAGCAATGGGATTTTTAGGCTTTGCAACAGTGCCGGGCATGCAACTTTACGTTATCAGGTTAGCCGAAAAACATTTAAAAGGAGCGGAAGATGTCTGCTCGGTTTTAAATATCTCTGCATTTAACATCGGTATAGCCATCGGTTCATATCTTGGAGGAGTTATCATATCCTCTTCACTAGGATTACAGTCTATTGCCTTAATGAGTACGGCATTTGCCCTCATTGCGGTAATTTTTGCAATCATCAGTATTAAAACAGAAAATAATCATTTTAAAAATTAATCATGATGGAATACAGAAATTTAGGTAATTCAGGTTTAAAGGTGCCTGTTTTAAGTCTTGGAACGGGTACATTTGGTGGCACCAATGCGTTTTTCAAACGCTGGGGGCAAACAGATGCAAAAGAAGCCTCGCGGCTTATCGATATTTGTTTAGAAAGAGGAATTCATTTTTTTGATACGGCAAATGTATATTCTATAGGTGATTCAGAAATCGTGCTCGGCCAAGCCTTAAAAGGAAAACGGGATAAAAGTATCATCGCTACGAAAGCTTCTTTTCAGATGGGAGAGCTTCCTAATGAAAAAGGTTCATCCCGTTACCATCTTATGAATGCGTTAAATGACAGTTTGAGAAGGCTGAATACCGATTATGTAGATGTATATTTCATGCACGGATTTGATCGGTTTACACCAATAGAAGAGACTTTACGAACACTTGATGATATGGTAAGGAGTGGAAAAATACGATACATCGGTTGTTCTAATTTTGCAGCTTGGCAATTAATGAAATCGCTCTCCATTTCGGAAAAGCATAACTTGGAAAAATACATCGTATATCAAGGGTATTATTCCTTAATTGGCAGGGATTATGAACAAGAACTAATGCCACTTTTGGAAGACCAGCAGATGGGACTGATGGTTTGGAGCCCTCTTGGATGGGGTAGACTGACTGGAAAAATAAAGAGAGGGCAAGAATTAAAGGAAGGCCGAATAAAATCTGGAGGTGCTGTTGGTGCACCACCTGTTAGCGATGATTTTCTGTTCGATGTATTAGATGTTTTAGAAAAAATTGGAAAGGAAATCGGTAAGTCAATCCCACAAGTTGCCTTAAATTGGTTATTGCACAATCCAACCGTATCTACTATTGTTATTGGAGCTCGAAACGAAGAACAGCTTCTGGCAAATATAGAATCCGTTGGTTGGAATTTATCTGAAAATCAGCTGAAAGAATTAGATCATGTTTCTGCTCAACATCCAATTTATCCTCATTGGGTTGGGGATAGATAGGAGAGACCTATTTCGGCTTGGGCTTACCAAGCCGAAATAGGTCTCGAAATAATAAAGTTTTGGATAAATAAGCTATTTACGTTTCAATCGTTGTAAGGATTAAAACTTTGTACCTATCGTTAAAAACACATAATTCCTTGTATTTTTAATGCTAGCAACAGGGGTTTCAAAGCCCATTTCAGGTGTAAAACTATACGGAGAATGATTATATTCCTGTCTCCAGTTTTGGTAAGTAGCATCAACATAATAATTGCCAAATCGGAAACCTAAACCACCGCTTATTGACTGTGCCTTATAATCATTTTCTTTATAGGGATTCCCTTGATGGTTATACCCTGCACGTAATAAAAATGCTGGTGTTACGATAAACTCACCACCAACCTTAAAATTGACGGCACCTTGGTAACTATTCTTGATTTGCTCATTATATAACTCGATATCCGGATTATCGGAAGAAGAGAAATGCATACTCGCATAATCCACAAATTCAACATCGGCACTTAATAAACCACGGGAGAATACAGCAGATACGCCACCATTCAAGCGATAGGGGGTACGTAGGTTATATTCTGCATAATTACCTTGGGTGGCATCTTCTGCTGGATCGCCAATCTGAGCTCCTCCATTTGGTTCATAGTTCACGATGCCATAATAATCATCCCAACCATCTGACATCCGATACCAAGTAGGTGTTGTAGCAGAGATACCAATACGAAAGATGTCGTCAGGTCGGTAAATCATTCCTAGTTTGAGGTTCACACCGGTACCTTTGGTATGACTCCAAACTTGGTCATCATATTCAAAATCAGAGTTTAAAAGTTCTTTGTAACCCTCGTCTGTTACGAAACGGGATTCTTGCCAGTTAGGTTGCGTCTTTAGATAGGTTAAATCTTCTATAAAGCCATCTTCATAGAAATGACGATTTGCCTTATAGTCAATAGTTGCCAGCCCTATCGAAGCCCCTAAATAGAATTTATTGCTATAGTTAGCACCAAAGGATAAGTTAGTTTCCGACTGAAATCCGCTATAACTGTTCATGATTCCCTGTTCATTGTTCAGACTGGTCATGCCATAATATGGATCGCCACTTTTCCCTTGGTCAAATAGTCCGAAGTCCCAGCCAATTTTGCCGATAACAGAATTTTGGTCGAGATAAGTTTGATCCATAAAATAATCAGCTATACTGGAGTTCGGGTTATTGCCAAAATAGGTCAATTTAGAATGAAAGCTATTGGTTTTTGTGTAACCAATACCAACATTAAAATTTATCCAACCCTGATCGAGATTACTTCCCCGAGCACGCATATTAGGCAAATTGAAAACAATGCCTAGTTGATTTAGACCAAAACGATCTTTGGTATCATTGTAGGGATTGCCAAAATAAGTTGCTTTGTTTTTATCGCCAAAATAGTCTAACGAAATAGCAAAGTCAGAGCTGTTAAAAAAGCCCAATCCAGCGGGGTTACCTGAAATATTACTAATATCGCCTCCAAGTGAGGTTTGTGCGTTACCCATGGCTTTAAATCGTGCGGTAGAACCTTGGTCATATTGGGAAAAAAGTAATGCTTCGTCACTGTTTTGCGCTTTTGAAGTAACGAAAAAACCCAATAAAGCACCTAATATAGTTAATTGTTTAGTATTCATCTTGTTTCAATATTAAAGAGCAAATTCATTTACGTACTACAGAGTCAAGGCATTATAGACCAAATAAAAAACCGACTAATGTTCATTAGTTTGAATAAATCCCATAGTCGGTTTTTCAATAAAATCATTTTTTGATCTATTTATCTACCTCTAGAGCCTCCTCGGCTGCCACCACCGCCGCCACCACCACGGCTTACGCTTCCACCACCACTAAAGCCACCTGAAGAACGACTAGGTGCCGGCGTATAAGATGGTCTAGAACTTTGTGGAGCAGGCCTCGATACCGATGAACTCGGTCTCGATGTAGGCCTAGACATGCTACTCGGACGCGATGTAGGTCTGGACATACTGCTTGGTCTACTCGTAGAAGGTCTATTGACAGCAGGTCTTTCAGATCCACTTGGGCGACCGTATGAGGATCGACTTGTTGAACCATTTGGCCGTACTGCGGAAGGTCTTGTTGAACTGCCTGGACGTATAGCTTCTCTACTTCTCGAACCTGTTGGACGATAAGTTTCGCTTGTGCGTGTTGTTCCACGAGAACGACTACCAACACCCCATGTGCTTCTGGCTGAAGGTGTTCTGTTTCTGCTGCTTCCAGAAACACGGGCTAACACACCTTCTCTGCTTCTAGTAATAGAACCTCCGGAAGTATTTCGATAGCTCATGGCATAAGGTCTAGGATTATAATTTACACGGCCGGCATAACCGCCACCCCAGCCCCAGCCAGGGTAACCACCCCAGTAACCACCGTAATAACCACCCCAGCCAGCACCATAATAAGAATATGGGCCCCACCAAGGAGAGTACCATCCACCCCAGCCGCCAGCATAGTAGGGGTTACCCCAGTAACCGCCCCAGCCTAAACCACCGCCCCAGCCCCAGCCGCTGCTCCAACCAAAGCTGATACCCCAGCCGTTAAAGCCATAACCATACCAAGGGTCAAAAAATGGATCGTAATAGGTCATACCAGGGGTAGCATAGTAAAAACGGTTAATGCGGTTAGCATATTCGTAGTCGCTGTATTCGTCTGCGTAAGCGTCACCATAGCTGTCCGCATACTCATCGTTGTAATAACTTTCATTCTGATCAGCATATTGGTCTTGATCGGCATAAGCATCGGTATCTGCGTCATCCGTATAGCCGGTATCCACAGGATCTGCGTATTCGTCGTAGTAATCTGGGCTTTGATAAGCTACTTCCTGAGCTTTACCTTTCCCCCCATATACGTCATCCTGAAAAGTATGTTGTGCGTACTGGTTTGTAGCACAGGCACCTAAAGATAATGCTCCTAAAGCGAAGGCACCTTTTATCAAAATGGACTTACTTTTCATTATATTTTCCTTTCTCGTCAATTGGTTTTAATTAGACTGCAGTAAACCAAAAAGGTTTAATTAGAATTTGTCTCTAATGTCGCTTAGCTACTCATTCAAAATTGTTCATTTATCATCAGCAAACTGTGTGTTTCCTCATTTTGTGCGCCTTGCCAGATACCCTATAGCCAAGACACGGAATGATGGATAAACTTTAATCAGGTAACGGTTGTTCATTTGCGTCTGCTACAAAAATAATTTAATAATCCTTACATTCGCAAAATGGACGTAACTTTACTGATATTTTAACATTTTTAATAAAATAACATTCGTATAAATGAGGCTATCTAAAAGCCATCATTTTTACCGGGTTCCGAAAATTCGGACTTCTCGATATAATGGTGGTTGACTTTTTAATGCCTTATACATTATTTTTATTTACAAATACTATTCCAAGAACACAAAATGAGCAAAGGTATAACCGGTAGAAACGAGGATTATTCACAATGGTATAATGAATTGGTAAGTAAGGCTGATCTAGCCGAACATTCCGCTGTACGGGGATGCATGGTTATAAAGCCCTATGGCTACGCTATTTGGGAAAAAATGCAAGCGGCACTTGACCAAATGTTTAAAGATACTGGGCATAGTAATGCTTATTTTCCACTTTTCATTCCAAAGTCATTTTTTTCAAAGGAGGCTTCACATGTAGAAGGTTTTGCGACGGAATGTGCCGTTGTGACACATTATCGCTTAAAGAATGATGGCAATGGCCAAATCATTGTCGATGAAGAGGCAAAGCTAGAGGAGGAATTGATTGTACGCCCCACATCGGAAACCATTATTTGGAATACTTATAAAGGATGGATTCAGTCTTATCGTGATCTTCCTATTTTAGTGAACCAATGGGCGAACGTGGTGCGGTGGGAAATGCGTACTCGATTATTTTTGCGTACGGCAGAGTTTCTATGGCAGGAAGGACATACAGCCCACGAAACAAAAGAAGAGGCTGTGGAAGAGACTGAGCGTATGCTGGAAGTATATGCTACTTTTGCTGAGCATTGGATGGCCCTACCGGTGATCAGAGGAAAAAAAACCGAGACCGAACGTTTTGCAGGAGCTTTGGATACCTATTGTATTGAAGCATTGATGCAAGATGGTAAAGCCTTACAAGCTGGGACATCGCACTTCCTTGGTCAAAACTTTGCTAAAGCGTTCGATGTAAAATTTACATCCAAAGAAGGAAAGCTGGATTATGTTTGGGCAACCTCTTGGGGAGTGTCTACCCGCTTAATGGGCGCCTTGATTATGGCCCATTCGGATGATGCTGGCTTGGTATTACCACCTAAACTGGCACCTATACAGGTTGTCATTGTACCAATTTATAAAACTACGGAGGAAAGTCAGCAAATTGGCGCCTTGGCAGATGAATGGATTGCAGATTTAAAGGCGAAAGGGATTTCAGTAAAGTATGATGATCGGGACACACAACGTCCAGGTTTTAAATTTGCTGAATGGGAACTTAAGGGAGTACCTGTGCGTGTTGCTGTAGGTGCGCGTGATCTTCAAAACTGTACCGTAGAACTGGCTAGAAGAGATACCCAAACCAAGGAAACGGTAAACCGCCAAGGTTTGTCAGAACGGATTGTGGCATTGTTAGACGATATTCAAGAAAATATTTACAAAAAGGCCTTATCTTATCGAAACGAACACATTACGGAGGTCAATTCTTATGAAGAATTTAAACGGGTATTAGAAGGCAAAGGAGGTTTTATAGCAGCGCATTGGGATGGTACCCCCGAAACCGAAAAGCGTGTGAAGGAAGAAACAAAAGCAACCATCCGTTGTATTCCCTTAGACAATAAACAAGAAGCTGGCACGTGTATATTTACGGGTAAACCATCTGCACAAAGGGTGTTGTTTGCTAAAGCGTATTAAAGTCTAGTATCAAGTATCAAGATGTAAGTATCAAGATGTAAGTATCAGGTATCAGGACACAATGACTGAAGTCTTGCTACTTATGTCTTATGTCTAAAAATCTTAAAAAATGAAATTTGCGACAAAAGCGATACATGCGGGGCAACACCCCGATCCTACCACAGGGGCAGTTATGACTCCTATTTACCAAACATCTACCTATTGGCAAAAGTCACCTGGAGAGCATCAGGGCTATGAGTACTCGAGAGGAACTAATCCTACTCGTAAAGCATTGGAAGATTGTTTGGCTTCTTTGGAGAATGCCCAATTTGGTCTAGCTTTTTCAAGTGGGATGGCCGCTACAGATACGGTTTTACGGTTATTACGTCCAGGCGATGAGGTGATTACCGGTAATGATCTTTATGGTGGCTCTTATCGTATTTTTACGAAGGTGTTTGAGCATTATGGCATTACGTTCCACTTTGTGGATGTAACTAAGCCAGAGCATGTGGCGTCTCTTATCTCCAAAAAGACCAAGTTAATCTGGGTAGAAACACCAACGAACCCAACTATGCAGATCGTTGATATCGCAGCGATAGCTGCGGTAGCAAAAGCAGCCGATGTACTTTATGTGGTTGATAATACCTTTGCCTCTCCTTATTTGCAAAATCCTATCGACTTGGGTGCGGATATTGTCATGCATTCGGTGACCAAATATATTGCCGGTCATAGCGATGTTGTAATGGGCGCTTTGGTAACGAATAGCGAGGAGTTGTATAAACAACTTTTTTTCTATTATAATGCTTGTGGTGGAACCCCTGGCCCTCAGGATAGTTTCTTGGCGCTACGAGGGATTAAAACCTTGCATTTACGCATGAAAGCACATTGTGAAAATGGCCGGCAGGTAGCGACTTTTCTTCGTCAGCATCCTAAAATAGAAAAAGTATACTGGCCGGGCTTTGAGGATCATCCTAATCATGACGTTGCCAAGAAGCAGATGCGCGATTTTGGTGGCATGATTTCCATTGTTTTGAAAAACACTTCCTTGCAGGATACCTTTAAGATAGCTTCTTCATTTAAGATTTTTTCGCTTGCAGAGTCGTTGGGAGGAGTGGAGTCATTAATTAACCACCCCGCTACCATGACCCACGGTTCGATACCCAAAGAAGTACGCGAGAAGGTGGGTGTAGTAGATAATCTCATCCGCATCAGTGTAGGTGTGGAAGACATCGACGATTTGTTGGCAGATTTGAAGCAAGCGCTTGTTTAAGTTGTGAGTTACCAGTTGCCAGTTGCGCGTTTCGTATGGCGTCACAGATATTCTCAAGGCACACTCACAACACATAACTGATATTGACGTGTTAAACATAAAAGAATTCCTCGATCGTAAGGTTGAACAATATAATCAGCCGGGTTTCATTGAACATGATCCTGTTTGTATTCCACATCTCTTTACTATAAAGCAGGATGTCGAAATTATAGGTTTTTTTGCAGCGATACTGGCCTGGGGACAGCGGAAAACGATTATCAATAAATGTAAAGAGCTAATTGAGCGGATGGATGGAAGTCCGTATGATTTTGTTAAAAACCATCAAGAGCAGGACCTTAAAAATCTACTTGGCTTTAAACACCGGACATTTAACGATACCGATTTGCTGTATTTTATCAGCTTTTTTAAAGCACATTATGAAAGGTTCAGCTCGTTAGAACAGGCCTTTGTTCCGAACATGAAAACTGCTGCATTTAGAGAGGAATACCTGTCTTTTGAATCTGCGTTCGCGCTAGAGGTTAAATTAAGCAGTGAAACTTGCTATATAGGCGAATTGGTGCAAGATCCAATTTCGGTAGAATCTGCACTTAATCGCTTTCGCACGTACTTTTTTAGCTTACCCGATTACCCTATACGGACACGCAAACACATTAGTTCTCCTGCCCAAAAATCAACTTGTAAACGGTTGAACATGTTTTTGCGTTGGATGGTGCGTAAAGATAATCAGGGAGTCGACTTTGGCATTTGGGAGAACATGACTATGCAACAATTGATTTGTCCATGTGATGTGCATGTCGATCGGGTAGCGCGGCATTTAGGATTAATTAGCCGTAAACAGACCGATTGGCAAACAGCAATTGAGCTTACGGAAAGTTTACGCTTATTAGATCCCGAAGATCCGGTTAAATATGATTTTGCGTTATTTGGACTAGGAGTGGAGGGGGAGTTGTGAGTTGTGGAAAAAATGTTAAGGTGCGCGCAACTCGTAACGCATAACGCACAACTAATTTTTGACGGCGCGTAACATCTCTCTTTTTCCTGGCGCTCCTGGAGCCTTTTCAATAGAAAAGCCTAAACTTTTCATCGTGCGTTTGAGATTACCTGTAATGGCATAGGTAACGAATACGCCGCCTGGAATCAAAAAATTACATACATGACTGAGCGTTTCGGTGCTCCACATTTCCGGTTGATGTACGGCTGCAAAGGCATCGAAATAAAGGATGTCATATTTTTGCATCGTATTAAATTTCAGTACCAGCTGATGGGCGATTTCCCATGTGATATGTTGCAGTAGAAATCTTTTTTTTGAAAGTGCTCCTTCATATTGCTTAAGGAACGTTTCCCATAATGTCGCGTTTACTACCTGTTGGTATCCTGTTTCTTTAATCGTGTCTAATGACAGCGGATAGGCTTCTATGCCGGTGTAATGAAGATCTATTCCTTGCTGAAAACAATAATCGGCGGTTAGTAGAAAGTTTAATCCTGTTCCAAAACCAACCTCTAAGATGGATACGAGACGCTGCGGATGCTTTTGATTCTCCAAAAAATAATGAAGTCCTGATGTCAAGAAAACATGCTTGCTCTCTTGTACAGCACCATGTTTAGAATGATAATGCTCACCAACTTGTGCGTTAAAAATCGTTTTAGAGCCGTCTCCTGTTGTTACAAAATCCATTTTTAGTTAAGTGGTGTTTTGTTAGTATCTAATACCGCATATCAAACTCCTCCACCGCGGTGCCCAAATCGTATACTGGTACATGTATGTGGGAGGCAAGGATACTGGAACCAATGGCCGAACGATACCCGCCAGCACAGTGGACAACAATAGGTTTTTCTTCGGGTATCAGGTGGACGGATTCCCGTAACCGATGTAGCGGTATAGAAAGCGCTTCTTTAAATAGTTTTCCTTCCTTTAGTTCGCTGCCATTACGTAAATCGATGATTGTAAAGTTATCCTGATGCTGGTTAAAAAATGGAAGGTCCAGTAGCGGATTTTTCTGACCATTAGCTGGAGCTTCGATATATCCCTTGCAGTTTGTTTCATAACCAATTTTGGCAATTTTATGCAATAAATGAGGTGCATCTTCGACCTTTCCAACGATTAGATAAAAAGATTCGCCGGGAGCTATAATACTACCCAACCATGTCTCAAACTTTTGGCCATCTGGAATATTGATGGCATGTTCTTGATGACCTGCCTTAAATGCTTCAGCAGGACGAGCATCAATCAGCAGAACATGTTCATCAGCTAAGACGGCTTCATCCAGCTGAATGATGTGTGCTAAATTATCGGCCAGGGGCGCGGCTCCTAAGCGATTTAGGGCAACATCATGGACAAAGTATTTTGGAATAAAAGGTTGATCGGCGGTTAATAGTTGGATAAAGGTTTTTTCATCCTTGATTTGTAGGGCAGGGTTTTCTTGTCGTTCTTTACCAATGGTACTTTGCAGTTCGTTTCGCATACTCCGACCGCATAGCGATCCAGGACCATGGGCGGGATAAACCACGACATCATCAGCAAGTGGAACAATTTTATCACGCAATGAATGATACATCGCACGAGCTAGTTCGTCAGCCTTGGCTTGCATGTTGCCTACGTGCTCGCGTAAATCCGGTCGGCCAACATCGCCAACGAAGAGCGTATCACCTGTAAATAGGGCTAAATCTTTTCCATTTCCGTCGGCCAGTAGCACGCAAATGCTGTCTGGTGAATGTCCCGGCGTATTGATTGCCCCTAAGGTTTGGTGGCCAACCTTAAAGCTATCGCCATCATCAAAATTATGGTGTGGATAATCTGCTCCAACAAGCTTGCTTGTATAAATCGGAGCACCGGTACGCTGATGTAGCTCCAGGTGACTACTAACAAAATCAGCATGTGGATGCGTTTCAATGATACCAATAAGTTTGGCATGATTTTCTCTCAAAAAGGCGAGGTACGGTTCGGGATCTCTAGCTGGATCTATTAGTACAGCTTCATGGTTGCTTACCAGAGCATATGAAGCGTGTGCTAAACTAGTATCATAAAATTGTTTGATATGCATCTTTCGTGTGAATATGTACAAAGGTACTAATTTGCGGTTGGGCACAAGGTGAAAGTTTTGTCAAACTTATATAATAGAAGCTATTCATGAGATTAATCATCCTGCTGCTTTGTTTTTCTTTCTTTTTATCTATCCTCACACAAATAGACTTGGAAACTAGTCCTTTTGGCTCAGCTACTGATAAAGGGCACTTACGTTATTCAGCGATCGATGAGGCTTCTGGACTCGAGTCTGCGCTTAATAATCCGCATTGTTTTTGGACCCATAACGATAGCGGTGATAAAGCCCGTATATTTTTACTGGACAGCACAGCAAACTGTCGCGCAACTTATTATTTAGCAGGTATACACGCTTATGATTGGGAAGATATAGCCAGTATGCAGGAAGATCATAAGAACTATCTGTTAGTGGGCGATGTTGGCGATAATTTAGGAAATCGGCCGGTTGTTTATATTCATCGTTTTGAGGAGCCTACAGTGACTGAGAGCAAGACGCCACAAACAGATACTATACCGCGGAAAGCCGTAAAAACCTATACGCTTCGTTATGTGGATGGCCCGAGGGATGCGGAAGCTTTTTTCTTTGATCCTATTGCTAAAAAACTAGTAGTGATCAACAAGCGCGAACTGCAGGTTGGGGTTTACATGGCCTCTTTACCGAAAAATCCGACTGATACCATAGTATTAAAACGGGAAATGAGTATACCTTATACTTTTATTACCAGTGCAACTATTTCTGCTGATGGTACGGAAGTGCTCATCAAAAATCTATTAAATGTATACTATTGGAAGCGTAAACCAGGCGAATCGCTACTAACCATGTTTCATCGCCAGGGAATCAGTTTGCCTTATGTTGTTGAGCCACAAGGTGAAGCGATAACTTTCGCTAGAGATGGATCCGGTTACTTTACGATCAGTGAAAGGCCCTTTGGTCTACCATCGAGTCTTTATTTTTATCCCAGACAATAATGTTAATTGTTTGTTTTTGTTCCTCATAGCCAAGTTCATGATCTCTGTCTGTTTGCCGTAATTTAATACTGTGTAAACATAAAATTAATGGTACTTCTTTTATTTGTAAATAATTGTTTTTCAGGTTTTTGAAGTCGTTTTAGTCGTTTTGTTGCTCCTGTGTTCACACTTGAAGTTGATGGGTTTCTTTTTTGTAACGAATATAAGGAGTTTTTAGGTGTACTTATTTTCACTTTTGTTGTGTCGAATTTAAAAGTGTTTCGATAATCATCTTGAACAAAAAACTATGTTAATGAAGAGATTTTTTACATCAATCCTGCTATTATTGGTACTCACGACAGTGGCATATGCCCAAAGCGGTGGTGTCATTTCAGGGAAAATAAAAGAAAAACTGAACAATACCTCATTGCCCGGGGCAACTGTTCGGTTAAACGTTGGAAATCGATATACAATTTCTGATCAGAACGGCAATTATGAGTTTCTAAATGTCCCTGCCGGTACCTATGAAATAGAGGTACGCTATATGGGCTATCAACCGCAAAAGCAATTGGCAACCCTTGTTGTAGGACAGAATGTATCCAAAAACTTTTCGCTGGAAGATCGTTCTACGGCAATGGATGAAGTGGTGGTGATGGGCGACCATTTACGTGGGCAGGCTCGTGCACTGAATCAACAAAAGAACAAAGCCAATATTAGCAACATCATTTCTGCTGATCAGGTTGGGCGCTTTCCGGATGCCAATATCGGAGATGCCTTAAAAAGGGTGCCGGGTATTACCATGCAGAATGATCAGGGGGAAGCCCGAAACATTATTGTGCGAGGGTTATCTCCTGAATTGAATTCTGTGACATTGAATGGCGACCGGATTCCTTCAGCTGAAGGGGATAATCGAAACGTGCAGATGGATCTGATTCCTTCCGATATGATTTCAAGTATCGAGGTAAACAAAACCTTGACCCCAGATATGGATGCTGATGCAATTGGCGGTTCGGTCAATTTGATTACCCGTGCTTCTCCCAATGGGCAACGGATTTCCGCTACTTTAGCGGGTGGTTATAACCCTATTCACACCACGCCGATTTATACTGGCGCTTTTGTATACGGTAACCGTTTTGCCGATAATAAATTTGGTATGGTCATTAGTGGTTCCTATAATAACAATCACATGGGATCAGAAAGTGTAGAAGGAAAATGGGAACAGGATGATTTCGGAAATGCATATTTGTCTAAGCAGGATGTACGTCGTTATGATGTGCAGCGAGCGAGAAGGAGTATTGCTGGTGCCTTCGATTATAAAATTGATAATAACCATAGTTTATTTGCTAATATCATGTACAACTGGCGGGATGATTGGGAAAACCGTTACAGCAGAACTACTGAAGTGGAATTGGCTGACGATGACCGCGGAGTTGATGGAGGCTTTATCCTGAGCAGCATTTCCAGAGAAGATAAGGCAGGAGCCAATGAAGCACGTGGCGATGGTAGACGTATTGAAACCCAACGGGTGCAAAACTATTCCTTGGGCGGTACGCATATCTTGGGTTCTTCGTTAGATATGGACTGGACCGTGAGCTATTCAAAAGCAAGTGAAAAGAAACCACATGAACGTTATATCAACTATATGAATTATGAATGGGATGACGAAAGCGGGGATGCACCTATTCCGGTACAACTCGTGCAAACGGGCAGCAAATGGCCAGTTGATTATCGGTTCATCGCTCCTGATCCAAATTCCAGTGTCTTAGATGAATTGACCGAAAATCAGGATTACACCGATGAAGGAGAGTTTGGTGCGAAGTTAAACCTACGTGTTCCCTTATCGGTTATTGAGGGACAAAAAGGACGTTTACGTTTTGGGGGTAGATTACGGTTAAAGGATAAAAAACGGGCTAATGCTTTTCAGGAATTTAGTCCACTGACCGATGCCTATAAAACATTGGGCAGTATTCAAACAGTTAATTGGACAGGTGATTTCGTCCCTGGAAATGAGTATGCACCAGGTTTATTTGCTTCTAGACAATTCATTGGCGGTTTAAATTTACAGGATCCTAGCCAATTTGAACGAGAAGATAAACCGGATGAATACCTGACTGCAAACTACAAAGCGAAAGAACGGATTTTGGCTGGTTACTTGCGTTGGGATCAGGATTTAAGTACCAAACTATCCATGATTGCAGGTGTACGTATGGAGAATACTCACATCAATTACACCGGTAATGTTGTTGAAAATGAAGAGGAGCTGTCTGGTGTTCGGACGGTAGAAAATAGCTATACCAACTTCCTCCCTAATTTGTCGTTTCGCTACGCCCCGCAGGAGGATTTTATTCTAAGGGCTGCTATCACCACAGCGCTTGCACGACCTAATTATTATGCTCTCGCTCCGTATGTTTCTTCCGTAGCGGATGGTGATGATAGTCAGATAAGTGCTGGTAACCCAGATTTGAAAGCAACTTATTCCTGGAACTTCGACTTGATGGCAGAAAAATATTTTAAATCGGTTGGTATTATTTCCGGTGGGTTGTATTATAAAAAGCTGTCGAATTTTATCTATAAATATAGCGACCGTAACTATACGACGGAAGATTTTGCCAACGATTTTCCCGGTACATCGAATATAATTCCAGCAGGAGAAAACTGGTTGTTCGTCCAAGATAGAAACGGGGACAAAGTGGACGTATATGGTTTCGAAATTGCGATTCAACGTCAGCTCGACTTTCTTCCCGGTAAATTCCTGAAAGGTTTCGGTGTTTACGCGAACTATACGTATACAAAATCAAAAGCAAAAGGAATATCGGATGAAGATGGTAATGAACGTCAGGATGTTACGTTGCCTAAAACAGCACCGCATATGTTGAATGGCTCTTTGTCATGGGAAAATACGACGTTTTCGGCGCGTGTTTCTGCAAACTATACTGCGGCGTACATCGATGAATTTGGGCCGGATAGTTTCTCCGATGCTTATTATGATAGTCAATTTTTCTTGGATGCGAACGCTTCCTACCGGTTCACGAAATACATGCGTGTTTTTATTGAAGCCAATAACTTAACCAACCAGGCACTGCGTTATTATCAAGGTTATAGCAATCAACCTATGCAACGGGAGTTCTATAAACCCCGTTATAATTTAGGGATAAAATTTGATATGTAGGGACCTGGGCGCTTTTAAGTTAACATTAACTTAACCTTCATGACCTATCTTTGTGATCATGAAGCCTTGGCAATTCCTCTACTGGTCTAGCTTGTTTATATGTATAGGTATTTCGAATTCCTCTTGGGCCCAATTGCCAAGGGCAGAAGAGCGTATCCGGGAGCGACTGGATCATGCCATTCAGCCTTCTGATACGGCTTTTTTGAAACAAAATGCCTTATATGAACAAGCAATTAAAGTAGGTAAACCGGCAGATCAAGCAATTGCTTTGCAGAAAATGGGCCAAATATGTTTTCAACTCGGCTTATTTGCCCAAGCATTAAATTATCACCTCCAAGCAGAAAATTTGATTCAACATGATCCGAAGCAGGATAGTCTAAGAGCGGCAAATTTAAATGATCTTGGTTTACTGCTATTCTTGAATAACCAAACTCAAGATGCCCAAGCTGCGTACCATCAGGCGTTAAATATCTATCAGCGGCGGAAGGATCAAAAGGGCATAGCCAATACTTATGGGAATATGGGACACCTGCAAGAGAAATTGGCCAACTATGATAGTGCCTTCTTTTATCAGGACAAAGCAATGTCTGTATTTGAATCCATTAACGATTTAGATGGAATAGCCGTTATTGACGAGAATTTAGGGAGTATATACGAAGATAAAGAACAGTTTGATGCCGCTTTCGCCCATTTCTCCAAGGCATTGGCTCGTTTTGAAGTCAATGGAAACGGACCAATGTATATTGATGCACTTAATAATGTGGGGGATGTTTATCGTAAGAGCAGAAAATATGAACAGGCTTTGCTATATACTCGGAAAGCGGAAAAAAAAGCAAAAGAAATCAAAGCATATAAACAGCTGAGTAGTACGTATCGGGATATCGGAAAAACCTATTATTATCTAAAAAATCCAGATAGTACGTTTCATTATCTCGAATTGGCCCGTAACCTTTATTTAACTATTTATTCCGAAGATGCTAAGAATCAAGCGGCTTTACTGAAAGTTTTGTATGATTTGGAACAGAAAGATGCTCGTATCGCTGAAATGGGAAGGGAAAAGAAAATGGCTTCTATCGTATATGGTAGTTCGATAATCGTTGCTTTTTTGCTTATTGTATTGGCCATTGTTATTATTCGGAACCAGCGTCATCATTTAAAGAGTGAGCGGAAATTGCGTGATAAGGAGAGCGCTTTATTAAAAGCCAAGCAATCTTTAATGGAAGCCGAGTTGCAGAATAAAAAATTGGAAGAAGCACAACTTAGCAAGACACTAGAGACCAAGGCTAGGGAGATTACCACCCATACTCTTCAGGCAATCGAAAAAAATCAATTGCTGGAGGAGATGAAAAACTCCCTCACAGCGATTATCAAAAGTGACAGTCGGAGTTATAAGAAAGAACTCAAACAGTTACTCAACAAGATCAATCAAAATTTCAATAAAGATGTGCGTTGGGAGGATTTTAGAAAAGTGTTTGAAGAGATACATCAGGATTTCTTTGACAAGTTACACCATATAAATCCCGCTTTATCTTCATCGGATTTACGCTTGATTTCCTTAATCAAAATGAATTTAGATGCGTCAGAGATTGCAACGCTATTGGGAATTTCTGCCGACAGCTTAAGGGTTTCGCGTTATCGTCTCCGGAAAAAATTGGGAATGGAGCAGGGTAAAAGCCTGACTGCATTTATACAGTCTATTGGATAGCTTAAATAAGATGCATAATGTTGATTTTTAATATTTGAGGTGATTCATGTTACGTATTGCTGCTTGGATTGATGAGTTTGTTCACTAATTGTAACGCCAAAAATTTGTATTCTTTTCTTTGTAAAGACCACTTTTGTAATATAAACAATAAGAATAGTATGAAGCGATTGCAATATGTAGGTCTTGTTCTTTCCTGGCTAATGGGGGCTTGTGTAGGCAGGGATAAAACACCAAAAGAAGTACTTCAAGAAAAAGTTGACACACTGCAGGCGGATGTGATTACAGAATCCGTTAAGCACGATGCAGACGATCCGGCGATTTGGATCAATCCACAGGACGCTTCCAAAAGCCTGATAATAGGAACGGATAAGGATGAGGATGGTGGCTTGTATATGTTTGATCTGAACGGGAAGATTGTAGGCAGTTTTACAGGTATTAGCCGTCCGAATAATGTGGATGTGGCGTATGGATTAAAGTTGAAGGGTAGACCAACAGACATCGCTGTAACTACCGAACGGTTGACCAACCGACTTCGAATCTTTTCTTTACCGGATTTAAAACCGGTTGATCAAGGTGGCTTCGAAGTTTTTACGGGAGAGGCCGAACGAGCTCCGATGGGTATAGCAATTTATACACGTCCTGCTGATCATGCGATATTTGCGATCGTGAGCCGAAAATCAGGACCGAACGAAGGTTACCTTTGGCAATACCGGCTACGAGATAATGGTAACGGTGAAGTAGGAGGAGAACTGGTCCGAAAGTTTGGTAAATACAGCGGGAAAAAAGAAATCGAATCCATTGCCGTGGATAACGAATGGGGCTTTGTTTATTATTCTGATGAGCAGACAGGCGTCAGAAAATATCTCGCCGATCCAGATGTACATAATGATAAAGAATTAGCGCTTTTTGGCGATAAAGGATTTTCTGAGGATAATGAGGGTATTGCTATTTATAAAACAGGAGAGAAGTCGGGGTACATCCTAGTATCTAATCAGGGATCACATACGTTGATGGTCTACCCAAGAAAAGGAGGGGTTGGCGATGGACATGAACATCCCTTGCTGGCTGAGATCCCGGTAAGTGCGCAAGAAACCGATGGTATTGATGCTACCGCTGTACGCTTAGGATCAAAATTTCCGGAAGGCATGGTGGTCTCGATGAGTACGGATAAGACATTTCATCTATTTGATTGGAGAAAGATAAAAGAGCGGATTAGAAAGTAAAAATTCAAAAGTAAAAAAGGGTTGCTTATTTTATATAAGCAACCCTTTTCTTCAAAAACAACGGATAATTAAATAGGACCTTCTATGAACATCACGTGGGCAGATCTAATTTACCACACCCTTATCCGTTCATTTTCGGGTTTATATAACTTATCGCCTGGTTTTACATCAAAAGCTTTATACCATGCATCCATGTTAACCAATGGGCCAATAGTTCGTGCATCAGCAGGAGAATGAGGGTCAACGGTAATGAGTTGAGCAGCTGTTTCCGGTGTGATGTTCATTCGCCATACCTGTGCCCATGATAAGAAGAAACGTTGATCAGGAGTAAAGCCGTCGATTTTCTCGTCGGACTGTCCTTGAGGGGTTTTCTTAAATGCGGCATATGCCATAGCTAACCCCCCTAAATCAGCTAAATTTTCACCTAAGGTAAGTTTACCCTGTACATGCAAGGTGTCTAATACGGTATACCCATTATATTGTTCTACAACTTTGTTGGCCAACGCTTTAAAGTTGTCTGCATCCTCTTTAGTCCACCAGTCTTTTAGATTACCATCAGCGGCATACTGTCTACCCTGATCGTCAAACCCATGTGTCATCTCGTGCCCAATAACCGCGCCAATACCGCCATAGTTTACTGCATCATCTGCGGAAAAGTCAAAGAAAGGAAATTGAAGAATACCAGCAGGAAAGGCAATTTCATTATTTACTGGGTTGTAATAGGCATTTACCGTAGGTGGAGTCATTCCCCAGCGACTATGATCTACAGGCTTACCTAATTGATTAATCATATCATTATAATCCCAAATATTTGCCCGGCGGATATTGCCAAAATAATCTTCCCGATCAATTTCCAAGCCATCATAGCTTTTCCATTGATCTGGATAGCCGATTTTTGAGGTGAAAGCGTGCAGTTTTTCTATCGCTTTTTTCTTAGTGGTATCGCTCATCCAATCTAAGGTCTTGATGCGTTCTTCATAGGTATTGGATAGATTTTTAACCAGTTCTAACATCCGTTTTTTAGCTTCCGGCTTAAAGTATTTGGAAACATATAATTGACCTAGTAAATCGCCAACGGATTGATCAATGATCCTAAAGCTTCTTTGCCAACGTGGAGTCATGGCTTTCTGGCCAGTAAGAGCTTGCGTAAACGCAAAGCTGGCGTTAACAAAAGGTGTGCTTAAATTCGGAGCTGCATTTTTTAGGACATTCCATTGCAGATAAGTTTTCCATTCATCAATTGTTTGATCCTTTAGCAGTTTGGCAGCAGCGGTGAAGAAACCGGGATTATTGACGATAACGCTGTCGGCTTGCGGAACCTTCAACCATTTAAAGGTCTCTATCCATTGAAGTTGTGGGGCGCTTTTTTGTAAAGAGGTTGACGTAAGCTTATTATAGGTGCGATAGGGATCACGCATATCGATCCGACTCCATTGTGCCTCGGCTAATGCTTTTTCAATCGTCCAAATTTGTTTAAACTTATCCACGGTTTCCGTGTCATCTGTTCCTGCTAATGTGAATAATTTCTGCACATAAGTTTCATAGGCCTGTTTAATATCTCGATTCCGGGCATTATCAATGAGGTAATAATCCCGATCCGGAAGCGTTAATCCGCCTTGGCCAAATTGCGCAATGTTAGCGGAAGTATTCTTTTCATCTTGATCAACACCAAACCGGTATAGGGGAGATGCCACTCCATTAACGTGTTGAAAAGCAATTTCTTTCACCAGTCCGTTGATATCTTTAATAGCCTTAATCCGGGCGAGATCTTCTTTAATTGGTGCATTACCTATGGAGTCTATTTTAACACTGTCCATCGCACTGACAAAAAAATCACCTACCCGCTTTTCTGCACTTCCGGGTTTGTTTTCGGTATTAGTGGCAGCTCCCTCTAAAATATCTTTTACCGCCTTCGCATTAAATTCAATTAGTTCATTAAAACTTCCCCAACGGGTTTCTTTGGCAGGTACCGGATTGTTTTTTAGCCAAACACCATTTGCATAATGGAAAAAATCATCGCCAGGTTTATAGGTGGTGTCCATATTGGCTGGATCGATCAGTTTCTTCGGTAAATTAGAAACCGTTTCTTGTTTTTGTTGTGTACAGTTTTGAAAAGCAAAAAATGCGAGTCCGCAACACCATAAAGGAAATGAATGCTTCATGCGTTAATTAGTATATGTGAACAATATGATGATAACACATCTTACAGGAGTAATCAGCAAGGACGTGTTATTGGTTGCGAAGGTAGCGAATTTTGATATGCTATTACGTAAAGAAGCTGTAATAATATTGTTAGTACAGCTTTCTTTACTCATTAATTTAATATTCAGCGATTATTTTCTGAATATTAGCGAAACTTGCTCGCCTGCCGAAGTGATATTTAATTGTAAGGTTTCATTATTATCATTAAGGGAGAAATCCGCAGGACTCTTTTCGTTATTATTTATCCAATAATATGTTCCATTCTCATTAAGCCATTCTACCGATAGGTTTTGCGTCTGACAAGCTTCCGTAGTTGAATTAGGTGCAGAAAGTGTCAGATTCATCATTTTTTCGTCCACTTTTAAGTAGGAATCTTTAAAACATGCCTTATCTGTTACGTCCGTAGCCGACCCTCCACTATATATGGCACGTAGTTTCCAGGTGCCAATAACGGGGTCGGTAGGTATCGGTTCATCCTCATTTTTCTTAGAACAAGAAATTGTCATTGCCGAAATCAATAAGATTGTGAGCATTGTTTTAAAAACCAATTTTGCTGTTTTCATATTATTGTGTTATTAGGATTATGCCTTTCATAATTTAGTATATACTCGATGTATATCGGATATCATCACTTGCTGCTAAAATACAGAGAATGGCTATAGGAGAAAATCCATGAAAACCACGATTTCTATCTGGGGAAAAAGGGGAGTTGTTTTTGGAATTTATTTATATTTATTTGGAAATATTAACAGTGTTAATTATTTTTGCGGTGTAAATTAATTAACTGTATACATACGATGGTTTTTGCTTTTAAAAATACAGGCGTTGGCTTAGTCACAGTTAGCTTAAAATGGTCAATGAATTATGGGTATTAAAGAACGTAAAGAGCGGCACCGGGAAGATTTACGCTTACGTATTTTGGATGCAGCAAAAGTGCTGTTTCTGAAAGATGGTTACGAGGCTACTTCTATACGAAAAATAGCCGCTGCCATCGAATTTAGTCCGACGACCATTTATCTTTATTACAAGGACAAGACTGATATTGTATATGCCTTGCAAAAAGAGGGTTTTAAGCTGCTTCGCACTAAATTTTCTGCTTTGGCTAATGTAGATAATCCTTTTGAACGTTTAAAAGGGATGGGGCGTACCTATTTGCGGTTTGCAACGGAGAATAATGAGTTTTACGAGCTCATGTTTGTGATGAAAGAGCCGTTAACCTATCTTGAAAATACGTGTGGGGGAGAAGGAGAAGAGGGATGGGATGATGGTATCGAGGCGTTTAATGCATTGGTGAACACGATTGCTGGCTGTCAGGAGGAAGGATATTTTACAGGGCAGGATACAAAGGTTTTTTCCTTGTTGGTATGGTCTACTTTGCATGGCCTGTGTACATTAAGCCTGCATGGACATCTGGATCATGTGGTAGAAAAGAATTTGCTGGAAATGCCTGATGAAGGCCATTTTTTGACAGTGGTATTCGATAGTTTTGTAAAATTCCTGGAGCAGTTTAAGGCTTAATTTTTTTGATAAAATAACACTGTTAATAATGAAAACGCCGTTTATTTTTTTAGTGCTATTGTTGGGTCAGCTTCCGTTGTGGGTTTGCGGACAGACGGAGGTTTTGTCTCAGTATATAACAGAAGGAATACAGCAGAATCTTGTACTTAAACAAAAGAATGTATCCTTGGATCAAGCATTATTAGCATTGCAAACGGCTAAGAGTATGTATCAACCAAATGTCGCCCTACAGGCCAGCTATAGTACAGCTACCGGGGGGCGCAGCATTTCACTCCCTTTAGGTGATTTAATGAATCCAGTATATGCTACCTTAAATCAGTTGACTAATTCGCAGCAATTTCCCATGCTGGAAAATCAATCCATTAATTTTTTGCCAAAAAATTACTATGATGCCAAGGTCAGAACGACGATTCCGTTAGTGAATACCGACATTGCGTACAACAAGAAGATCAACGAACAGCAAGTCACGTTGCAGGAAATAGAGGTGCAAACGTATGAACGGGAGCTAATCAAGCAGATTAAGACGGCTTATTTTAACTACCTGAATGCAAATCAAGCGGTAAAGATTTACCAATCGGCATTGGATTTAGCAGAAGAGTCTAAACGGGTTAACCAACAACTGTTAGACCATGGTAAAGGGCTTCCCGCTTACGTTTTGCGTGCAGCAAGCGAAATTGAACAAACCAAAGCCCAATTAACGCAGGCTGAACAGCAAAAAGTTAATGCGAGGCTCTATTTTAATGCCCTATTAAACCGGGATGGTAACCAACCAGTTGATACGGTCTTTAATGCTGATGTTGCCTTAAAACAGGTCGCAACTTTATTACAGCAAGAACCTGAGATATCCAATAGAGAAGAGTTGAAAACATTGCAACAATTAATTGCGATTAACGAAAATCAAGTACGTATGGATAAGAAATTTACGATACCCAAAATTAATGGTTTCGTTGATTTAGGAGCACAGGCTGAACAGATGCGTTTTAACAGTCAATCGCAATACGTTATGGTGGGTGTACAGCTCGATTTGCCCTTGTACAGTGGCAATCGAAATCGCTTAAAAATTAAACAGTCACAATTAGCCTTGGAAGATGCAGCCCTCAATAAGGAACAGGTTAAAAAACAATTGGAAGTTAGTTCGAATGTTGCAAAAAATAATTTATTGAGCGCTTGGCGGACTTATCAGGCATCATTAAAACAGCTAGCAGCAGCTTCTAGTTATCAGCGGTTAATTGACCGTGGTTATAAGGCTGGAACGAATACCTATATTGAAACTATTGATGCGCGCAATCAATTAACCACTGCCAATCTTTCATCCTTAATGAGTAAATATAATGTTCTTTCCGCTGCTGCGGAATTGGAACGGGAAACGGCTACTTACCCTTTAAATCATGAACGTCCATGAATAAATTACGTCTATTATATCTGCTCCTGCCTTTATGGGCAAGTTCTTGTGGGCATTCGGAAAACCAGGCTACCGATCGCTTTAGTGAGGATACCATACCTGTACAATTGCTGACGTTAAATCAGCATTATTCAAGTCAGGAAATAAAAACCTCGGGTGTTTTTACAACGGATGATGAAATGCTATTATCGTTTAAAAATGGTGGAGTGATTAATAAGATATATGTTAAAGAAGGGGATCCTGTTAAAGGCGGACAATTATTGGCTTCATTAAATCCTACGGAAACGGATGCTGGTTTTGCACAAGCTAAATTAAATGCAGAGAAAGCACAACGCGATTTCGAACGTGCTAAGGCATTATATCAAGACAGTGTAGCCACCTTAGAACAGTTTCAAAATGCGGAAACAGCGCTGCGTATAGCCAAGGAGCAGCTGCGAACGGCAAATTATAACCTGAATCAAACAGAGATCAGGGCTGTTGGTTCTGGGTTCGTATTGAAGAAGTTGGCTAGTGATGGTCAGGTTGTTGGGCCCGGAACACCGGTGTTACAACTAAATCCTACCAATGGTAAGAACTGGCAACTGAAAGTAGGGATTAGCGATAAACAATGGGCCGTTGTGCAGGTTGGCGATTCTGCTACCGTGCGTGCTGACGCATTGGGAGAACTTCCGGCAGTAGTGTATAAGAAATCGGAAGGAATAGACCCTTCCTCCGGTACCTTCTCTTTGTTGTTAAAAATAATTCCAGGAAAAACGGATCCGCGTATTGGAACCGGGATGTTCGCACAGGCTTTGATTAAATCTAGGCAGCAGACGGAGGCATGGAGCATTCCATACGATGCTATTTTAGATGGTGATGCCGGAAAAGCGTTTGTTTTCATTA
Source organism: Olivibacter ginsenosidimutans (assembly GCF_039542865.1). Taxonomy (NCBI): domain Bacteria; kingdom Pseudomonadati; phylum Bacteroidota; class Sphingobacteriia; order Sphingobacteriales; family Sphingobacteriaceae; genus Olivibacter; species Olivibacter ginsenosidimutans. The sequence goes on along the minus strand of NZ_BAABIQ010000032.1, from coordinate 18,904 downwards.
CCAATGATCAGAAAACAGCTAAACGTGTACCGGTTGAGGTTAGTGCCATTCAGCAAGATCAAGTAACTGTTACTGGCGGTTTGGAAAATGCACGAGCACTTATTATTTCTGGGAGCGCTTATCTTACTGATGGTTCGCCGATCAAGGTGGTTAAGTTTTGAGTAGTGATAGTAGTTGAGTGAAAAGGGGGGATTAGTGATTTTGTTGTACGGCTTTTTTACTTTTTAATTTTTACTTTTTAATTGAAGCGGAAAAATGAACATTCCATCATACGCCATAAAAAATAACCAGTTTACCTTGATCATGGTTATCATGGTTATTGTGATAGGCGTTAGTACGATGTTAAACATGCCGAGGTCTGAAGACCCCGAAATGCGTACCCCAATGTTTCCGGTAGTTGTGGTTTATCCAGGAACTAGTCCGAAAGATATGGAAGAGTTGGTGGTTAAACCTATGGAAACTAAAATCTATGGTTTAGATGATATTAAGCGCATTAAAACAACCATTTTAGACGGTTTGGCTGTACTGACGGTAGAATATAAATTTGAAAGTGATTACGACAGTAAATATCAGGAGTTAGTACGCGAAATCGGTGCTTTACGAACACAGTTGCCACAAGATATTTATGATATCGATATCCAAAAAGTAGAACCGAGTGGTGTTAATGTAGTACAGCTTGCATTAATTTCGCAAAATGCATCACGTAAAGCATTAAAAAAAGAAGCAGAAGATTTAAAAGAAGAGTTAGAGAAGGTTCCGTCTTTAAAAGACGTCAAAATCAGCGGTTTGCCTGAGCAACTGGTACGTGTAGATGTGCATCCGGATAGACTGGCCCAAATGCATATTCCATTGAATACGGTTATGGAAGCTATCCAAAGTGAAGCAGCCAATATCCCGGGAGGTAGTGTTGTAGGTGGGGGGAAGTCCTTTAGCGTGAAAACCAGTGGTAATTACCAACATATTGATGAGATTAAAAACACCATTGTTTTTAGCAATGGAGGAAAGAATGTGTTATTACGTGATATCGCTGAAATTTATCCTGATTTTGCACCAGATGATCATATTACCCGCTTAAACGGCTATCGCTGTTTATTGATCAATGCTGCACAGAAATCGGGCGAAAACATTAGTAAAACACAAGAAGCATACTTGCCGGTTATCGAGAAATTTAAGCAGGCGCTTCCGAAAAATATGGATCTTGTCCTGCATTTTGATCAAGCAGAAAACGTCAACCATCGCCTTAGCGGTTTAGGAATTGATTTTCTGATTGCTGTTACCTTAGTATTGCTAACATTGCTTCCGCTAGGTAATCGGGCTTCGTTAGTGGTGATGATTGCGATACCCCTTTCACTGTCTATAGGCTTGGTGTTATTGAATATTTTTGGTTTTAGCCTCAATCAATTGAGTATCGTTGGTTTTGTCGTTGCTTTGGGACTATTAGTTGATGATAGCATTGTGGTAGTGGAGAATATTGAACGTTGGCTACGCGAAGGTCATACGAAATTAGACGCGGCAATAAAGGGTACCGGGCAAATTGCGATGGCCGTATTGGGATGTACAGCTACCTTGGTTATTGCATTTATGCCGCTCATGTTTATGCCCGAGGCTTCTGGCGATTTTATTCGAAGTTTGCCAACGGCGGTAATCAGTACAGTTATTGCTTCGATGATTATCGCACTGACAGTCGTTCCTTTTTTATCTAGTCGACTGCTCAAGGCACATGAAAATCCAGAAGGCAATGCGGTATTGAGAGCTTTCCAAAAAGTTATCCATGGTACCTATGCGGTGTTGTTAGATAAGGCGCTGAAGAAACCTTGGCTAACCATTGTAATCGCTGCCTTGATTTTTGTCGGGTCATTGAGTTTAATTCCGGTTGTTGGTTTCAGTTTATTTCCGGCCTCGGAAAAACCGCAATTTTTGATTGACATTGCTGCTCCGCAACAAGCAAATATCTACTATACGGATAGCATTACCCAGCAGATAGAGAAAGAATTGGCGCAGCTTCCAGAAGTAAATTATTATACGGCGAATGTTGGCAAAGGAAATCCGCGTATTTATTATAATGTAGCCCAACAAAATCAGCGTACCGATTTTGCGGAACTATTTGTCCAACTAAAGGAAGATGTTAAATCAGATCGAAAAGTCGAATTAATTGAACGCTTGCGGAAAAAGTGGACGCCTTATCCCGGAGCAAAGGTTGAAGTGAAGGATTTTGAACAAGGAGTACCGATCATTTCGCCAGTAGAGGTTCGCTTATTTGGTGAAAATTTAGATACCTTACGTACGCTAGCAGCTGATGTAGAACAACTGTTGAAAGAGACAGAAGGTACGCTCTATGTAAATAATCCGGTGAAAAATTACAAAACAGATATTCGGCTCAATATTCAGAAAGAGAAGGCGTTGAGTTTAGGTGTTCCCAGCGTAGCTATTGATAGAACCGTAAGAATGGCTATTGCTGGCATAGATTTAGCCACTTATAGCAATCCGGCGTCAGATGATGACGATTATCGTATCCGGCTTAGTGTTCCGCATAAAGCCTATCCGGATCTGTCAGTGCTGAATACCCTCTATGTGAATAATGTAGAAGGAACTGCTATTCCGTTGAGGCAATTGGCTGATGTTAGTTTTGAATCGTCTCCCGTAAGTATTAATCACATTAATAAGATAAGGACTATCTCCGTAAATGCTTTTGTGAAAAAAGGATATCTTAATGATCGGGTGATTCAGGCCGTTATTGACCAAATGAATGCTAAAAAGCTTCCAGCAGGTTATCATTATGAGATGGGTGGAGAAGTAGAAAGTAGACAGGAATCTTTTGGTGGTTTTGGAACGGTGATTATGGTGACGGTATTTCTATTTATTGCCGTGCTGGTATTAGAGTTCAAAACATTTAAAAGTACGTTGATTGTACTCTCTGTTATACCACTGGGTATTGTGGGAGCGGTATTGGCCTTATTAGTAACCGGTAATACCCTTTCTTTTGTAGCTACCATCGGAATTGTTGCGTTGGCCGGAATAGAAGTCAAAAACACTATTTTATTGGTTGATTTCACCAATCAATTGCGACGCGAGGGGATGGCATTGGATGATGCGATAGAAAAGGCTGGCGAAATCCGTTTTTTACCGATTATCCTTACCACCTTAACGGCGATCGGCGGCTTATTGCCCATTGCGTGGTCGAGCAATCCGTTAATTTCTCCATTGGCTATTGTCATGATAGGCGGTTTAATCAGTTCAACCCTCTTATCCCGTGTGGTAACGCCGGTAGTCTATAAATTAATGCCACCACGTATTGAAGAGCAAGATGTAGTGAAAGGATAGCGATTTTTTTGGTAGCGCAGCTGGTTATTGTGTATCTTGCATAACCAGCTGCCTACATATGACAGATCAACTAACATTTTTACAAAGCGCTATAGGCTTAATTGCCGGCATACTATTTATTATTCTGCTGACCGTCCATTACCGTATTCATGCTTTTTTTGCCTTATTTGCAGCCTGTTTGCTGGTTGGCCTTGTGCTGCAAATCCCATTAACGGATAATATACGGATAGCAAAAGAAGGATTTGGTCAGGTGGTGGGCTCGCTGGCGCTGTTAATTGTCTTAGGTACAACATTGGGTATGCTTTTGGCACATACACATAGCACTATGGTCATTGCAAACTTTATTTTATCTATTGTAGGTGCAAGGCGGTCTGCCTTAGCGATGAATATTAGTGGATTTTTAGTGGGTATGCCCATATTTTGTGATTCAGGTTTTCTCGTGCTCAATGGATTGAATAAAGCCCTGGCAATGAAATCGGGGACATCAATGCTGGTTATGGCTTCCTCACTGGCAACGGGTTTATATGCGGTTCATTGCCTAATGCCCCCACACCCAGGAATAGCTGCGACAACGGAAACCATTCAGGCCGATTTTGGCAGTGTTCTGTTTTATGGACTGCTAATGGCTATCCCAGCAGCTTTCTGTGGTTATTTATGGTCGCGTTATGCGGGAATGAAAATTGTCAGACAAGCAATTGTAACGGAAGATGAAGGGGATTTAGTAAAACAGCATCCCACCTTGCTTTTTGCACTATTACCTATTGTAGTTCCCATTGGTTTGTAGTTCCCATTGGTCTTATTGCTTTACGTTCATTTTTAGTGAGCAATGTGCAGACAACCATTTTGTGGAAACAAATGCTTTTTACTTTAGGTATGCCTGAAGTTGCCTTGATGATTGGCATTGTGCTGGTATTTGTTGGTAATAAAGGGTGGAGCAGGGAAACGATCACGAAGTTATTTCATGATGGTACGGAAAAGGCCGCCAGCATTTTATTGATTATCGGTGGAGGGGGTGCCTTTGGTGCCATTTTAGCACAGGCTAATATTGGTGAACATTTTGCAACTTATGTGTCTATATCGAGTTTAGGGCTGTTTTTTCCATTTTTGGTAGCCGCTGTATTGAAAACAGCTCAGGGCTCATCTACCGTTGCCGTTATTACTGCTGCTTCTATTGTTGCACCTTTGTTAGTTACATTGGGACTAGAAAGTGAGACTGGTCGTATATTGTGTGTACTTGCCCTTGGTGCTGGTTCAATGATGGTTTCCCACGCAAATGATGCCTATTTTTGGGTTATAGCCAAGTTTTCCGGCTTACCAATGCGGGAAATGTTGAAGGTTTATAGCGTTTCTACATTGATTATGGGAATAGTATCCATTGGTTTTATTTATTTACTATCACTAATTATCTTGTGAAAAAAAGAAAGTGTTCCATATTAATAGCACCCAATGCTTTTAAACATAGTCTGAGTGCAACACAAGTTGCAAAGGCTATTGGAAAAGGCATACAGATGAGTAAGCTGGAAGCTAGTCTGCATTATTTTCCCATTGGAGATGGCGGTGATGGCACAATCGATTTAATAATCGATCATTTAGGAGCCAAACGAAAATCAAAGGAGGTAACCGGTCCGCTTGGAAAACCTATACAAGCGGAGTATGGAATAGCCGCCGACGGTAAAACGGCATTTATCGAATTGGCTAATGCATCCGGCATAAAGTTGATAGAACCGGAAGATCGCGATCCGCTAAGAGCGAATACTTATGGTACGGGAGAGCTGATGCTGAATGCTTTGGATGAAGGTGTTGAACAGTTGATTATTGGGATGGGTGGTTCTGCTACCGTTGATGGAGGTTGTGGTATTTTAGCCGCTTTGGGCGCCCGTTTTTATGACCAAAGTGGAAATGTATTATCTGCCTATCCGGAGCAGCTGATGCATGTTGCCAAGGTAGATTTTGATGGATTGGACGCGCGTTTGCATCGGATTACCATTGTTATCCTCTGCGATGTGGTCAATCAGCTTTTGGGAGACTCCGGTGCGGCAGCCATATTCGGCCCACAAAAAGGGGCCAGCTCCGAGGATGTGCAACAATTAGATCGTTTTCTAAACCAATTCAGTAAAGCGCTTAAACGCGTAACCGGTAAGGATATGTCGCACGTCATTTCTGGTGGAGCAGCTGGTGGGGCAGCTGGCGGACTTTACGCAGCATTAAATGCACGGTTGGAACATGGCATTGATTATTTTATGAAGCTGACAGGGTTTGAACAAGCTTTAATGGATACAGATGTATTGATAACTGGTGAAGGAAGTTTGGACAGCCAAACCTTGGAGGGAAAAGGCCCATATGGCGTTGCGCGGAAAGCGAAGGAAAAAGAAATACCAGTAATTGGTATTGCGGGAAAAGTACCACTTGTTAGCAATGCGGCAATCGACGAAGTATTTGACGTTTTATTGGCTATTGGAAATGAACCGATGTCTTTAGTACAAGCGCTTGAAGTTAGCCGGGAAAATTTGATAAGAATTGGTAAGGCAATAGGAAATCTGCTTCACCGAAAGCCGAGCTAGAGTCAGCTCCCGCTTTCGCAAGAGCTTCCTTTTTGTTAGTCGTGATGGCAAGATTGCCCAGTTAGGAGCACAACAAGCCATTTCTTAGGAAATTTTGAGGTGGTTTTTTTTCATTTCTTTGAGCCGATTCTGTTGGCGAGGCGGTCATAGGCAAATCGCTACCATGACTAGTTTTACATAGTTTTTCATCATTGTGTTTTGTTTTCAAAGGTGATGAAGCTTGTATGAGCTGTTTTATGTCCATTTTCCTTGGCAGCTCATGCAGGTTTTGTTGAGCTTCACGCAGAACCGTTACAAATATGTTACGGAAATTTTGCGTGCTAATTGAAAAAAATTATAGCAACAGTTAGCGCCAAGGTGTTTGAACACCACAAGAAAGCTAATGGCATCTACAATGTTAAAATTTGTGTTTACTACAAAAATTTAAGGAGGTAAAGTAAATGCCCAGCTTAGAAAAATCGAGATGAAAGTAATGAAGTTAAAAGCATCTAAAAAAGAAACAGCGAAGATCGCTTCTTCATTCGATTACCCGAATTGCATTTGGTTAGTTCCATGTGCAATTCGTTGGAAAGATTTTAAATACGTAAATTTGATTGATTATAAAAAATGTAATTTGGTTTTTTATCACCTCGACGAAGGAACATTTGGAAGAACTCAGAAATACGGACGAACAATGATATTGAAAGAAAGGATCGGCTATAACTACCTGAAACACCTGCTTACCGTCGCCTTTTCAGCCATGCTGGTTATGGGGTATGCACAGGAAGAGGGAGAACAAAAACAGCAGGAAGAGAAGCGACAGGCCAGTGAGAAACGGGACGAAGGGCAATCTACGCCTATGGAGTCCATTGATGTCGTACGTGATTACCGGCCGATGCTGGCCGATGCCGTAAAGATCCGTCGGAGTCCGGATATGGATATCGACCGCGAAGCGCTTGCGGCCGAGCTACGCCGTATCGCTGCCGCCACCTATTTTGCAAACAACAAATTCAAACAAGTTTACTACAGTAAACTAATAGAACGGCATCCGGACGCTTCACGCAACAATATCGATAATTTCCGGATCGGCTCCATCGCCTATCTGGCAGGCGAACACGAAAGAGCGACCGCTATTCTGCAGAAGGTGACGGATCCGGATGCCTTTTATCAGGGCGCGTTAATTGCTTTGGGGCAAATTGCTGTAGAAACCGGCGATAAGCAACGTGCACGGGATGCGTTTGCCAAAGCGTCCAAGCTGGATTTCGATCAGGCATCGAAATTAGATGGGCTGTTTAACTATGCTAAAACCTTATATGAATTAGACTCTGTACAGGCTGCTCAGAAAGTTCTCCAGCAATATATCGCTCAGAAAAATGCAGGTAGTGAACCTGATGCCGAAAAAAAAGAGAGTGCGGAAACACTATTAGCTGAGGTCTTATCGGGCACAAGCAATTTCCACGCAGGGGTAGCTATGCTGGAATTTTTCAAAAACAGGGGTCGGGAAGCCGATAGTACCTATCAGAAGGTGACGTATTACCGGGGATTGGAGTTTTATAATGAACGTGCTTTCGAAAATAGCATATCCCTGTTTATGCGATCGGAGAAATTCCCGATTGATACGAAAATGGCAGCGTTGGCCACCTATTGGAAAGCAGAGGCGATGTATGAAGTGCGCAAGTACGGCGAGGCGGTGGATAACTTTTCCCGTTTCCTTCACTTGCCCGCCGCGCGAAACACCAATGTATACAATTATGCAAAATATGGCCTGGCTTATGCGGCGTTCCGCAACAGCAGCTTTCGCACAGCTGCCGATTATTTTGAACGCTTTTTGGCTAGCGAGGGAAGTTCGCTGGAGGAAAATGTACGTCATGACGTGACCGCACGTTTGGGCGATTCGTATTTATCCCTACGCGATTACGGCAGAGCCAACGAATACTATGACCAGCTGATCAACAGCCAAGCGCCCAATCAGGACTATGCCTTGTTCCAGCGCGGTATTCTCCAGGGATTGCAGGGCGATAATGAAGCCAAGCTCAGCACGCTACGTTCAGTTGTTGAGCAATTTCCAAGTTCAAACTATGCGGATGACGTAGCTTTTGAGATTCCATACACCTATTTCACTACCGGAGATTATGATGCCGCCATCGAAGGGCTGCAGCAGATGATCGAACAATACCCCCGCAGCAGCTATGTCCCCAGGGCTTTGATGACCATTGGGCTTGTCCAGTACAATAAAGATGACACCGACGCGGCAAAGGCCACCTTCCAGCGGGTGATAGAGAAATATCCAACAACCGAAGAGGCAGGGCAGGCGCTGCGTTCCATTGAAAACATTTACCTGGATCAGGGTGATGCTTCAAGTTATATTGATTACGCAACCAGCACTAATATTGGTGATCTGAGTGCCGCGGAGCGGGATAACCTGGCGTTCCAAGCAGCTAATTCTTTGTTTACCAGGAAGGCGTATGAACCGGCTGTAGAGGCGATCAATGCGTATTTTGATAAATTTCCGAAACCCATACAGGAAAAACATGCCCGTTATATCCGTGGGGTGAGTTTGTACCATACCGGGCATCCGCAGGAAGCGCTGCACGACCTGAACATTATCCTCAACGACTGGACGAGCCCGTATACGCAGAACACCTTGCTAACGGTGGCCGCATTATACCTGCGTTTGAAGGAATACAACGAGGCCATCGTGCATCTTAAAAAACTGGAGCTCACTTCAGCATATAAAGAAAACTATGGCTACGCGATAACCAACCTAATGATTTGTTATTTCGAAATTGGCGACTTGGAGCAGGTAGCTAAATATATAAAGTTGATAAAGGATTATGATCGGGCATCTGAAGAGGATATTGCCATGACACACCTATACAGTGCGCGGACCATGCTGCAAGAAGGGAATGTCGAGCCCGCCATGAAGGAACTGAGTCTGGCGGCGAAGAGCCAAACGGCAGTCGGCGCAGAGGCACGGTACCGCATGGGGCAACTGCAGTATGAAAACAAAGAATACGACAAAGCCCAGAAAACGGCCTTTGATGTGATCAACAACATGGGGTCACAGGACTATTGGGTGGCCAAGAGCTTCATCCTGCTTGCGGATGCCTATGCGGGCAAAGGCGATAAACTCCAAGCGAAGAAGACGCTGGAAAGTGTGATTGAAAATTATGAAGAAGACGATGACGTCATTCCTTTAGCAAAAGAACGTTTACAGAAATTGAACAATAAGTAACAGCCATGTTTTCAGGCATGCACGCGGTCGCGTTTTGCCCAGGAAGAGGAAGGGAGGGACGAAAGGCTTACTATTATTGATTCCATCGCTCATTAAAGTTTTCAATATGATTGCTGATTGTTATTAAATAAAGCTAATTGATTACATCTATTTCCGACACAATGAATGAGAAAAAGAAAGGGCACGGGTACCTTGATATGCCTTGTATTATCTATGAGCCAATCGTGAACCAATTGAGCCAATTATGAGCCATTAGAAATTTTGGCGTTTTAATGGAGACTGTGGTTTAACATTTGTCAAGTTTATAAATTAACTCTTCAATTTCTGTTTGTCGTGCGTTTGCAAAACCTTTGTCAGAGCCGATTTTTACAAAACCACATTTTTCTAAAATTTTTTGCGAACCGAAATTGTCAAACGCAACTCGTCCGAAAATGGGTCTTGTCGTTTCAATGTCAAGGAAGTTTTTTAATGCTGTTGTCGCAATGCCTTGTCCCCAAAACTTTCTACCTAACCAATACGTAATTTCAGCTTGGTCTCCTATTTCAAACTTTGCAATACTTCCTACAATTATATTGTCCACCAAAATTGTCTGATTGTTTACGGTCGGGTTGCTCAATAGTTTTGTGTATTTGGTCAGATATGCTGTTTTGTCTGTATGGTCTTTGGGCATAAATGCAGCTAAATATCCACCTTCTCTGTCAAGTTGAAACTTAAACAAAGTGTCCAAATCTGCTATTTCTGTCGGTCTAAGTTTTATGTTAAGTTTGGTTTCTGTCATTTTCAGTTTGTTTAACGTTGCGGGTCTACAATGACACCCACTTATTTATAACCCTCATAAAATGTCTCCAATACAACTACAATAGGACGGCTTTGCGCAACTTATGTGAGAGATTATACAGTCAGCACTAAGAGTGGCAATCTGATCTCTATAAGACAGCTATTGAGGTATTAATCCAACAATTTCCAGACAAAAAAAGTCATTCTGCACGTAAATACACTTACAAACGTTTAAGGCTCATTCGTTGATCAATTTGATCTGTCTATATTCTGATAGTTCCACGGAATAAGGTCTATGTGTATTTCTCCATATAATGGTTCTATTTCGCTTATTCCCTTCTCTGTATTTACCCTTACCTTGCTCCTCAAGAAAGGAAAACAGAAAAAGTTTGTGGTTAGGAAAAATAAGCTCTTCACCTTTAATAATCGGATCTTCTTTAAAAAGCTTACTCATTTGCGTCAGCAATTGTATAGGATCAGTAGAAAAAATCGGTATTCCCCGAAAATGTAGTTGCTGTGCTCTGTTATCTGCGAGGATTTCCGTCAATTGATCCGCTTTATATTCAAGTGAGATTCCGGAATCTCTGGACTCCGTACAAACATCGTCCAGTTCCTCCCCCACAATTTGCAGTGCATCCATCGCATTTTTTAAATCCTCTGCAGTGAAAAACTCGCTGAATTGGTTAAAAGTGTCCTCCAGATTTTTTTTCTTCTGCTCCAGGCTTTCCTTATTTTCATACGTTATTAAACCAATCTCTTTATAATCCTGTACCTCCGATTTCCTCATCAAAAATCGTATCGGCCCCAATCCTTCAAGAGGAAGTAATTCCCAAAAGGGTGATAGTAAATCTTTACTCCGCATTCAACAAATATAAATAATCTCAGTGATTGATGTAAGAATAAGGGGAGACTCGTTTGTCACAAGCTAATGTTACAGAACGTCTTTAATTCACTAACGCTTTTAATTAGTATGGTCAAATTTTTCGGCGATAATCCCTAAACATTGATCAAAGGCATATTCAGTATCATCTGTCCAAATTTCATGATTTGCTCCATCCAAGTCAATATATACGAACTGGGCATAGATTACCCAGCAGAGAAAATTGAACAAGAACGGGTGTTTACGAAAAAAAGCAGCCATATCTTCCGGTTTTTTCGGTTCGTCATACCACAATATAAAGATATTGGGCCACTTTCCATAAAAAAGCGAACAAAGAAAACCGTTTTCCCGTCCCTCAAGGGTTCCTATTATTGATTGCATCTTGTTTTTATTGGATTTCTAAGACTACACTGTTCGCTACCAGATCACCCATGTGATTACGTTGCAATTTGGGTACGGTATAAGTGTATTCCTGCCTGTAAATGTCAAAAAGTCTCAGGTATAGCCAGTGCTCTATCTCGAAGCATTGGTAATCGCTTTTTCGGAAAAGAAAATACCTTCCTTTAATGTTGAAAAAGCTGTAATCTGCCTCGTTGAACCTTATCGGTCTTTTCTTTTTCGTTTCCATAGGGATCGGCAACGGTTCCTGTTCCGGTACCGGGTGTACAATTTCGGCATGTTCATGCAGGTAAAGCCATGCTTCCCATTGCCACGGCTTTTGTTTTACCGCTTTTTCGAGGTAATTATAAATGTGTGAAACCGCTTTTTTTACAAACACCTGTCTATCCATTTCCTTATCCGGCAGAATCGGCGGAAAAAAATCCAGACAGGGCACAAGCGTCCATTGCCTTGTGGAGATTACGGGATATATCGGAACGGAAGCAAGATAAGAAATGAATGCTGCTCCGGCCCTTGCCCTGATCCGTTGGTTGAGAAAAGGCACGGATAGCAGGTTATGCGAGGCCGTCTCATCCCCTGCTCCGGTATTTCCATCCATATAGATCAGTATACTTTTTCCGTTCCGCAGCTCCCTGCTTATCTTCAGCACACTGTTCCGGTCATTGGCATCTATCAGATCAAAGCCGAGCATCTGCCGTTGCCGTTCATCATATTTCCGGTTAACCAACTCATTTTCCTGCTGTAGACCATTTTTTGAAACGAGCAGTACGAAGGGTATGCCGTTCTTTGCCAGATAATGCCCGATCATCCTGAAAGACCCACTGTGAAAGGTACAGATAATCCCTGGTCTCTCTTTGATGTCCCTTAAAGTATAGCCGTGGAACCGGACTTTAAGGTTATCCGGTAAACCGGAAAGCGATTGCTCGGCATATGCCTGTTTCTGGTTATTCAGCAGTCTATAAAAAGTTGGTTCATGTGCTTTGTATTCTAGGGATAGAAAATTGCGGAAACTTGCACTGACTACCTGAAATTTATACCAAAGTGAACTAAGCGGTGCATAAGGATGCTTCTTATTTCCGGAAATAAAATATCCGGCAGATATTTTTATCCTATCTTTTATCATAGCCTGAAAAATTGGCCCGACGGTAAACCTACCGCCGAGCGGTGAAACTATTTGTTAAAGCCCTTCATAGGGAATACATTTATCCTGTTTTTCTGATACCTCCATAAGAATGGCCAGCGCCGTTAAGGTAATCGGTGCGCCGAAAAGTTTGCCCACCCTGAATTTTGCTCTTTTACGTTTCATCTTTCTTTGAAATTATTTTAAACCAATGCCTACTCTCATCAAGGGTTTTCGGTTACGCCCTACTTATGGCCATAAGGTTTTTTAGGATATCCGCTAACGAATTTCGGTGGGTGCATAAGGTGTTTCAATCTATTTGGTATGAATGGCAGGATTCTATAGGTGAAAGTTCTTTTTCTGTATGTGAAGGTTATAACCATCTCTGCTGCTATCATTTTTCATAAACCGTCAACATTATTAGCAAAATATTTGTTTATACTAAAAATATTAGCATAACTTTGTGTACTTAATCTAACTTAGTGCAGTATGGTAATAGGTGATAGAAACATCATCCACATGGATCAGGATGCATTTTTTGTAGCGGTAGAGATACGTAAAAATCCAAAACTGAAAGGCGCTCCCGTCATTATCGGTGGTACTTCCGACCGTGGTGTTGTGGCCAGTTGCAGTTTTGAGGCACGTAAGTACGGCGTACACTCGGCCATGCCTTCCCGTATGGCCAGGCAGCTCTGCCCGCATGCCATTTTCGTCAGGGGTAATATGGACGAATACAGCAAGGCCAGCCATGAGATCACGGATATCCTTATTGAGCGGGTACCCCTTTTGGAGAAAGCATCCATTGATGAGCATTATATTGACATGACCGGAATGGAGCGTTTTTTTGGCTGCATGAAATTTGCCCGTGAACTGCGTGAAAAGATTATTAAAGAAACCCATTTACCTATCTCGTTCGGACTGTCCGTAAACAAATCGGTCAGTAAGATGGCGACCAACGAATGTAAACCCAATGGTGAGAAGCAGGTAGAGAAAGAGGCTGTCAGGCCATTCCTAAATCCCCTTTCGATAAAGAAGATACCGGGGCTTGGTGATTCGACTTTTATCAAGCTATCCGAAATGGGTATACGTTATATCGGCAAGTTGACAGAAATCCCGCAGGAAATGATGTTCAAAATGCTTGGCAAAAACGGCATCTCCCTATGGCAGAAAGCCCACGGAATAGATAATGCACCCATAGTGCCTTACCGTGAGCAGAAATCCATTGGCACCCAATCCACCTTCGATGCCGACACAATGGACATCGCATCAATAAAAGATTTACTCTTGGCGATGGTGAACCACCTTGCTTTTGAACTCCGTCAGAAAAAGAAACTTACTGCCTGTATTACCGTTACGATCAGGTATTCGAATTTTGAAACCGTAAGCAAACAGGCAAAAATTCCTTACACTTCACTGGATGATGTGCTGGTAAACAAAGCACATGAGCTTTTTGACATACTCTATGACCGTAGGATGCTCCTGCGTCTGGTAGGTGTTAAATTCTCCCACCTCGTTGGCGGCTTTGAACAGATTGAACTGTACAGCAATCGGGAAAAACTCTATAACCTGTACCAACAGATGGATAAAATACGTAACCGCTATGGCGTGGATGCCATTAAAGTTGCCCAGATCATGGACACAGACTATTAGCCATGTTCCTCAACGTCCATTCACATTTCAGTTTGCGTTATGGCACGATGTCCATTGAACGTATTGTGGAAACAGCAGTAAAATTGGGTATTACTGAAATGGTGCTGACCGATATCAATAACTCATCCGGATGCATGGCTTTTATCCGGCTCTGTAGGCAAGCAGGGATACGCCCCATTATTGGTATGGAGTACCGGAAAAATAACAGGTTGCTTTATCTGGGCATTGCCAGGAACAAAGAGGGGATGCGGGAACTGAACGAGTTTCTTAGCGAACATAACCTGAATGGCACCGAGCTGCCCGAACGGGCACCTGTATTCCGGAACGCTTATGTACTATATACCCTAACGAATGCTCCCCAACAGCTCGCCGATCATGAGCGTATCGGCATCCGTCATACCGAACTGCGAAAACTGATCCGTAAAGACCTTTCATCCATCAGGGAACGTCTGGTAATCTTTCATCCTGTCACTGTTGCCGGCAAGATTGAATACCGCTTGCACGAATATCTGAGGGCAATTGACCTGAACACACTTTTAAGCAAAGTCGGGCAGGAAGACACATGCGCACCGGATGAAAACTTCCTTTCTCCGTTGGTTCTGGAACAGCTATTCGATAGTCACGCCTATATCGTTGAAAATACCAGGGCATTGCTGAAAAACTGCCACACGGACGACTATGTTTTTGGCAGGTTGAACCGTAAGACCTTTACGGGCTGTAAACAGGATGATATGGCCCTGCTGCGCAAACTCTCGGCAGATGGCATGGTATACCGTTATGGGCCGGATGATAAAAAGATCGCAAAAAAGATACTGGATGAACTGAAGGTTATTGATGATCTGGATTTCTCGGCATATTTTTTAATTGTGTATGATATTATCCGCTATTCCATGAGCAGGGGATATTACCATGTTGGCCGTGGAAGCGGGGCAAACAGTGTGGTTGCCTATTGCCTGCGCATTACCGATGTAGACCCGATCAAGCTCGATCTTTACTTTGAGCGCTTTCTCAACCCGAAACGTTCCGCACCGCCTGATTTTGACATCGACTATTCGTGGGATGAAAGGGAAGATATACAGGACTATATTTTTAAGCGCTATGGTAAAAAATATACGGCGCTGCTCGGAACAATGAGCACCTTCAAAGACCGTTCGGTTATCCGTGAAATAGGAAAAGTGCTCGGCCTTGCCAAGTCGGAGATAGACAGTTTTACCGATCCTACACAGGATGCACGAAACAGGGATAATGCTACCTTTAACAGGATCATGGCAATATACACCTATATGAAGGATATGCCCAACCAGCGGAGTATCCATGCAGGGGGTATCCTGATCTCCGAGGAACCGATTACCTATTATACCGCATTGGATTTACCACCCAAAGGTATGCCTACCGTTCAGTGGGACATGTATGAAGCGGAAGCTATTGGACTGGACAAGCTCGACATACTTTCACAGCGGGGCATTGGTCATATCAAAGAAGCGGCCAATCTTATCCTGGAAAATAAAAAGAGAAAAGTGGATGTTCACGATGTCAGGTCCTTTCTGGTAGATGAAAAGGTAAACTTCCAATTGAAGTCGGGAGATACCATTGGCTGTTTTTATATCGAAAGTCCGGCCATGAGGCAACTGCTAAAAAAACTGAGATGCGAAGATTACCTGACCTTGGTTGCAGCCAGTTCCATTATCCGCCCTGGCGTGGCCTCTTCGGGGATGATGAAAAATTACATTCATTATTTCCATCATCCCGATGAGGTACAGTACCTGCATCCGGTGATGGAAGAACAGCTACAGGAAACCTATGGGGTAATGGTGTACCAAGAGGATGTTATCAAGGTATGCCATCATTACGCAGGACTTGATATGGCCGATGCCGATGTGTTAAGGCGCGCCATGAGCGGCAAGTACCGATCAAGGGAGGAGTTTGATAAGCTGGTGGAAAAATTCTTCGCCAAGGCAGCCGAAATAGGACGGGATGGGGAAACCACAAAAGAGGTCTGGCGGCAGGTGAGCAGTTTTGCCGGATATAGTTTCAGTAAGGCCCATTCAGCGAGTTATGCCGTGGAGAGCTACCAGAGCCTTTACCTCAAAACCTATTTTCCGATGGAATTTATGGTTGCGGTGCTGAACAACTACGGTGGTTTTTACCAGCGCTGGCTGTATGTACATGAACTGAAGAAAACAGGTGCCAATGTCCATCTGCCATGCGTGAACCATAGCGAAGCTAAAGTCTGTATTAACGGTGCGGACGTTTATCTCGGCCTGATCGGTGTGCAGGGACTGGAAAACCATTATGTGGAGAAGATACCGCAGGAACGCAGGGAACGTGGAATTTACCAAAACTTTGAAGATTTTATCCGGCGCACCTGTATTACATTGGAACAGTGTATCCTATTGATCCGTTTAGGGGCATTGCGCTTTACCGGAAGGACTAAAAAGGCATTGCTGTGGGATGTATACAACTACCTCGGTCAGACTACCAGACCCAATAACCATTCGGAACTTTTTGCGGTGCCCGTAAAAAACTATAAAATGCCCGATCTGCCCGATGAACTGTTGGAAAGTGCCTATCAGGAACTGGAACTTTTGGGCTACCCGTTATCCCTGTCCATGTTCGATCTGTTGAAAACGGATTATAGAGGGGACGTTAAAGCTGATAACCTTATCCGTTATGAGGGTAAAACGGTAAAGATGCTAGGCAACTATGTCTGTGAAAAAACCGTCCATACCAAAAACAACAAAAAAATGTGGTTCGGTACTTTTTTGGATATTGACGGAAATTTCTTTGATACCACGCATTTTCCGAACAGTACACCGATATATCCCTTCAGGGGAAAGGGATGTTATCTTATCGAAGGGAAAGTGGTAACGGATTTTGGTTTTCCGAGCATAGAGGTCACGAGGTTCGCCAAGCTACCGATAAAGGATAATCCCGTAATAGGATAAAAATTCATAAAATAAAAAGCCCCAACACCGCTTTGGGATCTGGCACAAAGATAGGTTATTTTTATAAGGGAATGTTATCTTTGTATATGCCTGATAAGAAAGAAAACCAAAGCCGTAGGCAGGCCAACCAATATGACAAGATACTTCGGGAGAATCTCGAAGTTACCCTGCCTGTCATTATTAGAGAAATTCTGGGATTGGATATCATTGAAAGCGAAGAGTTACCGGATGATGTGCAGCATACAAAGGAAAGAAAACCGGACGCATTGAAAAAAGTTACCGATACGACGGGCAATACGTTTGTATTGCATGTGGAATTTCAGGTAAAGGACGAAAGCGATATGATTTTTCGCATGCTGGAATATTACGCCATGCTGATGCGCAGGTATCGTCTTCCGATAAGGCAGTATGTTGTTTTTTTGGGTGATGCTGATCCGCATATGCACACAGGAATGGACACGGACAACCTGAAGTTCAATTACAACCTTGTTTCTGTCCATAACACAAACTATTCCCTGTTTTTAAAATCTGACAATCCCGAAGTAAAAATGTTGGGAATTTTAGGTAACTTTGAGGGAAATGACAGTTACCTTGTTATCAGGGAGATTATTGAAGGCGTGAAATCGCATACAACAGGTGACTTCGCGGAGAGCAGATATTTCAAGCAATTACGTATCTTTGTACAATTGCGTAGCAGTCTGGAAGCACAATTTGAAAAAGCTATGGAAACAATAAGCAAATTTTTTAAGGAAGAGAAAGATTTTCTTTATCGCAAGGGTGAACATAAGAAAGCCGTTGATATTGCCCGTGAAATGAAAAAGGACGGGCTGCCTATCGCCCAGATTTCCAAATTTACAAAACTCCCTATCAAAGAAATCGAGAAACTATAATACTTTTTCATAATAATAAATAATGACAAAAGCCATCCCATATGAGATGGCTTTGTTTTTTGGCAATACAGTATATTATTTTTCCTAATTTTGTATTAGCTTTATCCGAAGCCCTCTATTACTTCCCAAACGTATCCTCGGAGGGGTTCTTATTTTTAGGTTATTCCATTGAAATTCCCCAAAAATAATTTCCTTCATATATCAATATAGGCTGCTGGAGCAAAAGAAGGTATTTCCCAAAATCGTTGTTAACGAGCCACCATTCACTGATCTGTTTCCGCTCATACTCGAATGAATGCTGTTCCTGTATTTCAACTTCCAGACAGAACTCTCGGTACAGGAGATCGATATTATCCGGTTCACCATTTAACAATAGGTTTACTTTAGCCAGATCAGTTTCGAGTTGCCGCAACCGTAGGTTTGCGAATTCCGGAGTGTACCGTTTGCCCTGTGCATCCTGATAGAAATAAAGATTATGAATGTCCGCCATTGTAAAAGGGGGTTCGTCCATTTCAAAATCGTGATAGAGAATGGCATTGATCAAGTCTGTCATCGGTGCAAGTAAATGGATGGATTCGTGGTTCTTTGTTGAAATTTTCATTGTATAAAATTTGGTTAAAAAAATAGATTAGTTAACCCACAATAAAACCAATATATTTAACTTCGCGACATGACACCGGAAGAGTTGCAGGAATATTTTGAGCAAAATCCACCTCCTAAAGAAGTACAATGGAAGGAATGGGCTAAGATAACCGATACAAAAAAATTTATAGCTAATTCATTAATATGCATAAGACAGAGCAATAACTATAACAAGTGCCCAGACTATTGGCATCTAGTTGAATTTTACCAGGATATACAGAATGGTAAGATATAGCAATTGCACAATCCAACTTGCCATATTAAAGCATAGAGAATATTAAATTGACGTTATTCATCCAAAGAATATTCGTAACGTCTGGAAATTTTTCTTCCCTGAATGGCTTCAATCTTCAGCAAATAGGATAGCCTTACCGATACTTGTTTTTCGAGTTTGTGGATATGCACTTCACCCGCCATTTTGCCAATGCGATGTTAGCTGTAGCCTTTCAATACACTTTCAGAATTTGTCCGCTGATATTCTGCTCAATTGTTTTTTCATACGCTT
>NZ_BAABIQ010000031.1:0-90922 GCF_039542865.1 Olivibacter ginsenosidimutans | reverse complement strand
TTTCAGACATGACCATGCTATCGACATTAAACAGAAAAACAGCGATCAAGTGAAACCAAGCATGTTTTGTAAGAACATTGGGAATTTAACCGGACAACAATGATTACTTTTAAACTTTTATCTTAATATCACACAACTATCTATACTGATGTAAAGCAGCTATGAGCGATTACTTTATACGGCAAAACCAGTGCAGATAAGTTTATTGTTTAGACTTTCCCAAAGAAAAGAGGGTTATTTGAATTTATTCGATCAAAAAATCGTTCATTCATCTCATGTCCATAAGCAGTATTAAATTTATTATACGCTAACCCGTTGTTATTTTTGCTTTTAGGATAATCAAATGCATAAATTTAAGTCCATTTTAAAGCATGGACTATAAAAAACAAAGCAATCGGTTGCATCTTTCATTTATCCGCGAGAATCTATCTTTTTATCAAGAAAAAAAATCACATGAAATGCTAAACATGAAAAATTTTGCGCTGTTTTTTTTAGAAAGTCTTTCAAAAGCATTATTTTGGCGTATGCATTGTATAACCTAACCCAGCGATATGTACCACTATAGCGACTATACTGATCAGCAGCTACTTCGACTGGTGGTAGCAAATAATTCTGTTGCCTATACTGCTCTTTATGAACGTTATAGTGATATGCTCTACAAACATGCTTTAAGCAAATTAAATGATGTAGAAGAAGCAAAAGATGTAGTACAAGAACTCTTCGTAAACCTTTGGGATAAACGACATCAAATCCATATTGAACATCATCTACCTGCTTATCTTTACCGGGCGTTGCGCAATAAAATTTTAAACATTTATGCCCATAGAAAGGTAAAAACCCTCCACCTAGCCTCCCTTCAGGAATTTCTGGATCAACATCCCCTACCAACGGATTACAAAACCCGGGAGAAACAACTCTATGAATTGATCGAAAACGAACTTCAGTCGCTCCCCAAAAAAACACAAGAAATTTTCCGATTAAGCAGGAATCAACAACTAAGCCATAAAGAAATCGCTATAAAATTACACATTTCAGAGAAAACAGTTAAAAATCAAGTGAATACCGCTTTAAAACAACTTCGATCCAAATTTGGCTTATTTTTCTTTCTTCTCTATTTACTGAAGTAATTTAATCTACAACTCAGAATGGACGTATTTAAATAGAAGGTTTTTGTTTACTAGGCGATATGTTAAACGAACGTTGAGATAGTGCGCGCAATGCATAGATGATAACGATTACAAATAGCGGCAATCAACCACCTGTTAAATAACGGTTAGGTTACCTCCATCCTATTTTTCAAAAAATTTTCAAAAATTTAAAATTTTTATAGGCCCTAACTCCTTTTCTCCTGTCTTCCCTATAAACCATTTTTAAAACTAAGTCATTAGCAGTATGGACGCATCAGTGCTACTTAAAAAATACGAAGAAGGGCGTTGCACTCCCGATGAACTTGCCCTTCTGGAGAGCTGGTACCTCAACTATCGTGAGCAGCCGGCAGGCACCTTCCATGAAATGGCAAAAGAAGAAGCTATAGCAGCTATCCATACCTATTTACATGAATATATCAACAAAAAGCAGAAAAAACGCACCTACTGGAGGTATTATGCCGCAGCGAGTATCATAGCCCTGCTTGGTGTTGGCAGTTGGTGGTTCTTTCCTAATAAAATAAAGACTGACTCCACCTATGCCACAACTATTTTAACCAAAGTTGCTGGTCAAAAACAAGCTTACCTTACCTTGGACAATGGGAAGCGCATTTTACTAGATGCGCATAAGCCCGAACGGATCACACAAGAATCTGGCTTAAGCATTAGTAAGGCAGATAGTAGTATCCTCGTTTATGACGCACACCAAGGCCTTACCAAAAACGAAGGTAGCGCCTATCATACCATTACCACACCCAAAGGCGCTACTTTCGCCGTTCAACTTTCGGACGGCACAAAAGTTTGGCTTAACACCCACTCAAGTTTGCGTTTTCCTACACAGTTTAGTACTAATCGGATGGTAGAACTTCGTGGCGAGGCTTATTTTGAAGTGAATAAATCCGCTGCACATCCGTTTCAAATAGCCATCCACCAAGACGACAGCGCTCCTTTTTTAGTAGAGGTTTTGGGAACAACACTTAATGTGCATGCTTATACGGAAGAAACCTTTGTCAAAACAACGTTAATAAGTGGCAAAATCCGCACCGGTTGGCAAGCAGCCAAAGAGCATATACTCGTTAAACCTAGACAGCAAGTCATTTCAGCACATGGGCAAATGCAACTCAAGACCGTCGATATCGATCAAGAGCTGGCTTGGAAATCGGGTAGTTTCGCTTTTGATAACACCGATATTCATGAAGTTATGGAACAGCTGTCTCGTTGGTATAATGTCAGGATAAGTTATTCGGGAACTGAACACCATGAAACGTTTACAGGTTATATTTCCAGGAGTATACCTCTGGGCGATGCGCTGGCTATGCTTGAAAAAGGCGGGGGTGTTTCCTTCACCTTATCGGATAACCATATTCAAGTCCATTTTTTAACCAATCCTGAATAAATTCATGAACCCTAAAGATATTGATTATGATAAATAGTAGTTAAAACCCAGCCTAAGAGTTTGTTTAAAATTTAACCATACAAATTTAAACAGTCTCTAAGAAAAATAAGAAGCCGTTTCGGATTGCACCCCGGAAACGGCTGATGTTTAATAAAATTCCTAATTCACGGTATTAGAAAAATTAACCAAACATGTAAAAGTATGCAATCAGCTTTACTTCGCCAAATCTTTTGCTTCCTCAAATGGTTTGGTATTCATTGTTCCATTACCCTTAAAAGGCTTATGGAAAGACATTTCGAAAAAAAAGACATTTTACGTATGAAGCTCACTGGATTTTTAGTGCTTTTTGCTTTTCTGCAACTCAGCGCATCGAGTTTCTCCCAAACCATTACCCTCCATGTGAAGCAAGAAAAGCTACACGCGGTCATTCAGGCAATCCGCAAGCAGTCGGGATATAATTTCCTATACAACGATCGTCTACTGCACAAGAGTAAACCCGTAACCTTAAGCATATCCCAGCAGCCTGTAGAAGAGACATTAAAGCAACTATTCGAGCATCAACCCTTAGACTTCACGATTATGCAGCGTACGGTTGTACTCAGTGATAAATCGCCCCGTGTGCCGAAAATTACGGATCATTCCCTAGCTCAATCTGCTATTAAGGGGTTGGTAACCGACAGTCTGCAGCGCCCACTCCAAGGGGTAACCATCCGCCTCAAAGGAACAACGCAGGTGGTTACGACGAATGATCAAGGGCAATTTAGTTTACCCCATGTACCATCAGGCACTACGCTGGTCTTTAGCATGGTTGGCTATCGATCCATCGAGCAGGTTTTAACAGATCAAACGTTCCTCACCGTTGTCTTACATGAAGATGCCTCGCTCTTAAGCGAAGTCGTCATCAACGTAGGTTACAGTACGGCTAAACAAGGTGATCTCACCAGTGCGGTAAGTGTCATTAATACAGACAAATTACTAGACGTTACGGCTAACAACGTAGGATCCATGTTACAGGGAAAGGTTGCTGGCTTACAAGTTGTCAACAGTTCGGGAGCTCCGGGATCTGCCCCAGAAATTCGACTAAGGGGTGTGTCTTCGGTCAATGCGTCTCAGGAACCTTTGGTAGTCGTTGATGGTATTATTGGTGGAGCTTACGATCCTAACGATGTAGCTAATATTACGGTATTGAAAGATGCTGCTGCAACGGCATTATATGGTTCGCAAGCCAATGCTGGCGTGCTGATCATAACGACCAAAAAAGGCACTAACACTGGTACGCAGCTTGAAGCTAGCGCTAGCGGCGGTGTACGCACGGCCGACTTCGGCAAGATGGATATGATGCCTGCAGAAGCACTTTATGAATACCAAAAAGAATTCTATAGAGACTATATTCCTGGCTTGTCTAATAACTCGTACAAAATTGATCTCATCAAATTCTATAGCGAACGCCCACTATCTTTACGTCAACAAAACTATGATTGGGTAGGTGAATCGTTTGCGCCAGCACCTATTTTTAACTTTTATGTTTCGGCAAAAGGGCAGACCGAAAAAAACAACTATTATGCAGCACTTTCCTATTATAAGGAAAAAGGAACTTTTCTAAATACGGATTTCCAACGGATAAACCTGCGGGCCAATTCTACCTATACCTTTTCAAAGAAAATTAGTGTAAGCAATAACATCAATATCAGTGGTTCAATTGGAAAAGGATACGACTATATGGATATGTATTACGCTTTCTTAAACCTACCCTGGGATAATCCTTACAATGCAGATGGAAGCCCTTTATATGTCGACGGCAGTTCGCCTTTCAAATGGTGGTCACGTGATAAGGTGAATCCAGTGCATACCATCCAGCATTCAGATCATCCCTATAAAGGCATTGGTATCCATTACGATTTTGTATTCAACTACCAGTTTACCTCCTGGTTAAAGTTTGTCAGCAGCAGTCGCGTATCCGGATCATATGATAAGGCCACCAACTACTATTCTCCCGATGTAGCGGGCACCTACCATGGCACCGGATACCTAGAAGAACTAAATACTTTGAACTATGGCGTTATTAGCAATAATCTTTTTCATGTCGACCTCAATCTAAACAAACATCACTTGAGTGGATTGGCCGGCGTAGCCATTGAAAACGGAAGAACCGAGGTATCTGGTGGCGGAGGTAAAGGTCTTCCGGAAAGATTGCGCGTGCTTAATGTGGTAGCTAACAATCAATTTGTCAATGGCAATTTTGATAAGTCGATCATTCAATCCCTAATCACTCAAGTTAACTATGACTATTTAGGGAAATATTATCTTTCTGCATCGTACCGCTTAGACGGTTCTTCGGCTTTTCCTCCAGGCAACCAATGGGCATCCTTTCCTGCGCTATCAGCTGCTTGGCAAATGAACCGTGAAGATTTTATGCGTGATATATCAGCCATAGACTTATTCAAAGTTAGGCTAAGTTATGGCGTTACGGGCACACAAGACATCGGTGCCTCACGTTTCTTAGGGCTTTATTCCCTTACGGGACAATACAATGCCTTAACTGCTGCTATACCTTATCAATTAGCTAATCCATTGCTCACTTGGGAAAGCAAACATCAATTCAATGCTGGTTTAGACGTTGGATTGTTCAAACGCTTAAATGTTACTGTTGATGCCTACCATAACGTGACGAAAGATTTGCTATTACAGGTCTCCCAACCCTTATCCATCGGTTTTGAAACCCGTTGGGAAAACGCCGGACAGGTCGTTAATAAAGGGATTGAATTGGGTGTTAGCGCAACCAATATTGAACACGAAAATTTCTCTTGGGCTACAGACCTTAGTCTAAACGTCAATCAAAACCGACTCAAAGAACTGCCCAGTCAAATTATCAAAACGGGCAGTTGGAGTATCTCCCAAATTTATCGTAATGATGGTAACCTATATGAATTCTATATGCCTAAATGGTTAGGTGTAAACACGGAAACCGGCGCTCCGCAATGGGAGAAAGTTTTGACCGATGAGGCGGGAAACATCACTTCTCGTGAAGCAACGGCCAATTACGCTGAGGCCACTCTTCAAGAAATGGGCTCGGCTTTGCCCAGTTGGCAAGGTGGTTTCAATAATACCTTTCACTATGGAAATATCGGTCTGCGCATCAATACCGCTTTTTCATGGGGCAACAAAATATACAGCAATAATTTACGCTTCGTTATGAATGATGGCCATGAGCCCTATTATAACCAGATCAATATGCCCGATGATTATCACATTTGGACAGGCCCTGGTGATGTAGCAACCAACCCTAGTCCACAAAATTCGGCTAATTCCAACGAAACATCAAGCCGGTATTTGTTTAGCGGTGCTTATTTCACCATCCGCAATGTTGCCCTTTCCTACGATTTGCCGAAAAATTGGGTTAATCAAATCAACATGGCGGCAATCAGCTTATCGCTGACTGCCGATAATGTGTACACATTTACTTCTTTTTTAGGGCAGGATCCGCAAACGACCATTACCCCATCGGCCAATGTAACACCAGGAGTTTCTGATTTTAAATATCCGAACAATCGGCAATTTCTGTTCCGTATCAACTGTAGTTTTTAAGAAATGTTTATATGAAATGTCCATGATTGCCAAACACAAACACCAATGAAAATAATCTGGACATTCCATATGGCCATTAAAAGACAAAATGCGAAGCATTCATGAATACAATTGGATGCAAACACGAATGAATAATTATTTACATATGAAACCGAGATGAAAATAATATTGCCCCTGTGCGTCAATATTATTTTCATCGAGCGCTCATCAACAATTGAAAAAAATAAATAGATGAAAACAACACGATATTTTGTCTTACCGCTGCTAATGTTAATGACTAGCCGTTGCAGCATGACGGTAGAACCAAGCGACGCCATTACTACCGGCTCTTTAGTTGGCAGTGAGCAAGGCTTACAAAATGCATTAAATGGCATCTATTCGCTTTTTAAAGATCATATTGAATTTAACGGCACACAAGATGATAATAACATGTACCTTCGGCAATACTATCAGCTCACTGATTTTGCCAGCGATGACATTACTTGCGGGCAAGTTACGGAAGATCCCTTATTTAACAGTTTTACGCACGATCACAGTCCGACTCAAAGCAATACCCGGTATTATTGGTATGTGTCATACAAAATGATCAACAGCGCCAACACCATTATCGCAGCTATTGATCAACATGCTGAGTTAGATACGCAAACCCAACAATTATTAGGGGAGTGTTATTTTTTGCGAGCGCTTTGCCATTTTAATCTCGTGCGTTTATTTGCAAAACCTTATAGTATTGACCCTCAAGCACCTGGAATTGTGTTACGCACCCATGTTGATGACCCCTCAGAAAAGGGCCGATCTACCGTTGCTGAAGTGTATGATGCTATTATTCAAGATGCTGAACAAGCGGCTAGTCTGATGAATACACCACGAGGCATAACCTATGCTTCCAAAGAAGCCGCTTGGGCTTTACTCTCTCGCGTATACCTTTATACCGAACAACATGAGAAGAGCATCGAAAATGCCGATAAGGTTATCCAGTCCGGTCGCTTCGAACTGGAAACCACAGCAAGTTTTCCAAACCTATTTGCTAACGCACAGAACAGCAAGGAAACCATTTTCTGTATCGGCTTCAGTCAGCTGGATAATTATGGAAAATTTGGATCCATTGCTTCGATGATCTATTCAGACGGCAACTCTGGCTGGGGCGAAGAATTTGCAAGCGCCTCCTTACGTAAAGTCATGGAAGAGCACCCCGAAGACGTTCGTTGGTCATACATCGAAGCCGCCAAAGACGAAGGAGGCAATGTCCGAAAATTAAACGGTATCGATTGCTACTACATCCGTAAATTCTCGTTTCAGGATGGCGATCCGAACCTCAGCTCCCCTATTTTATTCCGGCTAGCGGAAATGTACCTCAACAAAGCCGAAGCAGCGGCCAAGCTTGGCCAAACTGCTGTGGCCCTCGATATGGTAGATGAAATCAGGAAAAATCGTGGGCTTAGTGCTTCCCTTTACAAAGGAGCACTTCCATCAGGGAATACCGCTTTAGATGTTGTGCTCAAAGAACGGCGAATAGAACTTGCCTTTGAGGGGCACCGTCTATACGACCTTGTTAGAAACAAGCGGAATGTCGTCCGTGCCTATTGGGGTTATCACCTGCGCGGACTAAAAGAGACTGATATACAGCCTACTAAAGTCCCTACAGGCTATAGCAACCGGGATATTGCTTGGGATAGCAATCGTATCATTTATTATATTCCGGTAGACGAAGTGCTCAGCAATCCAGCCGTTATCCAAAACCCATAAATTTAAAACAGCAACATGATGAAAACGTATAAACATATGACGCTATTCCTTGCCGCTATTTTTAGCAGCATCTTGTCTTGCAAGGAAGATTTCCGTTTACCGGCATTGGATGTTGTGTATCAAGTACAAGTATCGGGTCACGACGTTAACTTCACGAATCAAACCGAGGGAGGAACAGCCTATCGGTGGGATTTCGGCGACGGCGAAAGCTCTACGGAAGAAAATCCCACACATACTTATCCCAGTAAGGGGAAGTTTGTCGCCACCCTCTATGTTACCGCAGCCAATGGAGAGATCGTAGAAGGATCTACGGTTATCCGCATATCAAAAGCCTCTCCTATTAGGTTAGACGATAAGAGCTTGGCCGATTGGGATACCATTAGCACGAACCGTATTCAGCCGGGTGCTGCAGGGGGCATTATCAACGATATTAAATTGGACTACGATGGCAACTATATTTATATTTATGGCGAATTGCAAACGAATAAGGCCAATGCCGATATATTTGATATTTATATCGACAGCGATAACGATGCAGGTACCGGTTTATTAACTGGCACATTCACCAATGGAGGTTTCGACATTTTATTAGAAGGTGTATTGCTGGAAGGTCAATTAGATATCTTTTACCATAATGGTGCACAAAGCGATTTCGCTTTTGATCAGCAAAGCATTGCCGAGGCTTACCAATTGGGTACAGTCAGTTCCACCAGCAATGAAGTTCGTTTCGAAATGCGAATTGACCGTACCAAATTAAAAGGACTCACCGGTACGGGCATGCGCATCGGTTTTAATGCGGTGAAAAATGATTGGTCAGCTTCTATCGGTTTTGCTCCGGCCGAAGGTGATCCCGCTTATTACCTAAATATGGAAGACTAACCCCAAAAAAATATATTATGGAATCCATCAGCAAAAGAGTACAATCCTTAGATCTCATGCGGGGTATCATTATGTTGTTGCTGGCTGCCGAAAGCTGTCGGGTTTACGATACCATACATCACTCCTTTCCACAGAATAAACTCGTTATCCAGTTTTTTCATCATCCCTGGCATGGCTTACACTTTTGGGATCTTGTGCAACCAGCCTTCATGTTCATGGCCGGTGCTGCACTGTATCTATCTTATCAAAAACAGCTTCAGCGCGGCATCAGCTGGCAACAAAATTTCAGGAAAATTTTGATACGCTGCTTCCGTTTATTGCTGTGTGGCGTCGGACTGCATTGTGTCTACGCAGGGAAATTAGTTTGGGAATTATGGAACGTACTCAGCCAACTAGCAGTCACCACGCTTATTGCTTATCTGATCATTCAGCTGCCCACAAAAGGGCAGCTGCTTATCAGCCTATGCTTACTCGGACTAACCGAGCTTTTATACCGCAGCTGTGCCCTACCTGGATATGATCAGCCCTTTGTAGATGGTCACAATTTTGGTAATTGGATGGATCAAGTATTAATGGGTAAAATCAATAGCGATGGATGGGTAGCCATCAATTTTTTGCCTACCGCTGCGCATACGATTTGGGGAGTATTAGCAGGCAAGCTCCTCATGGCAGCTCAAACCACTAAGTACAAGATCAATCACTTACTTATTGCCGGACTTGTTGCTTTAGTCTTGGGTTATGCTTTAGATATCAGCGATATAACGCCCATTATCAAACGGATCAGTACCAGTTCCTTTGTCTTGGTTTCCGGTGGTTGGGTTTTGTTTATCTTAGCCGGGATCTATTGGTTAAGCGATGTTAAAGGATACCATCGTTATGCATGGATTGGCACCGTAGCCGGTATGAATGCCATCTTTATTTACCTATTCTTTGAAACAGTTGGTATGCAATGGTTCAATGGTTTTATCGATATCTTCATTGGAGGTACGATACGCGGAATAGGTATCTCTGCCGACATTGCTGCCATCCTAAGTGCCCTATCTACTTGGATAGCCGAATGGTATCTCTGCTATTGGTTATATCAGCATAAAATATTCTTTAAACTATAGTATACAAAAACCAAATCAAAATTCCGCGACAAGGGGTGTGATACCTACACATCTTGTCGCGGATTTTCTTTATATCGAAGTCTTTTGTGCTGGATTTTCCAATACCTGCTGTTCTTTCAACAAATCTTTTTTCAGATCAGTATACGGAACATCCTGTACACTTAAGCCTTGATCGATCGCACGAACCGCAGCCAAAGCTGCACTTTGCCCCAATATCATGAACACAGGTTCCATGCGGATACTACCAAAAGCCGTGTGCGAGCTCGAAATGCAGACCGGCACCAATACATTTTCACACGCTTCTTTCTTTGGCACAAGGGCACCATAAGCAATCTGATAAGGACCCTTTTTTGGCGACACACCTATATCGCCTTCATTCTGAACAAATCCATCAGGTTTCACATAGCGTTGGGTATTATGTGAATCTAAGGCATATGAACCCATACCCACCGGATTTTTAATCTCGCGTTCACCGAAAACATCATGCTCCGTCATGACATAATCGCCAATCATGCGGCGGGCTTCACGCACATAAATCTGGTGTGGCCAATTGCCATTGTCCGTAAATTCATCTTTCGCTAAGCCCCATTGCGCCATTTCTTTACGAACCGCTTCCGGCACCCGTGGGTCATTCGCCAAGAAGTATAGTAAACCTTTTTGGTAATCTTCATGAGCCTTGATAATTTCCTTACGCTCCTCATAACTACCGTCTGGATAGTCATAATTCATTCCAATAAAATCCGTACTAAATGGGCCATGGTTATTGGTATCCGTTTTCCTGTTGGGAATGGGGTCAAATTTACGGAATGTTTCATGCCAGCCAGAGGCAAAAACACGTGCCAACAATTCATAATTATCCGGATTATAGTTTTCTGGCTTTGGGAAAGGTACGCGGTTTTCCGGATGATTACTCAAGCACATGCGGAAACAATAGGCCTGAACACGCTTGTCGGCCTCACCATATTTTCCCGGATCGTCACCCGATACGCCATAAAGCAATCCGCTGGTGCTATCGCCGGGAATTTTATAGGGACTAATATTCGACTTAAAATAATGGTCGTGATGTAACACACCCGTTTGTATGCCATTCCACTTTTCATCATATTGACTATTGGCTTCGCGACCAACGATATAACTAATTCCTGCTGCTGCCATTAAATCACCTTCATAAGTTGCATCAATAAACATTTTACCACGAAAAACTTTTCCATCTGCTGTTTTGATTGATACAATCCGTCCATCTTCTTTTTCCACTCCATCTTCACGATTAAGCCAAGTGTCCCTGCGGATATCGAGGTCAAAAGCCTTCACATAATCTTCAAACACCTCTTCAGCCACGTGTGGCTCAAAGATCCACATGGTTCGTGCGTCTCCATCCATGGCAGGTGTTCCCTGTCCCTTATTACCATATTCAGCCTGCTTTTGCCATTGCCAAGCAGTACTGTCTTGGTACTTCATGTAAATACGATGGTAAAAATCGCGTGCCAAACCACCAATAACGCCCTTATTTCCGGTATCTGTAAAACCTAAGCCACCTGAAGAAAGTCCACCCAAATGTTTATCCGGAGAAACTACGATCACTGATTTTCCTGATTTTTTTACTTGAACCGCTGCAATGACTGCAGCTGCTGTACCTCCATAGATAATAACATCTGCTTCTTCTCCAACTTCTGCTTTAGGGCTACAGGCGCCCATGGTAACTACGATACAAATGAGTAAAACTACTTTTTTTATCATACTGTCTATATTGAATGGGTTAGTTCTATAGCAATTACTGCTACATTTTATTTCCTAATGTAGAAATAATAAACGATAAATACGATAAAAGTCCGACTCAAATAAAGCATCTACAAATGCATGCATAACCCGTATTTTTTATGATGCTACATAAGCTATACCATGAAATGACAGCCGTATGTCAGCTTATTGCCTATTCCCTCGTTTTTTTAACTGCGATTTCCTTTACCAATATCGCTGCTAAATCTTTCACCACTTCCGGATGCTCCTTGGCAACATTATGCTGCTCGCCTAAATCCTTCGATAAATCATACAACTGTTCTTCTTTAGCATTGCCTAGTTCTGTATCCGTCAATTTTGCATACGCCGGTTTATTACTAGCCTCAATATATTTCCAATGACCTTTAATAATCCCTAGCGAACCTGCATGTTCTATCAAATAGCTGCGACCATTTACCGATTTACCCAAAAGCACCTCCCATAAAGGCTTACTATCGCTCGCTTCAGTAGGTACCTGTTGTCCAAGCATTGTCGCAAAAGAAGCCAACAAATCCATCTGGCAAATCAAGGCATCCGAAACTTTACCCTGTGCTACGCCAGGCCCATTAACCATAAAGGGAACTCGGGTTCCACCTTCAAAAATGCTATATTTTCCGCCCCTTAAAGGACCTGCCGGTTGATGATCATTTCTTTGGGTAACCGCGCCGTCTTGGTAACCATCATCCAAAACCGGTCCGTTATCACTGCTAAAAATAATCATCGTATTATCTTTTAAGCCTAAAAGTTCTATTTCATCCAGTAGCTGTCCAACAGTCCAATCCAATTGTAAAATAGCATCACCTCTGAGTCCTAAGCCACTCTTTCCTCTAAACCGCGTAGCAGGCATGCGGGGCACATGCGGTTCGGTAACCGAAAAGTATAAAAAGAAAGGTCGATCTTTATTCGCTTTGATATAGTCCTCGGCAACTGATAGAAAGGTACTCGAGACCTCCTCATCCACCCATCTTGCTTGATAACCACCACTCATATAACCGATGCGACCAATACCATTAACAATAGTCTGGTTATGGCCATGCCCTGGAGAAGCTTTCAATTTTAGCAATTCTGGATGGTCCTTTCCTGTCGGATCATTTCCTACGGGATGTTGGTAATCTACTTCAATGGGATCGTTATCATCACGAGCCACCACCGCATGATTTTCCAAAAATACAGTCGGCACGCGATCTGCAGTTGCTGGAAAAATAAAAGAATAATCAAATCCCACCTCGTTGGGGCCAGGAGTGATGGCATGATTCCAATCTTTCTTAACCTGTGTACCCAAACCCAAATGCCATTTTCCTATAATAGCTGTACGATAACCAGCCTTTTTGAAAACTTTTGGCAAGGTCATTTTGTCTGTTGGTACAATCAAGGCTGCATCTCCCGGCAATATTCCCGTTCCTTCTTTCCGCCAAGGATATGTTCCGGTCATTAGCGCAAAACGGGATGGCGTACACGTTGCAGAGGAGGCATGGGCATTAGTGAAACGAACCCCACTTGTAGCCAAGCGATCGATATTGGGTGTATGGATCTTTGTTGCACTGTTTGCACTGATATCACCATATCCTAGATCATCGGCATAGATATAAATGACGTTGGGCTTCAATGCCTGCTCTTGCCCGAAAGTAGGTCTCGGCAAAAAAACCAAGAAGTTAGCCATGCTTATCATAGCTATTCGTTTAAAAATCTTACACATCCAATTCATTTTTAGGTTTTTTAATTACTTAACACGCTTACGTATGGAGCAGGTTTAACCATTAAAGATTCCCATTGACTAACCGAATGGCACGTGAATCGTTGAAACCGCGCACTCCTGCAAGGATCCGAAATAGTGGTCGAACGAGCGGTTTTCCTGCATCAAGATGACTACATGTTCGGCATCCATATATGTACTTCCCGGAGCAGGATAAATAGTTAAGGCATGCTCTATCGAAGGAGGTAGCATACTGGACAGGCCGGCTGCGTGTGCATAGCATACGCTGTTAACTCCTTGTAAATATAGATTATTTTTTAAGATTACCTAATAACAGGCATTTTATCTAAGTTTGGGGCTAGATATTTTATTAAACCACATATTGTCTATGATTATGTCTAAACAAAAACCACTATTATTTTTCATTCTATTCCTGTTAATAGCACCATTATCTATGGTGTATGGCCAATCGACTGCTGGAGATACCTTACGGGTGCTAGCCATTGGCAATAGTTTTTCTGAGGATGCCCTAGAGCAGTATTTGCACGAGTTAGCAGATGCTGCTGGAAAAAAGATTCTTATCGGAAATCTATATATCGGCGGTGCGCCCCTCTCGCTCCATTGGGAAAATATTCAGGGCAATAAGAACGCCTATAGCTACCGGAAAATTGCCGTGGATGGGAGCAAATCGACAACAGCCAATATCAGTATCCTCACTGCCTTGCAAAATGAACCCTGGGACTATATTTCCATCCAACAAGCAAGTCCTTTGTCTGGTCAATACGAAACCTATACCGAACCTCTTACCGGCATTAAGCACTTTTTAGATAGTGTAGATGCGCCAGGTGTTAAATACATCTGGCACCAGACCTGGGCTTATGCCCCAAATTCTACCCATCCGGGATTTGCTAATTATGGAAAGGATCAACAACAGATGTATAAAAATATTATGAAGGCCTCTGCTCAAGCAAAAAAAAGATTCCACTTTGACGTACTTGTACCTTCAGGTACTGCTATCCAAAATGCCCGAACCACCTTTCTAGGCGATAACCTAACCCGTGACGGGTACCACTTAAACCTCCAAATTGGTCGTTTCATCGCTGCATGTACGTGGTTTGAATCCTTATTCAGGGAAGAAGCACCAACTGAACGTTATCGTCCGGAGAAAGTAAGTGCAGAAGCTGCTGAAATTGCCAAACAGGCGGCACATGCTGCGGTCCGCCACCCCTTTAAAACAACGAAGATAAAAGTGGATAAACAGGAACCCGTAATCGAACAGTAGCAATAGGTTACATGATTTATATCAGTATTACTGGATAATTTATTTACACAAAAATTTGTGTAGCTAAATAACTACATATATATTTGTAGTCAAATAGCTACGCAATGAATTTAAGAAGAGATGTTTTCCAAGCTATAGCTGACCCAACTAGAAGAGCCATTCTACTCTTATTAGCAACAGCACCATCGATGACTGCAGGCACTATAGCTTCCCATTTTGACACCGCAAGGCCAACTGTTTCTAAGCACTTACAAATACTTAGCGAGTGCAGCTTACTTCACCAAAAACAACAAGGTAGAGAAATCCACTACCATATTAATGCAGAAAAAATGAAAGAGGTAGCCGATTTTATTGAGCCATTCCGCAAAATGTGGGATGACCGATTTAATAAATTAGAAACAGTCATGAAAAATTACCTATCAAAAAAATAGCATATCATGGAGTTAAAAACAAAAATAAATGCCGAAGACGGTAAGCAAGATCTAGTCATAACCCGGGAATTTGACCTGCCCTTAGAATTACTTTTCAAAGCCTATGTAGAACCTGAACTTATAGAACAATGGATGGGAACGAAGGTACTTAAACTAGAAAACAGAAAACATGGCAGCTGGCAGTTTGAAACGAGCGACAAGCAGGGAAACGTCGTTTTTCGAGCTAATGGAACCATACATACATTTATCCCGAATGAAAAAATTATCCGGACCTTTGAGATGGAGCATGCATCTTTTGGCGTTCAGCTAGAAATTTTAAAATTTGAAAAACTTACTGGCCAAACCAGCAAAATAGGCATCCATACCATCTACGAATCCGTTACCCTTAGAGATCAACTATTACAACTACCTTTTGCCCAAGGCATTAATATGGCCCATAATCGTTTACAAGAGATCTTAAATTAAGCAGACAATGACGACAAAAGAAACAAGGTTCGCAAGCTCAAAAAAAGTAACGAAAGTAATCTATTGGATAGCTACATGCTGGCTTAGCTTAGGAATGCTGTCTACCGGAATCGTACAGTTAATTCAAAATAAAGATGAAGTGGCCAATATAACGCATTTGGGTTATCCGACCTATCTATTAACCATTATCGGAATTTGGAAAATATTGGGTGTAGTGGCCGTGCTTATTCCTAAATTTCCATTATTGAAAGAATGGGCATATGCTGGTTTCTTTTTCACCATGACGGGAGCCATTGTATCCCATTTAATCAGTGGAGATAATCCCACAATATTGTTTGGACCATTGCTATTGCTTATCTTAACCGTAATATCGTGGTATTCGAGACCTATAGATAGACAGTTAGTTTCTGTGATCA
The DNA here is from genome assembly GCF_039542865.1 of Olivibacter ginsenosidimutans. NCBI lineage: Bacteria > Pseudomonadati > Bacteroidota > Sphingobacteriia > Sphingobacteriales > Sphingobacteriaceae > Olivibacter > Olivibacter ginsenosidimutans. The sequence goes on along the minus strand of NZ_BAABIQ010000031.1, from coordinate 74,999 downwards.
ATAAAAACGAACAGCATGAAGAATCCTAAGATTGATTTTTACTTGGTAAAGTGGAAAAGTGGCAACAAGCAATCGAGATATTGAGCATGATAAATTTATGTATTCCTTCGTGTTAGGGAAGAGCAGTAATAATCATAAAAGCTCAAGCGTTTAAATGACAAAACAAATCTTAGCAATATGAATCGAGATAACCCCAAAAAAGAATTATCGCAAGCCCAACGTGAAGAACTTTTACGTACCTTAGAAACCCGTTTTGAGAAAAATAACATTCGACACCAAGGCCTTTCATGGAACGATGTACGGGAAAAATTAACTAAAAATACAGCGAAACTATGGTCGCTCTATGAAATGGAGAGAACCGATGGTGAACCTGACGTCGTTGGTTACGACGAGAAGACAAATGAATACCTTTTTTATGATTGCGCTCCCGAAAGTCCAAAAGGCCGTCGCAGCCTTTGTTACGATCGTGAGGCATGGGAAGCAAGAAAAATGCATAAGCCGGCGGATAACGCCGTGGATGTGGCAAGCGCCATGGGTATTGAGCTTTTAACGGAAGAAGAATATCGAACATTACAACAACTTGGAAAGGTTGATACCAAAACGTCGAGCTGGATAAAAACACCTACACCCGTCCGAAAACTTGGGGGTGCCCTCTTCTGTGATTATCGCTATGGTCAGATTTTCGTGTATCACAATGGTGCCGACTCTTACTATGCAGCTAGAGGTTTCAGAGGGTCACTAAAGGTTTAAACAACGCTGTAATGGACAAAACCAAACATATAGTCCTTGTCGTCCCTCCCATGACTTCCATTCTCGATGTAGCAGGCCCCCTTGAAGTCTTTACAAAAACAACTGACTACCTTAACGATCATATAGCTTCCTTGAAACCAGCTTACACCACACATGTATTGTCGGTCGACTCATCCCCTATCGTACACACCTCTGCCGGACTGCCTATTGTGTGTGAAGGAGACATTAACTCCATTAACTACGAGGTGGACACCCTGCTATTTGCTGGTAAAGGTACCGCCGAAAGTAACACACTGCAACCCGCTTTAACGTGGCTGAAAGAACATGCCTGTAAAATTCGCCGAATCGGCTCCATATGTGCCGGTGCTTTTATCTTAGCCGAAGCTGGCTTACTCAATGGCCGAAGAGCAACCACCCACTGGCAGGTCTGTGCTAAAATGGCAACGCTTTATCCGCAAATAAAGGTAGAAAAAGATCCAATTTATGTAAAGGACGGAAATATATATACATCTGCGGGAATATCTACGGGAATGGATTTATCACTAGCCTTGGTAGAAGAAGATTTTGGCAGGGACATTGCCGTTATGGTTGCACGACTGCTCGTACTTTACCTCAAACGCCCTGGAAATCAATCACAATTTAGCAATATCCTGATGCATCAACAGGTGGATTATGAGCCCATTCAAACTGTGCAAGAATGGATTATCCATCATCTAGATGAAGAATTGACCGTAGAGCTATTGGCGGAAAAGGTGTCTATGAGCCCGAGGAATTTTGCGCGGGTGTTTCTAAGGGAAACCGGCATTACCCCGGCAAAATATGTAGAAAAAGTTCGTCTTGAAACAGCACGTAGACGATTGGAGGAAACCAGACTAACCATCGATGAAATCTCAAACGAATGTGGTGTGGGTAGTGCCGATGGTTTACGCCGTTTATTTTTACGCCACCTGAAAACCACGCCTAGCGATTACCGAAGGAGTTTTGCTACGGCAGCGGTATAAGGAACAGTCGGCAAACATAAACTGGATACCGACTGCAAGAATACGATTACAATGCTCCAAAATATGCCGCTGTACGTACCATTTGAGAGACAAAAGACATTTCGTTATCATACCAAGCAACCGTTTTGACTAACTGCTTATCACCAGCACGCACCACTTTAGTTTGCGTAGCATCAAATAATGAACCGTAGTGCATGCCTATCACATCAGCAGAAACGATCGGATCGGCCGTATAACCGTAAGATTCATTGGCTACCGCTTGCATGGTAGCATTAATTTCGTCTACCGTTACTATTTTCCCAAGCACCGTGAACAATTCAACCACCGATCCCGCATGAACCGGAACACGCTGTGAAGAACCATCAAGTTTACCCGCTAATTCCGGGATAACCAAGCCAATTGCTTTTGCAGCTCCGGTTGTATAGGGAACAATGCTGTCGGCTGCCGCTCGCGACTTACGAAAGTTTACTTTTGGATCAGGGGTATCCATCAAAGGTTGCGAGTTGGTATACGCATGGATCGTAGTCATTTGTCCGGTAACAATACCAAATTGATCATTGAGCACCTTAGCCATTGGCGCCAAACAATTGGTTGTACAAGAAGCGCAGCTAATTAACTGATCGGTGGCATCAAGCAATTGGTGATTAACATGATAGACAATAGTCTTGACATCTTTGTCTGATGGAGCCGAAATAATGACTTTTTTTGCACCGGCTTTCAGATGTGCAGACGCTTTTTCCTTCGATTCAAAAATACCCGTACATTCCAGTACCAAATCGATTTGTTGATCTGCCCAGGGTAATTGATGTGGGTCCCGTTCGGCGTAAACCCTAATAGGTTTGCCGTTGACAATCAACGCTTGATCGGTATGTTCAACCGTATGCTCAAATCTTCTCTGTATAGAATCGTAGGTTAGCAAATAGGCTAACATGGAGGGAGCACTTAAATCGTTAATAGCAACAACTTCCAGTTTATCATGGTTCATCAATTCACGGAATGCCAAACGTCCAATCCGGCCAAATCCGTTAATAGCAACTTTGATCATAATTATATTTTTTTCTTCCCAAAATTACCCATTAACCTTCATGTCTTAAATGACAAAAAACCATCAAATACTGCCAAAAAAACTATTATAATTTAATGAACACAATATTGAACGTATTGCCGTATAGGCTATTCACTATTCAACCATTTCAACAACTGGTCTTGTAGTGTCGTGTATAAAATTGTAATAGTTCTTCGCTATTAGATTGATGTGTGCAGACTAGGCTAACAAAAGATAAGCAATTGCTATACTATTTCAATCGTTATACTATTTAAAGATACCAAACGGAGCAATAATAATAAATACGTAAAAATAAGTACATTTATGAAATGAAACAGTACAAAGTTATCATTACGGGAACCACGGGAATGGTTGGCGAAGGGGTCTTATTAACCTGCCTTGCTGATCCGGAAATTTCAGAAGTGCTCAGTGTAAGCAGAAAAGCAACGAAGTTGACGCATTCCAAATTAAAAGAATACCTTGTTCCGAATTTCTTGCACCTACAATCAGGTGATCCTGCGTTGCTTGGGTATGATGCCTGTTTCTTTTGCGCAGGTATAAGCAGCGTAGGAATGTCTGAAGAAAAATACACCAATATTACCTATACCATAACAGTCCATTTTGCTAAAATACTTGCCGAACTGCATCCACATATGGTATTCACTTATGTTAGTGGTGCGGGTACCGATAGTAGCGAAAAAGGTCGCATCATGTGGGCTCGGGTAAAAGGGAGAACAGAAAACACACTAATCGGTCTTCCTTTCAAAAAGGTCTATAATTTTCGACCGGCCTTCATGAAACCAGTGCCTGGGCAACAACATACCCTAGCTTTGTATACGTATTTGGGGTGGCTTTTCCCTGTCCTAAAATTAATTGCGCCCAAGATGACCAGTACTTTACATCAAGTTGGATTAGCAATGATTAAATGTGTTACTATTGGCACTGAAAAGTCCGTTCTGGAAGTAAGTGATATTAATCAGCTGGCGAGAGCATAAACACTAATACAGATTAGTTACAAAAACCGTTAAATTGAAAAGCGTCAAAAAAATGCTTTTTCCAGTACCATGGAAGATTTGCTAATTAGTATTCGTTAATTCGCTTCAGATTGAGATCTTGGAAATCAAAACTAAAATCGGTAAGCGGAGAAATAGCCTGCATTTTTATACTAGAAGCAAAACCATCTTTGTTAAGTGAAAAAATAAGGTAGGCGTCTGCATCCAAGCTTCGATCATTCCATCTTACAATAAAAGTATTACCCTTATAGTGTGTAAGCGTACCCTTTAACTTAGGAGATCGCTGAGCCGTAAAAAATAAGTGTTGGCTATGTCTCGTAATATCGACTTTGCCAAACCAATCATCACGATACGTGCCGACATAAGAAGCCAAATCTATTGTCGTATTTTCGCGCTGATGTTCAATAACCTTCCACAGACTATCCGTAGCGCTTTTTCCTTTGGCAAACCATGCTTGTTCTTGATCAAAATTTTCCTGAATGCGGTCTTTTCCTATGATACCATAATAACCATCTTTTAGTTGATTGCTTATTGCCGTAAAAGCAGCACCTGATTGTTGATTGGTGAAAACGATAATGCCGAGTTTAAGCTCTGGGATTAAGGTTACTTGAGTAACCATACCTGCTAAACCACCGGTATGTTCAACAACAAAATACCCGCACTCATCCCGCAAAAAGAATCCTAAACCATAACTGGAAAAATGCGTGTGATAAGGAGAATCGTCGTGATAAATCGTTTGCGGCGACCAAATTTCGCGTAGGGTATGTTCGCTAATCAATTGCTTTTCTAAATGTTGCCCATATTTTCCATTATTGAGCAGCATCATCAACCACCTACTCATATCCGATACGCTACTATTTATTCCACCCGCTGCATTAGTGGCTTCGCTTAGCTGCCTAGGAATAACCTGTAGATGACCATCCACCAATGCATGCGCATCAATCACATTCGATTGATCAGCCATCCTACTCAAAGACGCTGCGCTATGTGTCATATTTAAGGGCTTCAGAATACGACGCTCAATAAATTCTTCCCAGCTCATGCCCGATAACCGTGCAATAACTTCTCCTGCCACAATATACAAGAGGTTGTCATAATCAAACTTGGTGCGAAAGCTCGATACCGGTTTAAGATACCGTAGGTTATGTATAATTTCGGATTTCGTGAAGTCCGCCGAATCGGGCCATACCATTAAATCGCCAGCGCCCAAGCCCAAACCGCTTCGGTGAGTTAACAGATCACGAATGGTAAATTCAGCGGTAACATAAGGATCATACATTTTAAATTCAGGTAAGACATCAGTTACCTTGGTGTCCCAACGCAACTTTTTTTCATCCACTAATAACCCTAATGCTACAGCGGTAAAAGCTTTGCTGTTCGATGCAATAGCAAAAGCCGTATGCTCATTCACAGGCTCCCCGGTACGTATAGACCGTACACCATAACCTTTGGCGTGTATAATGTGATTATCTTTTATAATAGCCAACGCAATACCCGGCACATGGAAGGTCTTTAATGTTTTATTGACAAGACTATCCATCTGATGATTATTTAGTGTTTGCGCTTTTCCTGTGGAGCAGGCTACAAAAAAAATCATGCTCCAAAGAGACATATAAGCAGATGGGAAGAACTTCATGTGAATAGCTAAATAACCTTAACTCAACTGGGTGTAAAAACCTTTCAACGATTAAACAACAGTAAAATCTTTAAGGTTTTTGCACTTCTACGCTGTGGTATCTTAGTACAACACCATCTTTTTTTCCTATATGATAGAACACCATCAGCAATAAGCATAAAATTAACACCCTGGTTAGTCGATAAAGTGGATTTTCCGATCGTAGCAAATATTCTATTTTTTTCATCTATTTAAATTTGCTTTTTAGTTGCGATAAAGCTATCAGATTTTTCATTCTTGTTTTGTTTTCAGGGGAATGAATGAATCATGATAGTTATCACCATAAATTTAGATGAGGCAATATAATCATTAATGTTTAAATTGTACTCCCCTACCTTTTCAATAGGACAGGTATTTAACAAAATCCTACTTATTCATATCCCCTGTTATCGTAAGGCCATCTTCAAAAGATGGTATAGCGGTACCCATATGCTCTATCTGCTCATAAATTTTTGACGACACCGCAAGCTTTTTCAATGATTTCAGCGCATCTAACAAGTTATGGAAACACGTATCCGTGTAGCTATCCAGCTCCTTCTCACCCATCGTTAGGAATAGCGTTGATGGTTTATTGATGGATTCAATTCCCTGATGGGCTAACGTTCCGAACTGCTTCACGAGATAACTGTCGGCATAGGTAATCGATGGACTCGCTGCGACATAATGGTTAAATAATGGCGCTGTTTTATCATCCTGGTAGGCTCGAAATAAAGCGTACAACACAAAATATCCCCCAAACGAATGTCCCATCAGTGTTCTATTTGTTCGATCCGTTCGATAAACACGATCAATATGTGGGATTAGGGTGCTGGTAACGAAGGTATAGAAACGATCTCCTCCACCGCTCAAGGGCAAACTGTCTTTGAGCGGAGCTTTGGGAAAAGTATAATCCCTAATACGTAACGAATCCATGAGATAAGCATTATCATAACCAACACTAACCACGATAGGTTCAAGCTTATTTTCTTTTTTCGACGAGCGCTTCCATTGCCTTGCGATTTGATTGACCTGATCAGCGTATGCGTTGCCGTCTAATTGGTAAATGACAGGATAATGGCGGTCAGGATGTTTAACGTACTCTTTTGGCAATTGAACAAAGATGCTGAAAGAATCGCGTATGGCATCGGCATATAAACGAAATGCAGGCATGGCCTCCAGGTCATCCGCTTCTTCTTTAACCGACGGATCTACCAATGCCGTTACATACAAACAGTAATGGTGCGGGGGAGTATTCCATTGTCCTTGGCTATTTCGCCGATAAAAGCTCTTGGATGAACCGCCTAATTTTACTTCATAGGAAATATTGGGAACAGCCTTCTTATTTTCAGGGATAAATTCGACAGCAGCAATAAAATTGCCTTTTATAATCACGGGGTCCCTCCATTCAAAACGCAGCCATCCCGATTGAATCGCCCGCCGTTGCACAATACTACGTTCAAGGACGCGCTCAGCCGGTTTTTTCCCATCATAACGATAAAAATTTATTCGAAAAGTAGCACTATCTGCTCTAGCCGAATTGATGTAAAGATTAAGCGATTGAATACGTGTAGCTCGATTACCGATGTTTATTAATTGGCCTATCTCAAAAATATCTTCCTGGTTGAACATACCATCAGTGAAATGGACAAGTAAATTTCGCCGCTTAATGCCGAATTTCCGTTCAACCAGTTTGTTCGCCGAAATAGCAACAACAGGTAAGCTAACTGTTTTTTTGTGCAACTTAATTATTTCAGATCCAGCATCATTCAAACGTGCTATAGGTACCGTAACGGCTGCATAACCTACCAACGAAAATGTTAATGTATCGGTATCATGCGCCGCAGCTATTGCTAAATGATATTGACCATTTTTTGTAGAAACAGTGCCTACATTTCTATTTCGGATACCAATATTGACATAGGCTAACGGTTTTCCGGTTTCCTGATCCACCACACGTCCGGATAGCGTCACCTGTCCCATAGCAATTGCCGTTACCAGATAGAAACAAAGAAAAGACAGCAATCGGATAGCGACTAGTTTCATGTTATTTCGATGGTACACAGATCAATAAATTTGCTTGAGAGGCAAATATGCTATTTAAAGAAATCACTATGCTGTTTTTAACATACTTTAACAGAACAAATTAAAGGAAATTTTGCGCCTTATTCATTATCCCGAGCGTAGCCGAGGATCCGTTTATGGAATAGATTCCTCCACTACGGTTGACATGACATGTATATGTCTTTTTGGGTAGTTTAACCGATAGTTGTAAAAGAAATATAGCTTAACATTTACACAATCTGTTAGGTATAGATATTAAAAAGTTTAATTATTTTGTTTTATTAGCCGTGCTTAATATACTTGGAACAACATTCACCATGAATCCGCTATTTACAATATAACATGATCAAACAACTCCTTATTTCAGTTTCTTTCGTCTGTACCAACAAAGGCTGTGCTTATGGGAAGCTACAGCCTTTGTTATATAATCAACCTAAACCTTGTTAATAAACATCCGTTGCCGTATATGGTTTTATTTATTTTATTTTTTTCTTTTACGCTGGAATATGCACGGTATGAGGCTCTCTCTTCCAATTCCGGTGCTTAGCAATTGCTCGAGCAAAATCTTCAGGTTTGCCATTTATGAATACGGCATCGTCATTTTTAAAATCTTTTGCCGCAGACATGTCCATGATTTCCGCAGCCTCGCCTTCAAAAGCTAAGGCCTTGCAGTATTTTACTGATTCATTTATAAACTTGAATACTTTGCTTTCTCTTTTTAGTGCGTTTATACTTTCTTTACCACCGGGGATGTAGAGTGCATCGTAAAGTACACTTTCTGTGGTCATCAATGCAGCATCAACCGTATGCTCCATCTGTTGATTGCACGTTAATTTCCCTCCATGTGGCGCAATTAGCGTAACGACGGCTTTATTTTTTTCTAAGTAATCCTTCATTTTCTTATACGATTTCATATCAAAACCGTCTGCCGCTAAAATAGCAATCTGCCGCGTTGCGATGGTATCCGAATGGATATGCTCCTGACTGAGCGCATCAGATTTTTCAAGGTATTTTTTTACTTTCCCCGGCTCATGTTTCTTCGGATCTGCATCAGCACCGATATTTTGATTAATGGGTTTATCAATCGCTGTCGGGATAGCTAAACCTAATTTAGTGGCAACCCTTTTAGCCAGATCCTTATCTATCTGATTTAATAACCATAGCATCCTTTGCTTGATCGTATCGTATACACACTTACCTAGTTCAAAGGCATAGGCATTGACCAAATGGTTTCTTTCCCAATCCTTCAAGCTACGGTAAAATAAAGCCGGCTGCGAAAAATGATCACTAAAACTTTTACTTCTATCGCGTACTTTTTTCGCATCGATTCGCTCCTCGTACGTGTGGAAGCCGCCTTCAGCCATCTTGGCCAAATGTGGACATCCACCACCGATGCTATTGGGAAAATAAGCTGTTTTTCCTTTATCAATCGTCATGCGCATATGGGCATCACGTTGATTGTTGTGTACTGGATTAATGGGTCTATTAATAGGAATCTCATGAAAATTAGGGCTACCTAATCGAGACAACTGTGTATCTGTATAGGAAAATAATCGACCTTGAAGCAATGGATCGTTCGTAAAATCAATGCCCGGAACGATATGTCCTGGGTGAAATGCCACCTGTTCCGTTTCCGCAAAGAAATTGTCCGGATTTCTATTGAGCGTCATTTTACCTACTATTTTTACTGGAACCAGTTCTTCGGGGATTAATTTAGTAGCATCCAAAAGGTCAAAATCAAATTTATGCTCATCTTCCTCTGGGATGATCTGTAGACCCAATTCCCATTCGGGGTAGTTACCTGTTGCTATCGCCTCCCATAGATCTCGGCGATGAAAGTCTGGATCGGCTCCGTTGATTTTCACGGCCTCTTCCCAGGTTACGGAATGGATACCCAATTTAGGTTTCCAATGAAACCGGACAAAGTGTGGTTTACCTTGGGCGTTAATTAAGCGAAAAGTATGAATACCAAACCCTTCCATCATACGGAGACTCCGTGGTATCGCACGATCACTCATGGCCCACATATGATTGTGTAACGTCTCTGTTGCAAGGGAAATAAAATCATAAAATGTATCGTGCGCAGAAGCAGCTTGCGGAATTTCCCAATCGGGTTCTGGTTTGACGGAATGAATCACATCTGGAAATTTCATAGCGTCCTGTATAAAGAAAACGGGGGTATTATTGCCAACTAAATCAAATATCCCTTCGTTGGTATAAAACTTAACAGCAAACCCACGAATATCTCTCGCTAAATCGGCAGACCCTTTACTTCCGGCAACGGTAGAAAAACGAACAAATACCGGCGTTTGACGCGTTGTATCTGTCAGGAAGCCCGCTTTGGTATAAGCACTAAGGTCTTCGTACAATTCAAAGTAGCCATGTGCTCCACTTCCTCGTGCGTGGACGATCCTTTCCGGTATTCGTTCGTGATCAAAATGAGTAATCTTTTCCCGAAGAATAAAATCTTCTAGTAAGGTAGATCCGCGTTCACCTGCTTTTAAAGAATTAGCATCATCGTTAATTTTAACACCTTGATCGGTTGTCATGAATTGGTTTTCCTGCGCACTGGTGTTGCGTGCTAAATCAACCAATTTCGGATTGTCTGTTGAGCCCATTTTTTTGCTTTTCATAGGAAAAAAGTTTAGTTAGTAGAAAAAAATAATAGTTGGCCGTACTTGGTCTCTTCTTTTTTTACAAAACGCGAATCGTTATAGATTGTTTGGCCGAATAAGTAAGTGTAACATTTTTGTTTATTTAAGAAAAATTATGACTATCTTTAAACCAAGTATTTAGCGCTAAAACATGTGGTTTAATTTGCCCAAACAGGTCACGGATGATGCTATCATTAAGGGCATTCAGCAAGCCTATCCACAACGACAGGCTTGGGAAAATAAGCTTTACTTGAAGTTCCGTTATTTGATTAAGGAGGCCATTTGGAAGCACCGCTTACAGGAGGATGAAGCATCAATAGCCTATTCGGACACCATATTAGCCGTTATCCGGCAAATTAATACGGGTGCGTTCGCGCAAAAGAGTTCTTTAAAAACCTACGTTTATCGCATTTACCAAAACAAGTGCCTGGATTGCTTACGGACACTTCATGCCGGTAAACGAGGAGCCGACCTGCAAGATGGTCTGGAACATTATTTAGAGCTATTGCCTGATGAACATCAGGATACGATACGTCGCTTATGTGCTAAATACGATGTAGCAAATCTGAAAAGGCGAATCCAATTGATGGATGAACGTTGCCAGCGTATTATCTTAGCTTGGGGAGAAGGTTACCAAGATAAAGAAATTGCGGTAGAGATGGGTTATCAATCGCCTGCAGTAGCCAAAACATCACGGTTGCGTTGCTTGGAAAAGTTAAAGCAATCGTATAAAACAGTAAAAGGTTTAATCACGACAAGCGATGGAAGAGCGGATTGAACAGTATGTAGATGCCGAGCTCACAGATGTAGAAAAACGGCAGTTTGAAGCGGATCTAGTTAATGATCCGACCTTAGCCGACGATTTAGCTTTTTACCTACAAAGTAAAACAGCGGCAAAGGAAGCAGCTTATGAAACGTTGTTGGAAGAAAAACACCGACAATGGAGCACGTTGGAGGCCGAACAAGCAAGGCGCCTGTCGCCTAGCACTTGGATGAGCATAGCCGCGTCAGTATTGTTTGTTATAGCGGTTCTATTTTATTTCAATAATCCTTTCAAGTCGAGTTTGAGTAATCGCACCGAACAGTATGTAGCTACGCATTTAAAGGAACTATCGGTACATTTAGGGGATGAAGGACAGAGCTTGCAAAGGGCTATTCAAGCGTATAATCAGCAGCAATATGATCCTGCTATTACATTGGCTGCAATATACCTTACCCAGCATCCGCAAGATGCCGATGCGCTACGTGTAATCGGATTAGCCCATTTACAGAAAAAAGAATACGATCAAGCGTTGGACTATTTCCAACAGCTTCGGGCACAAACACAACTTTATAGCAATCCGGGCAAGTATTACGAAGGATTGACCTATTTATTACGCAACCAGAAAGGTGATGAAGTACGAGGAAGGAAATTGCTGCAGGAAGTTATTGCCCAAAACCTAGAAGGAAAACCGGATGCCCTAAAATTATTAAAACAATGACCTGATAAAAATCCTATATTATGAAGACAACAACTACCAAAACGGCCAATGCTTTGTTGCGAAAGAATGGCGAATTTATTGTAAAAGACCAGATTATCTTTCAGTATCCGAAACCGATGACCACAAAACAGGTTAAAGCGCAGGTGGAATATCTTTTAGGTAAAAAGGCCTTAAGAGCCACTGTTGAAGTAAAACAGCTGGATAAAAACAAGCATATTTTTCATATTTTCGGACCAGGGGTGCATAGTTGGGGGGAAGAAAAATTCATTGGTGGATATCTTAAAAATAAACCCATCCCACCGCCTCCCCCACCCATTATTCCTTCTTTAATATTCCCAAATACGGTAATAATCCAACAAACCGGATTAAAAAACTTGCCACTTTTCAAAGCAGATATCCTAAAATAGGAGGACATGTACAAGCTGGCTTTCATTGTGATATTGCTTTTATTGCCTTATCGAAGCAAATGCCAACATTCTTTAACTGACGAAGTTTGGAAACATTTTCATGAGTTAGTTTCTTTACCTATCAAAGAACAATTAGAGGGTTTTAAAAACTTACAAAATCGATGTATCCAGCAAAAATTAACAACCGATAGCACCTATACCAATTTATTATTTTTATATGCGGGTGCTGAGTTTTCAGATCACAATATAAAGAACGCTATATCATTACTAAAAGACGCAATTAATATTGCTATTAAATATCCAAACGGCACTCCATTAGCATATTTATCTAAATATCTCTTTTATTTAGCATATTACCAGGCAGAGATAGGAGAGTTAGCTAATGCGGTTAGAAACTATAATAAAGCATATCAATTGGGGATAAAGAAATATAATAAATGGAGGATTCCCTCTATGGTTTGCCAAGCGCTTTCTCATATTTATTATGAGATCGAAGATTTTCAACGAGGATTGAGCTATGCTACCTTGGGAGCAAATATCGACAAACAAAATGACGATAATTTCAATTTGACAAAAAACATATATGAACAATGTATCAACTTGCTTAGATTAGGAAAAACGGCCGAAATTGTCATAAAAATGGATTCTCTCTCTAATTTAGTTGAAAATTATTCAACAGAAATAGATAAAGGCACTTATTATGAATTTTTTGCTGAAGTTTACTCAGAAACAGGTGATTATTCCGCCGCGAAGTTCTGGTTTAATCGGGCGCTAAAAATCTTCAAAAAAACCAATTCATCTGCAGATATTGGGAAAATTTATATTAACCTACACTATTTATCGATATTACAAAATCAACTTCATTTATCCGATCAATATGAGTCATTAGCGTTTAAGTTTTCCAATAGCGGTTATCATTTATCAAGGTTTTATAACAATAAAGCATTCATCTATAAAAAGCAGAAATTTAGAGACAGTACAAAATTCTATCTGCAAAAAGCTTTAACAGTACTCCCCATGAATTTTAAACCGAGTAATGTCTTTGAAAATCCAAAAGCCACTCAGCTTAAAAACCTATCCCAAAAAGACTACGCTTTTAGCCCTCTCCTTGACAAAGCCGAAATACTTGCTTTGGACAAAACCAATAAAACCAACCTTAAATACGCCTTAAACACCTATCAATTATTGGATACTTTGGTCGACTATATCCGCTGGCAACATCAAGGCATGGCCACCAAACTCTTTTGGCGGGAAAAATTAAACAGTCTTTATGAACAGGCCATCGAAACGGCTTATCAATTAAACGATACAGAAAAAGCCTTTTATTTTTTGGAGAAAAGTCGAGCTGTTTTATTACTTGATCAACTCAACAGCCATGCGGCAAAAAACGTTTTACCCCAAGCAGAAGCCGACAAAGAAGCGGCGCTTCGCATGCAGGTAAGCTATTATCAAAACAAGGGCGATCCAAACGAGCAGCTCAGTGATTTCCTCCAAGCACAGGCCAAATTAGATGAATATGTCCAAGATTTGGAAAAACGCTATCCGCGTTATTATGAATACAAGTATAACAATCATGTACCGCGTTTGACCGAAGTACAAGATTATCTAGCCAACAGCCAACAAAGTTTATTCAGCTATTATGAAGGGAAACAGGGAATCTATCTGTTAGTGGTCACCCCTCAAAAAAGCCTACTCAAAAAAATAGACTCGGCCAGCTATTATAGTAACAAACAGGAGCTAATGTCCTTTTTTGCACATACTAATCAATTCAATCAACAGTACGAACGATACCTGCAAACTTCCAATCGTTTTTATCAACTCTTTTTAGCGCCCATCAAATCGTATTTAACATCCAGGGTGATTGTTTCCACCAGCAGTGCTATTATCCCTTTTGCAGCCCTCAGTGCTTCCGCACAAAAAGCAGATTACCTGGTAAACCACTATGCTTTCAGCTATACTTATTCCGCGCGCGCTTTACTCCATCAGCAGGTCCATCCATCCGCTGATAAAGCGCAAAACTATTTCCTTGGCGTAGCGCCGGTCGACTACCCCTATAAAAGCAGCTTAGCCCGTTTGTCGGGTGCAACAAAAGCTTTAAAAGACAATCAGCAACTCTTTCAATCCTCACTGCTCTTTACCAACGAAAAAGCCGATAAAGCCAGCTTTGAAAGGCAGTGGCCGCAAGCCAAAGTGGTACAATTGATCAGTCACGCCTATGCCGATCAAGAGAACACCCAGCCCCTCATTTACTTTGCCGATAGTAGCCTCTCTCTGAACGATATTCACCAAGAACAAGCGCAAACGCAATTACTGGTGCTTTCTGCTTGTCGTACGGGGATTGGAAAGGATTATCAAGGGGAAGGAGTTTTCAGTTTATCACGAGGTTTCATGGGCGCCGGTGTTCCCAGCATTTACAGCACCCTTTGGGATGTGGCCGATCAGGATGCTTATTCCCTCTCCCATCAGATCTTAAAATCGGCCAGCAAAGAGGTTCCATTGGATCTTGCTTTGCAAGAAGCGCAGGTCAACTGGCTCCGCAAGGCCGACCGCAGCAAGCAAATCCCCAACGCCTGGGCGGGTATTATTTTACTGGGTTCCAGTAACCCTTTAGCGCCCGAACCCACTCAATATGTGTGGTTATGGTACTTCCTCATCTTATCGGCAATGGTGACTTTTGGCAGCTGGTTTTGGATGAAAAAACGGACGGAGAAAAAGTTGTGAGTTGTCAGTTACGCGTTGTGAGCAGTAACCTGTTATCCAGTAAACCTATATTTTTTTACAGAAAAGCAAATTAATAATCTGTATACAGCTTCAAACCATCGATATATTTAAAATGTTTGAGATTTAAGGTATATAGGGATATACCTTTTACAATAGCTGTAGTAGCAATAAAAGCGTCAGGAACATCTAGATGATGACTCAACGTATATTTTTCTATTAACTGTAGTGCTACAGTTGAAATTTCATTGTCTGTATGGATAATACTTACCGCATCCAACGCCTTTTTTATCTTTGTCAGCTCTTTTCTATCTAAGGCTCCAAAATAAATTCTCCAGCCGTAATAGCACTTATCGAAATATTAGCAGATCCGATTTTCCTAAGTACTTGGATAATATCCAAATTATTTTTGGAAAATTCTATTAGAATATTGGTATCACATAGAACTAATTCTTTTTGGGCCATGCTTTTGCTCTTAATTCATCAGCATTAATATCCCTATTTTCCCACAGGCCCGCCAAAGAAAAAAAATCATCCTTAACACGATTGTCTTTCAGGCGTTTTCCTTCCATATTATCCTGCAACACTTCCACAAATTCTAAATCCTTAATAAAGGCTAGAAAATGGTCGAGCTTTTCTCGATTTTTTATTTTTATTGTAATGGTATCCATACGTTTTATTATTAAGATATACTAAGCAAGTTCCCTTCTATCTCTATAAGTTATGTCATATTATCCTGCTAAAATACTTAAAAAATCAGCTAATTACAAAACACCTTGAACCGGTGACCCCGCTTATTTGGCTGGTAATAACAAGCCTGTTGACAAACTTCCGGTATCTATTTGGCTATAGTTTTAGGCCACACACGCTCCTACCTCTGGTGCCAGTCTAGTTTCCACCGCGTTCTTTAATCTTGTTTTTGCTAACCATTTCTTCACATCATACAAGGCATAAATGCCCCAAGCGGAGAGGGAAAGCACAATCATAATCCATCCAAACAGGTATAAATGCAAGAACAACATGATCCCCAGATGTAATAGGCAAATACCTGTTAAGAAAAATACACGTACATAGGGGATCCACATGGCAATAGCATATAAGCCCTCTAGTAAAACAGTCAATATACCCAAGGTGATGGGTATCAGTCGAAAAGACGACATCCAACGCAGGTGCAGGCCGCCAAAATCGGGGTGCGTAAGCGCATAATAGATCGCGTTCCCATTCCACCAGTCGGGCTGACGGATCTTTTCAAAACCGGCGGAATAATACAACATACATAGATGTATTTGCAATACCCTTAAAGCAAATTTAGGATGAACACTCGGTATTTTTAGTCCTATACCCCACTTTATATCAAGCGCATAATACGTATTACTTGGAAAAAAAATGAGGTAAAAAAGTGCAAAATGTAAACTGATGTCTGCTCCATAGATAAAGGGTGTTATTACTTTTAAAAATACAGCATGAAAAAAAGTTAACAGCAAGGCATTAACTTGTGTAAAAAAACCAAGAGTAAGTCCTAAGGCTGATGTCATATAACAGGCAACAAAAGTATATAAAACGACAGTTTGCCGATCATCTGCTACATGAAACAAGGTACAAAAATCGGCCAGATGTATTTTCCAAAGCGGATTCATGGCCTGTGTGATTTCCCATTGAACCCAGCCCGAGGGGCCTAAAAGATCTTCTATAGCTGGTAATAATAAGGACATTTGCAGCAAGGCAAAGCTTCCTATAGCTATTCTGAAAAAAGTGAGCGCCTTCAAGATATCCCATGATGAAAGCTGTTTGTTGGCTATTGCGTTCATAAGTTATTTCTTTATTCCATTAAGGGATACAACCGCATCGTAAAATTTTTGACGTTTGGGTATACCTGGATGATGCTCCGCAAGGGAGGGATAGGTCTCAAAATTGGCAATCACATCTATCTGATCGGCGTCTTTAACTTTATTAAGTAAAAATACGCCGATAGAACGTGTCATAATTGGCTGGCTTAAACTATCGTTCAAAAAGCTTCCGGCCATATTATAAAACCGTAAACCACATTCCCTATTTGGTGAATAAAAGGTAAATCCGCGACTTGTGGTAAGTGTGTCTTCCAAGCCATTGTTATGATGTATCCTAAACTGAAAGTCCAACCGTTTATTAATGTCTCTTTTAAAGAAACCATAGGCCCATTGCGATTTATTTAAATCAGACGCAAAATCAATTGTCCGAAGAAGGCGGCCATCCGGGATTTTGCTATCGAGCGATGTTATGGCTAAAAATATCCTAATCAAATAGGCTATTAACAAAATTTGCATACCTGTTTTCATCTGTTTATTTTCTTATCTTTTTTAACACCATCACTATGTCTGGTCACAATCAATACATTTTAACGGAATTAAAGCCATGCTATCCTATTCTTTGCAAATTGGATAATATGGCCTTTAATTCTAAAACTCATCGCTTAAATTACTATTGATATTTCTGCATAATAGCGGAAATCTGCTGAATATTCTGTGTTTTAAGTCGACTGCTTAAAACACCCATGTTGATACTGCCGCTGTTCTTGGTGTTGTTGGTGTTATTAGTACCCTGATTGGCCACATCTACTACAATAATGGCCACATCCCCGATTCCACCTAACTGTTTCCCACCAGATACACGTACATCATTCAATTTTACTTTCTCTGTGAAAATCGCCGTATTGCCAGTAAAACTAACATTAAACTGGTCGCCAGCTAACTGCTTAATCGCTTCTTGGTCCGCTTTAGAGACTCCGGTTAGTTGGCGAACCTGACTTTTCGCAGTACTTTTTACAGGGGATTGTGCCCAACCTTGATAAACGATACCTAAAAATAATAGGCTTAATAAGATGAATTTAGTTTTCATAATGATTTAATTTAAAATGATTAATTAATATGTTAATAGATGATGAGTTTCAAAATCTATACTGTCACTTTTATGCGACCGCTTTATATTTTAGTCGTCATGAAGAAGGCTTATGGAAACAACTTTTAGAAAATAAAATGACTATCAGCATACGGCCTTAAATCCCAAAGCTTATCCTTTAAATGACTACTGATATTTCTGCATAATGGCGGAAATCTGCCGAATATTCTGTGCCTTAAGACGACTGCTTAAAACGCCCATGTTGATACTGCCGCTACCTTTGACAAGGCTACCAATAGAGGCTACATCAGTATCTAGTACAACCACAGCTACATTTCCAATTCCACCTAGCTGTTTTCCACCCGATACACGTACATCAGTCAATTTCACCTTTTCCGTAAAAATGGCTGTATTACCGGTAAAACTGACATTAAACTGGTCGCCAGCTAATTGTTTAATCGCTTCTTGATCTGCTTTAGAGACTCCGGTTAGTGGGCGAACCTGACTTTTCGCAGTACTTTTTACAGGGGATTGTGCCCAACTTTGATAAACGATACCTAAGCATAATAGGCTTAATAAGATGAATTTAGTTTTCATAATGATTTAATTTAAGACGATATATATGTTAATAGACGATGAGTTTCAACGTCCAGCAGTCGCTTTTATACGTGCTTTATAAATTAGTCGTCATGAAGAAGGTTTATGGAAACAACTTTTTAAAAAATTAAGGAATGGTTTGGCTCATAAGAAATGATCCCGGACAGGAATTAATTATCTATGCCCCGGAGATCACAAGTATCCAATAAAAAAGCGGATGCTGTTGTGACAACATCCGCCTATTGCTATTTGTGGCAAGGTGTGAGGTCTACTAGTCGGCTTCTCTCCACGTCTTTTCGCCCTTTTTCATCTTTTCGAGCGTCGTCCTTAAAGCCGTTTTTTCCCCTTCCGATGCTAGATCAACAGCCTTTTGCTGCCAAACCAATGCTTCGTCGGTTTTTCCCGTTTTATATAGCAAATTCGCGTAGGTATCCAAAAATGCAGGTGATTTTTCCTCCGTTTCATCAATGCTACGTTTACTCCATGCCAATGCCTCTACTACGCAGTCTGGATCTTCACAATTTTCAAAAACTGCCCAGGCAAAAGAATTGAGTTGTTCTGGCTTCACTTCAGAACCATACTGCTGCATATAACTGCGTATTGCTGGCTGAAACGCATTCCAGTCCTTCCGATACTGCATCAATTGAATCTCGGCCATCGCCAGTTGCTTGTCAACGTTAATCTTTGGGTATTTTTCTTTGATTACGGTTTTAAAGGAATCCAAGTTTGTCGTTGTTTTGGGATTCACCTTTGAAAAAACTTCTTCCCTTAGGATAATGGAAGCGACCTTATCTGCAGCTTTCCCTTTTCCCAACACCGCATCAACTTTTTCCGGTTCATTCAACATCAACTGAAACCCCTTACTTGTTGAGCTTCTAGTAAACTCACCTAAAAATTCCAGATTCTCTTTGGTGAATAGATCCTGTTGGGTATTCAGATACTCCTCAGAAATTTTGCTGGCTGTGGCCTGATCATAAGAGGAATTTGCGGCCAAGGCCACGCGTCTTAAAAATTCTGGCTCTTTATTCCCTGCTTCATACTTACGCAATAAGGTATAATACTGCTTATCGGGATCTAACGACTCTCCTAAACGAGCGATAAAACTATCTGCTTCATCGCTACCCACCATACGATGAACAATATCGCCGTTAGGTGCAAAAATAAGGTATGTTGGATAGGCCTTTACACTGTATTCTTTTGCGATAGCATCTGCATCAGCATACCAGCTCTTCACCTCTTCACTATCGTCTTTTGTTTTATCCATTTGTATTTTGAGATTCACAAAGTTCTTGTTCATGAATGTCCCTACTTTTTCTTGGGGAAAGATCGTGCTGGTCATATATTTACACGGACCACACCAAGTCGTAAAGCAATCAACAAATAAATATTTGTTTTCTTTCTTGGCTTTCTCTTTAACTTGCTGCCAGTTAAGGCCATGCTCAAAATGAGCCCCTTCTTCTTGTGCTACCACCAATAAGGGCAACATCAATAATAAAACGAATAGATTTTTCATGTGGTTAATCATTTGGGTACAACCATCTGTATGACGATATCGTCATCTCCAAGGATACTTCTTTCGTATTGATCCTAAATTTCTTTTTAAAGATAAAATATTTTACTTATGCCTGTATATTTTTTTAATGGCTATCAAGCTATTATAATTTTATTCGGTAATAAATGTAGATAGGTTTAGTGATCAACAACTAGACTCATCCCAAAAAACAATGCATTCATCCCATTTTATTGCAGCTTTATCAACAATTGGCTAAGCTTGCAGGAAATAATACATCACGCAACATGAAACTAAGACGCATAGAAGCTATTGCAGCTACTGCCATTTACCTCTTCATCATCACAATGGTTTATGGACAGCAGATGAAAAATTGGGAAGAAAAAACTAGCTTTTTTTTAATGAAACCCTTTAACGAGCAAGGGGTGTCTTTCAGTTTTTACACGAACCATTTAATACCTGTCATCATTTATTTCAGTTTATACTATATTGCTTTTCTATTAGTTAATAACTGGATTATTCCAACCTATCTCTTAAAAGAAAAGCGCTATGAAAAAGGGTTAATTATTTCGTTAATAACTTTATTTGCACTATGGGTAAGTTTTGCTTACTGTGAGTGGGCACAAAACCGTTACGAAAGACATACCTTATGGTCTTATCTTGGGAACGGCAAAACGTATGGGTCTGTTTTCATTATTATGATTACCTTGACGGTCTATAGCTTATTAAAATATGGCGTGATCTATTTATTGAGGCAAAAAGGCAACTTAACATCACGTATTGTTCGCGAAAGTCTAATTGCCGCTGCTATTATCGCAGCAATAGCTCTTCTATTAATGACCGTCCGCCCCTTTTTCGCCATATTTTGGCTAATCATTTCTCTTTATACGTTTTTGGTATATTGTCTGGATATTTATCTGCTACTTCCTTATTGCACACGGAGAAACTATCCGTTAACAAACTACTTATTCATCCGAATTCCATTATCTTTAATCCTCTATATACCCTTCGGTCTGCTATTTGCTCTTCCCGCTGGAATAAATTTCGGTGGTTTTCTTGTCATTTGGCTTTGCCTGAATATTTTATTAATTCCAACGGTACGCCATATTTACAAGCGACAAATCGGGCATCTTGCAAAATTACTGAATCTGGAAACAGCATTGGGCAAAAGTACTGCTGATTTATCATTCTTACGCTCCCAGATCAATCCACATTTCCTCTTCAATATATTAAATACCTTATATGGTACAGCCTTGGTAGAAGAAGCAGAAATGACTGCATCAGGCATACAAAAATTAGGCGACATGATGCGCTTTATGCTACATGAAAACATGCAAGACCGCATTCTTTTAATACGTGAGTTAGCCTATGTACAACACTATATCGACCTGCAAAAGCTACGCACAGCTTTATCGAATAACATTGTAGTGGAACATCAGTTGCAAGAGGTCGATGGTAATTACCAAATAGCACCCATGTTGCTTATTCCTTTTGTAGAAAATGCTTTTAAACACGGTATCAGCTTAAAGGAACGTTCGTGGATTAAGATTAATCTCTATGTAAAAGACGGTATCCTGTACTTTGACGTCTATAACAGCATCCACGAAAAAGCAATTCATGATCCGGAGAAAGATCGGAATGGTATTGGTCTCGAGATTGTACAACAACGTTTGCAACAATTATATCCTGCTAAACACGAGTTAACCATCCGTCAAACCAATGAGGAATATTTTATCCATTTAACGCTAGTATTATGAACCGTTCATGTTTAAAATTTCATTTTTATCACACAGGGAAATGTAAATTTATTCACGGATTTTAAACATTCAATTGGTGTCCATGAGCTCCGGGGTTTGAACATGGTAAGCTCCATCTGACTGATGGATTAAAAAACGCTTTGCGTTTCATGAGTACCAATAAAAAAACAATAATAGACGACAAATTATTTACAGATGAAAGTATTACTGACCACCTTACTCCTATCGTGCACCAGCATTATTTGCCTAGCCCATTTTAAACTCAGTGGTAAGATAAATGCCTATCAACAAACACCATTATCATTATCTATTAGCATTCCCTTAGTATATGCTGTGCCGAGCCGCACCAATGCAAATCAGGAAATTTCCATTAAATCTGATGGTTCGTTTACATGGCAGACCCCGTTGGATGAACCTCATTTTGCTTACCTGTTTATCGGTGATCAAAAATACCTATTATGGTTGAAACCGAATAAAGAACTCGACTTGACCATCGATGGTCGTCGTAATCATGTGGACCTGTTTCAAGGAAGTGCCGCAACAGAAAACAGATTGCTGCAATCCCTAAACTTTACCGCTTCCCCCTTTTTTATGAAAAGGGAGAATGAACACTATCCCTATGCTGCAATTACCTTTGCAGGTGCGCAAGATAGTATTGTCCGGCCCTGGCTTGCCGAACGGGAAGAAAAATTCCAGTTGATTCGTCAAAGTAACCTGAGCAAAAACGATCAGTCTATCTTAACTGCAGAAGTTCAATACAACACCTTGAATTATCTTTCTGATTTTGCTTTATCGATCGCACGATGGAAACGCGCCGATTGGAGCCAGTTTCTAACGCAATTATATGACACAGTAGACATTGCACAAACAAAGCGGGCCACGGGTTTTCAATATTACCTTTTTGTAGAACGCTATACCCGTTACTTACTGGGACAGGCACTTGCACAATATCAACAAGACACTACGCAAAAGAGCAGGCCGCTGCCTTATCTTAACATCCCTATGGATAGCGCAATGGTACTTGCCAAGGCTCATGGAGAAAACTATCTTGCCTGGCTGGCTATATACCATACCTTTGATCAGGGTACCGCTGAACACTATTTGGCCCAGCAGGTATCGGATCAATATATTGATGGTAACTATCATGACTTCACCTTTTTATTCAAAACGTTTGAACACCATTTTCCTCATAGTGTACAAGGCAAGTGGTTAAAACAATATGCGGATACGCTCAACTATAAACTATCCACCAATCAAGGCAATGCGGCAATTGAAATTCTACTAAGCCCTGATTCAATAAAGTCAATTACGAAAGTTCTCCGTCAATTCAAAGGAAAAGTAGTATACTTGGACATTTGGGGTACCTGGTGTGGCCCGTGCAAAGAAGAATTAACCTATCTCCCACAATTAAAGGATAAATTCAACGGCCAAGATCTTATATTTGTATACCTAGACATGGATGACGATGCACGCGATCAGTTATGGCGTGATTTTATCTATGTCAATAATATAACGGGTATACACCTACGTATGAATAATAAGGCAATCCAATCGGTATGGAATGAACTGCTACCTGATCAGGTAGAACTGCGAGGTCAATATCCTAGTTATTTCATTTTTGATAAGCAAGGGAATTTGGTTAAAGGGAAGGCAAAACGACCAAGCGATCAAGAAACGTTATACCAACAATTAGCCCTATACCTTAAATGATAAAAGCAATTGCTATAGATGACGAACCTTTTGCACTGGAAGTTATAGAGAAACTGGCAGAAAAAGTATCTTTTTTGCAATTGAAGCAAACGTTTACGAATGCCTTCGATGCGATGGACTTTCTCCGAAACGAACGTGTTGACCTCTTATTCTTAGATATTAAGATGCCTGATATTTCGGGCATCGATTTTTTTAATAGTCTACCCATTAAACCGCTCGTTATTTTCACAACAGCTTATGCCGAACACGCACTAACCGGATTTGAGTTAGATGCAGTTGA
This sequence comes from Olivibacter ginsenosidimutans, assembly GCF_039542865.1. NCBI lineage: Bacteria > Pseudomonadati > Bacteroidota > Sphingobacteriia > Sphingobacteriales > Sphingobacteriaceae > Olivibacter > Olivibacter ginsenosidimutans. The sequence goes on along the minus strand of NZ_BAABIQ010000031.1, from coordinate 51,487 downwards.
TTATCTCCTTAAACCCTTTTCCTTTGCACGTTTCTTAAAAGCTTGCAACAAAGTAGGCGAAGTTTTGGAAATAAGAAATGCGAAACAACAGGAAGAAGATTTTCTATTTGTTAAATGCGGTTATGATCTCATTAAGATCGTGCTAAATGATATCTATTACCTGGAAGCTACCGGTAATTACGTAACTTTCGTTACTAAAAATCAACATGTTAATAGCAGAATGACACTTGTAGAATGTTTGGCACTGCTACCAAAATCCCAATTTATACGGATTCATCGTTCATTCATTATTAACCGAAATGCCTTAGATAAATTAGAACGTCACCAGGTTACCGTTCAGGGCCATATATTACCTCTTGCGGGGTCCTATCGAAAAGAATTCTTAAATAGCTTATAGCCTCTATTCAACCAAATCTCACCTAAATTCGATTGAAGTATAGCCCTATAATCCTTCCTTGCTAAATGTAGAAACCCTGTTAAACCTTGACTGTATTTTGATGTCATATACTATACTAAGCATTCCATTTATGAGCAACACATTTTATTCTTTTTGGATAGTCTCGATTCTTTTTTGGAGCCATATCAGTTTGGCACAAGCGGATGACCATAAAAAGTATGACATCATTTTAAAGCATGATGGTCAGGAAATGAAGGGTACGATTACGGAAATAACCGATGAAGCAGTTAAATTCTGTTATCCTGAAGAAACCGTACTTTACACCGTAAAAAAAACCGGCATTCAAAAAATTACTTTTGCCAACGGCCGTACAGAAATCATCAGTCCAGTTGGTGACAACTCACCTAAAACACGATCCGACAACGCGCCACCGACAGATTATCAAAACAAAGTGGCCATATTACCTGCCAGCGTAATTACCGATTTTCAGACGGTTGATGGCGAGATTTCCAATAGAATTCAATTAGCTTGTTTTAATGCCTTGTCAGAAAAATCAAAAGATCTCATCTTTGTCTCTCCGAACACAACAAATGCTTTACTGCTTAAACAAGGGATTAGCGGAAGCGAAATCAATCGTTATACCATGGAAGAACTCTGCCAGCTATTAGGTGTAAATTACCTTGTCCAAACGGTTGCGACAATCAATACCAATGCAGGTTTCTATGCACATGCTGAAGCAAGCCATAAAGACGATGTTAAATCGATAACCCAAGTTAGCAAAGGAGCAACAGACTATGACACGAATATTATGCTCAATATATTTGACCGGGATGGCAAACGGTTGTTTGGCAAGGACCGTACCTCTATTTGGCATACTTCTGACGGTTATCAAAAAACCATCGACTATTTGGCTAAGCGTACACCATTATACAAAAAATAAGGGCATCAATATCGTTTTTAACTGAAAAACCTTATAGCTTTAACCAAGCGATACCAATTCGTTTATTCATCCAAGCTTTCTGAGCTAAACCCGTGGCCCATACGTCAACACCGGATCACCTCGTTAAGCTCCCCATAAACCAGTAGAAAAAATTACAGGTTTTGTCCGATTGTCCGAAAGGTAGGACCAACTTACCTTTGAATTAAAAAACATATTACTATGAAGAAATTATTTTACGGACTGTTAGCTGGTGTATTACTGTTCTCATCTTGCTCTGATAAAGATGATGAAACACCGAGCGTTGGAACATTTAAAAAGGCAAAAATAACCATAACGGTATCAGACGATTTTAGAAAAGCGGATGGTGACTTTTTTAACACATCTGTTGTTGCAAGTAATATCACGGGGAATATTTCCCAATGGAAAGTTAATGATGAAACGCTAAAGAATCAGAATGTTGAACTAGACACCGACGATTTTGAGGGAGGCGCCACCTATGTCATTCAAGCCGATGAGCCTTTTTATGGATTAGCGATAACACTGGGAGGTTCCACTAATGGTTCTACCTTTCACATCAGCTACAAAATTGAGATCGATGGTAAGGTCGAAAACAGTGAAGAAAATGTAGCCATAAAAGCGGAGGATGAGATTTACACGAAAGGTTTCAGTTATACAGCAGATAACTAACAAAAGCAAAAACCTTATTTAGGAACCCCTATTAAAAGGCTACATGGGTAAAAAACCAGAATAGCCTTTTAATTATATGGAGCGTGCATCAAAGCTTTCCATTCGCTTTTCACTTTCTTCATAACCTACGACAAAAGTTTCTTTAACCCGCGTCGATTTCAACAAATAGATAAACCAAATGCTGCTTATGATAACGTTTTTGATCAATTGGGAGATATTTGCAGCCAAAGATTCAAAACCATACATCGCAAAAATCTCTACAATATTAAAAACAATTAGTATCCCGTAAAGCAGCAAGGCTGTTTTGGGAAAAATATCCCTCTTCTTTAACATTAAATAAAAAGTGAAAGCTGCCAATAGTCCTGTGAAAATTGTAACGGTAAATTCAAGCACTACCATTATTTTATAGGCCATGGCCATTTCCGGTCCCTTTAAATTCATTGCTTCCCATAAGCTTGAAGAAAAGTAACCTGTGGTAAAGAGACTTACCAATTGACCTAATGCCGTAAATAAAATGGAAATAGCGAGTAATACCAACCATCCGCCTAATTTTTCATATACAAAATGGTCTTCTAGCGTGCGTTCTATTTTATGTTTATACCGTTTCCAGCACCAGTAAACCGTAATAATCAGCACAACGATACTATAAAGAACAGCAAGGAAACTTATTCCAGACACCTCATGGGAAGGGGGGATATAAAAAGAATAACTTAACGATCGGTCATTAAGTTCCCTCAAGTCTGATGCGAATTGTGGCAACTCCTTTAATCCTACAACTGGAGAATGGTAAGCAAATTGGTAATCCAACATAAGCGTATCACCGATAACTGCGGTTCGAGATCCAAAAAGGTAATCTTTACGATCAAAGAATGTCTTTTCTTCTCGAATATTCCAACCAATGGGTGAGATAACCTTAATCGTGTAAGACATATCCAAAGGATAGTTCGTTGCCACCGGAACTCTTCTATTCCCAGTAATTGCAGGTAATTGCTCGGAAATCAGATTAGCAAAAAAAGATGCTTGATGAACTTTTGTGTCTTCATTTCTTTTTAAAAAACCACTGACGTAATACTTTTCGACAACAGTTAATTCATTCTTTTCCCGATCATCTTTAATCTGTAAAGAATCCTCCTGTCTAACAAAGGAGTATAATTTACCGTAGTACTCTTGGTATTTTTTTTCCAGTTGAGCGTATCCCATATCGGTAAACGAGGATCTATTGGCATCAGCTTGAGAGCCAGTATAACGTGTACAAACGTTTAAAATAGCTGATGTACTATCTCGACCCAATATTTTATAGGTCTCTTCAATACAGACTTTGCCACTAACACTCGAACCGATTTCTCTCATTAGACCAGTTTTTTCGTCAGAAACCAGTAAACATGTACCATAATCTGGCACATACAGCTCCTTTACATTCCCTCCTTGGCCGGAAATCGTAGGATCAACATATTGACCTCGTTGATCTATTTCCACATATACAATCATATGATTAAAAACGTCAGGTGTAGGCAGGTAATTTTTTAAGGATCTACCTAACTGCGTGCTGGCTAATACCAAATTAGCCTTCAACCCGCCGTATCTTAAAATACTAGCTAACAATAAGGATTTGTCTTTACAATCACCGTAACGTTGATTAAAAACTTTTTCAGGCGCATTACTTCGATGAGAATATTCACCAACTTCTACTCCCATATAACGAATATCATCTTGGACAAGTCTTATCGCCGATGCAAGAAATTGGTAAAGATTCCCCTTACTCAAGGTTAACAGCTCATTGACTTTGTCCAGTAGGTCGCCTGATAAGTTTGCTTTTACCGGATTTACTTTCGCAGCCCAAGAGGCCACTTCTTCCCAACTGCTCCATTCAGTACATTGCACATGGCGATAATTATCGTACCAAGAAGGCTGATAGTCTTCGTAATCTAAAGCTGGAACTCCTGTTGCATGCCATTCATAACTGATTTGATTTCCTTCTTCCGTTTTTGTGGGTAAGCCAACGCCATTAAAACCTTTAAAATGTAAGCGACGATTTTTGTTCGCTAACACACGAACTTGGATTTGACCTAGCGGTGCTCCAGATTGCAGGTAATAATCGTCACCATAACGATTCCCAAAAATAGGGTTTCGCCCGATAAGGGAATACGAATATTCAACTTGATCACCTACCCTCAAATCTTCTAAAATTAAGTATGCCAGATAACTTCCTTTGTAAATGGAACGAGCAAGTTCTTGCTCATCAGCCATGACTTTAAATGCCGCCAAATCCAACTTATCTTTTATTTGGCCATTGCGTAGAATATTAACACTATGTAGGACTAAACGCTGATAGGATGGATTGAAATTAATATAAATTTCACCGGTATTTTGAATGCCACTTTCTGAAACAATGTTTTTTACTATTTTGGTATAGGCCACTTGTTGTTCTACGGCTACTTCGTAATCATAGTAACTAATATAATATCCATCTCTTATTTCCCTGTTAGCAGGCTTTGTATTAGTAGATTTGGCCTCCTTTACCCAATCTGGAACGATAGCTTTTGTTAGTTTGGGCAAGGCATGTGCTGCACATATAAATTTTGGAGCTATTATAAAGGAAAGAAAAGTTAAAAGGTTGATTAAAGTTAATTTCATTAAGGTTTAAGTTATATTTCCAAATATAAATGATTGAATGAATTTTTACAAAGACAATTTACTTTATTTTGCTCATTTTCTCTGTAGGTATTTCCCACCCAAACTTTCATTCCATCAACTACCTATTAATGGCTATCTCACGAGAAAGAACAAGCTTATAAAACAGATGACAAGCAGACACCTGAAATTTTTATCATAACAAATTTTGCACATTTAGTGCTTTAGCAAATGCTTGTATAAAACATTCGATTTCATATTGTATTCCGGTATCCAGAAGCTCTCCGGTGGCATTTAGTTTCCCTTTAATTCCCTTAATGAGTAAGGTTGTTTCTGGATTAAAACGAGCGCCCAGAGTATGCATAATTAAGCCGAGTTCTTCATGGGCTTTTTCACCCGATGCCGATGCGGTGATTAATCCAACAATTTTTTCTGTGAATATTGTAGTAGAAACACACCATTCCAATGCGTTTTTTAAGCCACTTGGCAAACTGAAAATATATTCAGGCGTACAAATGAGCACACCGTCAGCATGGGCAATTAACGTTCGGAAGCTTGCAATCGATGCAGGTGGATTATCCTGATCGATATCCGGATTAAAGTGAGGTAAATCAGCCAAATCCTGAAAAAGCGTAATCGTAAAAAAAGCCTCTGTAAGTTCGGCAATTCTGTTAACCAATTTGATGTTGGAAGAATCTTTACACAAACTTCCTATGATCGCTACGATATTCCTTTTCACCGTTAAGAGCTAAAAATTTAACAATACAAATTAAACAGGCTCTAAACCTTCACGTTCATTTTGCTGTATTTATTTCGATATTCGATAGGTGTAAGTCCGGTTACCTTCTTAAATACATCCCTAAATGCTTTCGTATCCGTATACCCAACATCATACATCACTTCAGATACGTTTTTTCTGGAGGCTTCAAAGCTACGCTTAGCCGATTCAATACGCACGCGCTGAATATATTCCGTCACTGTATTATTGGTGGCATGTTTAAAGCGCCGTTCAAAGCTTCTTCTACTTATATTCACTTTTGCGGCTAGGTCTTCAATAGTGTGTTTATTGGCGTAATTTTGCTCAATGAATTCCTGTGCCAGCAAGATTTCTTCGTCTTTATGATCTTTTTGACCCGAAAAAATAGTGAATGCTCCCTGACTGTTCCGATCAATATCTATGGCAAAATATTTTGCCGCCATAATAGCAATATTACGATCAGTATATTTTTCTAGTAAATATAGTAGCAAGTTCCAGATAGAATTGGCACCCCCACTAGAATAAATATTTCCCTCATCAGTGATGATCGTACCTTCAACTAAGTGTATGTCTGGATAAGTTTCCTTAAATTCGTGGTAATAAGCCCAATGCGTAGAACACTTTTTATTATTTACCAGGCCCGTAGCTCCCAATAGAAAGGCGCCTAAACATAAACTAGCGATCTCTGTTCCAATACGGTGCATTTTTATGAACCACGGAATGGCTTCTTCATTCGCTTTTACGGCATCGCGCATCCTACCATATAAAGCGGGAATAATGACTAGATCCGTATGGTCCACTTCATCCAAGAGTCGGTCAATCTTGATCACGTATTCCCCATCATTTGCAGCAATATTTTTTTTTATTCCCACGTATTCTACCTGAAATAAAGCTTTTTCTCCTGAGGCAATAAGCAGCTCATTTGCAGTCTTAAACAAGCGGTATGGCGGCGTAATCGATTCGATCACCGCGCACTGTGGAACAAATATGGATATACGCTTCATTCGTAAACAATCTATTTTTAATTGGTTTATGGAATTTCTGTTTAATTGCCTAACAAACTTATGTAAAATGCCCGGTATTCGCGAATACTAACAATAATTTTTAATGTGAATGACTGCCCTTCCTTACGAAAGCACTTGTCATAATTGACCAGCAAAATAGGCACTTTTATACGCTGCGAATTCCCTTTAACTACCGCATCTTTATAGGATCGTTCGGTAGCAAATTAAAACCAGGTTAACAAGAAAAACATATCTATGACAATCAATATATACCTCACATTTAATGGAAATTGCAGGGAAGCAATGACTTTTTATCAGTATTGTTTAGGTGGAAAGCTCCATTTGCAAACGCTTGATTCTTTATGGTCGTCAACTATATGTCCTATAGAAAATCTTATCGTTAATGCTACCCTTATTCATGACGGCTTAACGATCATGGCGTCTGACTTGGTAGACGAAATGGGCTTACAAAGAGGAAATGCTGTATCGATTATGCTAAATTGTCAAAATATCCATGAATTAAAGAATTGTTATCGGAAACTCGCAGATGGAGCTACTAGTCTCCGTCCTCTTGGGCCAACTTACTGGAATGCCTTATTTGGTAGTTTAACCGATAAATATGGTAATAATTGGTTGTTGTATTATCAGGATAAACTAAACAAAAAAGATTAGTTTTGCGAAAGGATCATCTTTCCTTTTTTGGTACTTTTTATGATAACGGTATATCTTTTCAGCGGCTTAGGCGCCGATTATCGAGCTTTTCGATACCTTGATCTTTCGGGATTCCATGTCGTGCATATCCCCTGGATCACCCCCTTGGCACATGAGCACATCGAAAGCTATGCTAAAAGATTGTCTGCACCCATTACCGCACCTAACGCTATTCTCATTGGTTTATCTTTTGGAGGTATCCTCGCCATTGAAGTAGCTAAGCAGGTCGCTGTACACGGTATTATTTTATTAGCGTCTATTAAAAATTATTCCGAACTTCCCTTTTATTACCGATGGATTGGGAAATTGAGATTACACCACCTTGTACCAACATCTTGGCTCGCCAAACCCCACTTTTGGAGTGCTTGGATTTTTGGTGCCAAGACTAAGGCTGAAAAAAAACTAATGGCTACCATTTTAAAGGATACAGATATACCTTTCTTAACTTGGGCACTTGACGTCATTTTATCCTGGAAAAACACCGAGATTCCAAACAGATTGATTCATATTCATGGCACTAAAGACCGCCTCTTACCACTTCGTTTTGTGAATGCAGACATCATTATCGATGGCGGAGAACATTTAATGACCATCAACAAAGCGAAAGAAGTATCGAAAGCTATTCGCCATGCTATAGTCCATTTCTTTCCAACGGTCTACCCTCCCAAGTGCTCGGAATCGGATGTAATTAAGAGGTCTATTTGATAAGAACACGATTTCTCCACTTCGGTAGAGATGACGGATTTATACTGGTTATTTTTTCTGATAGCCATAAAATTAAAAACAACATAAAAAACGCATTGCGAGGAGCAATGACGAAAAACTTTTTTTGTCAAGTACTAAATTATTTTGCATAAATTTATAACTTAAATCAAACCATTTTATGAAGAGAACCGCCTTAATTGCTGCTCTATTTTTTATATTAAGCTCGTTTGCGCCAAAAGAAACGACTTGGCTTGCTTTGGGTGACTCCATTACTTATCTAAACGACCATCTGGATGAAACTGGACATCGGGTTACCAAAGGTTACTTAACAAGGGTCACCGAAAAATTTCCGCAGATGCACTATATTAATCAAGGACATAATGGTTGGACAGCCGTGCGTATTGCACAGGAAATTGAAAACCTTCATCTTATTAAAGCAGATGTTTACACCGTTTTTTTAGGAACCAACGATTGGTGGGCCGGTCTACCCTTAGGTTGGATAAAAGACTACCAACAAAACACCGGAAATGGAACGGTATATGGAGCCTTTCGCACTATTATTAACAAAATCCGAAATTTAAACGGCACAGCAAAAATTATACTCATTACGCCTATGCAACGCGCCGACTTTGTATACATTAATGATGCACATAATAATGCTTGGGGATCATACCGGGAAAAAAATGGACAGTCTTTGGCACAGTTTGCGGAAGCTGTAAAAACCATTGGCCAGTTAGAACAGTTGGAGGTTATCGATCTTTATCATGAGGAACGCTTAGCGTTGGAAAAATTAATTAAATATAAACGCTTAAAGGAGCCAGGGACTGAAAATTATAAAAACTATACCTACCCGGCCTATACAACTATTCCTTTCCATCCAGATACAGATGAATACCCTTATCCGAAAGAAGCAATTGCCCTGACTTATGATGGCTTGCATCCTTCCGATAAAGGCAATCAGGTTATCGCCAGTCTCTTAGTAAAAAGTTTAAAAAATATGCATTTGAGACATTAACCGTTTCACTTTTACTCATGAACAACTGCTTAACAGGGTTAACAAACAGCATCCAAAGCTGTATTTGCTTTACTGTAATCCTTTGCTTAAGTATAAGTATCAGAAATTTTGCATTCGATGGTCCGGCGACTTGGAGAGACATACCGGTGCCACAAGCACCTGCTAACGCATTAGATATTCGTCAGGCCTTCGGTGCAAAAGGTGATGGCATTAGCGATGATAGCCAAGCCTTTATTCGTGCAGCGAAAACAGGCAAACCGATTCAGGTTACTTCAGGAACTTACCTCATCACAACGCCTTTCCAGTTTTCCGACGGTTTTATTTTATATGGGGTTGGAAAGCCGATATTAAAAATGACAGGACGCAACGGTATTACTGCCGAAAGTGCAAACAATATAGGCTCTTATGGGATAACCTTTGAAGGAAAAGGAATCGATTTTAAGGGAGACATCAATGGATATAATAGGCACGTACAGCTCGTAGGAAATGTTTTTCGACATATTTGGGATGGATCTAACGGAGTAACGTTCAAGTATGTTGCGGATCTTACATTAAGAGGGAACCAGTTTATTGACATCATTGAACAAGAGGGCGGATGGCGCAACTATCGGGGAGTACCTTGGAATCCAAATGGAAGTGGATTTTGGGCATATGGTTTTGGTGATCACATCGATATCAGTTTCAACTATTTTGAACATATGGGTTTCAATGGGATTAAAGGTTTTTTTAATGGCCCCGATATCAGTCATGATTTTAAGAGTACCAACAATGAATTTGCTTGGATTCACCGTATAGCATCCGAATTTCAGCATTGTAGTAATAATGACAATGGCTGTTTATTAAAAGGTCAAGAGGGAAGTTCGGTTATCGCACCCTATCTGGCCAACAACTATGCACATGATTTTTGGTATGCCAATGCAGCAACTTTTGGATTCAGCTGGCCCATCGATCAGAATAAGGAAGGAATATATATAAACAATACCGTAATTGATAATATACCATGCTGCACCTACCAAAAGGGACATTTGGGTTATGGGCTTGAAGTAAGCGGATACCGTGTATTGGTTCAAGGTAACGTTGTTATCTCTACTGTAGAAAAAATAAACAATAGCACCGGATGGGGTGCTGCTATTGGAACTGATCGATTATATCAAGGTTACCTAACCATGAACATCGTTTGCGGACCCAACAGTAAGATTATACAAGGAGCCGATGGAGGGCCAACAAATAACGACACCGCTTTTAATTATGTCACTGTCCAAGCCTCTCCATATGGAGATAAACAGCTTACTTCGAGTCTTATCGAAGCAGGGATCAAACGAGATACGCTTTGGGTACGCAGCAGACTCTCAATCGCCCAAGTAACTTTTTTAGACAGCAAAACCACCAAAATAATAGGTACGAGCTTATTACAAGACAAGAACAGTAATTTTGCTCATGATCTTTTATGGTATTACCATTTACCCTTTAAGCGGCCGAGGTTTCTTCAAGTCGTTATTACTGATGTTGCTGGACACTCCAAAATTATTCACTCTTCATATTCCGGAAAAGAAGAGCATTTCTATGGTTTTATTAAAAAACCATAAGCAAAAAAAAGCCATTTGCTCTTAACAAATGGCTTTTCGTTGTTTGACTAAAAGTTATTTAATAATATCTCTCAGTTGTAAAGCTTTGATAATTGCACGGTATCTTTCAATATCCTTCTTATATAAATAAGACAATAATGCCCGACGTTTACCTACCAATTTCTGTAAAGCCAACTGTGTACCAAAATCTTTACGATTTTTCTTCAAATGTTCAGTTAAATGGGCAATACGTTTAGTGAATAAAGCTACTTGACCTTCGGTAGAACCGGTGTTCTTTGCATCTCCTGCAAATTCAGCAAAAATATCTGCTTTGTACTCTTTACTTAAATACATTACGTGAATAATATTAAAGCGTTAAAAAATTTTATTAATTGTATGCAAAGGTAGCTTTTTTATATACGTGTTCAAAGTAGTGCCTAAAATTATTTAAAGCATCTTAAGACGTCAATGATTCCTCTGTGTGTATTGTTTTTGATCACTAAAATTTTATCTTGCAACATCATTCGTCCGTTCCATCCGATTTGTTAACACTTCGTATACTGTTCGCACCATTCTTCTATTTTCTTCATACCTTCTTTGTAGTGAGTCCGGGGTGAGTCCGCATTCCATCCGGGGTGAGTCCAGGTTTTTACTATAAAAACCTGGACTCACCCCGGATAAAGTCTGTAAATATCCTACTATTATGTCGAAGAAAGTATGAAGTTGGTGTAAGCTTGGCATGACGTTAATACGAAATTAGTAAGAGGAAACGTTAAAAAGGAATCCAGTTTAATGGTATCACACATCGAATTTAGAAAAAGAATTTGTCTTTACCTATGCAAAATTTTACTTATCTTAGCTGAGAATGATGAATAACTATACGCGCTTTGAAAGCGAATTTAAAGTCCGCCCCGATGATATAGACATGTTTCAGCATGTCCACAACAGCAAATATTTTGATTACGTCTTAGCGGCAAGATACGAGCAAATGGAGTTGTGCTATGACATGACTATGGAAGAATTTATGAAGCAAGGTTTTGGATGGGTAGTCCGCACGGCGCATGTTAATTATAAAAGACCACTTAAACTTGGGCAGTATTTTATTGTAGAAACAGGTGTGGAAGAAATGAAAGACAAAGGCTGTGTCGTAACCTTTGAAATACGATTTAAAGACTCCGGAAAAGTTTCCTGCGATGGTTGGTTTGATTATGCGTTAATTGATTTAAAATCCGGAAAATCGACATTTATAACCGAGGAGATGTTCGAGAAATACTCGATTTAGTCGACTCAAGCGACAACATCCTTCCTCCCCTTACTACTTTCCTGCGAGAGCGACGTCAATCAATTCACTATAAAAATCGGTTTCATTCATTCCGGCAGCCCGTACCTGCTGCGGAATAAAACTTTGTTCGGTTTGCCCGGGTATGGTATTAATCTCAATAAAATAAAAATGGTCGGTATTCTCCTCAAGAAAGAAATCGATTCGAACCAGACCTTTACAGTTTAAGCGTTTATAAATTTCTTTTACCAGACCTTTTACGCGGTCCCGTTGTGCAATAGTTAAATCTGCGGGTGTAATTTCATCCGTAAGCCCGGGTATATATTTGGCCTCAAAATCAAAAAACTCCCGTGTAGTAACAACTTCTGTAGCGGGAAGTACCTGCAAGCTCTGTTTACCCATATAAACCCCGATGGAGAATTCCCGGCCACGAACAAACTCTTCAATGAGCACCTGTTTATTTGCATTTTCTGTATGTAATGCCCGATCGATAGCATCAGCCAATGCTTCGATCTTTTTTACTTTTGTCATGCCGATGCTGCTTCCACCACCATTTGGCTTCACAAAATAAGGTAACTTTAATAGGTGCTTTAGCTGTTGCTCTTTTTCTGCCCGATCATCGGCCGATAAACATACCGATTTAGCCAAATATAGGTTTTCTATATCACCAAGTAACGTTTTTGTATATGCTTTATTCATGGTAAGCGCTGAGGTTAAGGTATCGCAGCTCGTATAGCCCAGTCCAACCATATCTAAATAACCTTGTAAGCGACCATCTTCTCCCGGCGAACCGTGCAGCATAATAAAGGCTAGATCAAATCTGATCAATTGATCTTTAAGGGGAAGCGAAAAATCCTTACGATCTATTTCACGTTTAATACCAGCATCATCCACATAATACCAACTCTGTGGTGTCAATATTATTTTATAAACCTCAAAACGAGTTGTATCTAATTTTTCTGTTACAAAAGCGGCACTTTTTAAGGAAACTTCTGCCTCGCCTGTAAATCCACCGGTAATTAATGCTATTTTTGCCTTCATAAATAAACATTGAGCTGAGCAAAGATAATCGAATATCTTTATCTTTAGCGATCTATTTTTAAGAGACAGTTTATATGGTATGGTTAATATCTTGATCGAACGAAAGTGCAGCCAAAAAGGCATAAAAACTTAATGCGGTAAATTTTAAACAAACGCTAAGATTGGCATACTTTTTACAGGCTTGGTGTTAACGTAAAGCATTTAATAAGCAAAGCACATCAATGAACAAATTATTTCAATATCTAGGAACGCAGACGTTTAGGAAAAATCTCATTATTGCCATCATATCTGGAGTAGTCTTTCTCTTATTACTTTTTTACAGTTTACGCTTTTACACCCGACATGGAGAATTTATGGAAGTACCAGCGCTGAGGGGTATCACGATAGACAATGCAGTTAAAAAATTAGAGAGTCAGGGTTTCAGATATCAAGTTGATTCGGTTTATCAAGCCGATAAGCAACCCGGTCTAGTAATCGAGCAAGATCCTGATGAAGGTACTAAAGTGAAACAAAACCGAACACTTTATTTAACCATCATCACGAAAAATGCCCCTGAAGTACAATTGCCTGACTTGACTGAAATGGCTTTATTAGAAGCGGTGTCGACCTTAAATAATTATGGTTTGAAACTGGGCGACACGATCTATATCCCCGACATTGCCCGTGACCGTGTATTAGACATTAAATACGGTGGGCAGAAAATAAACGCTGGACAACCCATCCCAAAAGGAAGTAAAATAGATTTAGTATTAGGAAACGGCATGGGCGAAAGTGAAGTTACAGTACCCAATCTGGTAGGTTATACCTTAGATGAAGCTATTTTTTCAATAAAAGGTGCTTCGTTGACCTTAGGTACTGTAAAATATATGGGGCCTGTGGTAGATAGTGCCAGTGCACGGGTAGTGAGTCAAACACCAATAGCAGATAGTACTGGTGCCAAAGTAAGTATAGGAACACCGGTAAATTTAGCGCTAAGTAATTAAATGAGTTGTGCGTTGTGAGTTATGCGTTGCCAGTTGTGGGCCTGTCCACCTATTGGCAAATTGCTGGTGCTGCTTATAGCTTACAGCCTATAGCCATATGGCTTTTTTAATTTTTTACTTTTTAATTTTTACTTAACCCGCATGGAAGAAACTATCCCGGAAATGAAAAAGAAATCGTCAGCCAAACGATGGGTGAGTACGATACTATTAGTGCTCCTATTCGCTGGTGCCGTGATTGCCTACACTTATTATAAACGATATTTTGCACCGAATGTAACCGATGTAGAAACGTATCTATATGTCCATACTGGCGCTACATTTGATGAACTTATGCAAAATTTGGGCGATCAAAATATCGTAAGAGATACCGCCAGTTTTAGATGGGCAGCAGAACAAATGGAATACCCCAGCCGCATGAAGCCTGGTAAATACCGTTTACAAAAAGGCATGAATAACCGTACGTTAATTAATATGCTGGGCGGTGGATTTCAGGAACCGGTAAAACTGCGCTTTCAGAACATCCGTTTAAAAGACCAGTTTGCGGGATATATCGCTACCCAGCTAGAGCCCGATTCTACAACGTTAATTTCCCTAATCAACAGCGATACCTTAGCCGCCAAATATGGCTTTAATACAGAAAACTTTTTCGTAATGTTTATTCCTAATACCTATGAAATGTATTGGAATATCTCTGCAAATGACTTTTTTGCTCGCATGCATACCGAATATGAAAAATTTTGGACAGCTGAACGTAAGGAAAAGGCAGAAGCTATTCATTTGAGTCCGATCGACGTTAGTATTCTCGCATCTATTGTAAAAGGAGAAGCTTTACATACAGACGAAATGCCTAAAATTGCCGGCCTATACCTCAACCGTCTGCAAAAAGGAATTTTATTACAGGCAGATCCAACAGTAATATTTGCCACCAACGATTTTACCATCCGCAGAGTACTTAATAAACATTTACGGGTAAACTCACCATACAATACCTATATTTATAAAGGGTTACCTCCTGGACCGATTATGATGCCGAGTATTGCTGCTATTGATGCCGTATTGAACTACGAAAAACATGATTATCTATACATGTGTGCCAAAGAGGATTTTTCTGGCTATCATAATTTCTCTACCAATGTGGCCGAACACTTAGTCAACGCACGGAAATTTCAACAGGCTCTGAACGAACGAAACATCAAAAAATAAAATGTTTACATTTGAAACACAAATTAGGGTACGATATGGCGAGACAGATCAAATGGGATATGTTTATTATGGTAATTATGCTTCCTATTATGAGGTAGCACGTGTGGAAATGCTTCGTAGCTTGGGCACTTCCTATAAAGCGATGGAGGAAGGTAGGATTATGCTTCCCGTTTTGGAGTTGAAAAGCAACTACATAAAACCCGCGAGATATGATGAACTGATCACAATCAAGGTTAGCATTCCTGTCAAACCTACCATTCGTATCAAGTTTGAATATGAGTTATTCAATGAACAGCAGGAGCTGATTAATATAGGAGAGACAACCCTAGTGTTTATCAACATGGACAAGAACAAACCATGTTTACCACCAAAGGATTTTTTAAACAGATTGGCCCCCTATTTTGAGGAGAAGGAATGAGTTGGTTACACAAGAAATTACTGCACATAAAACCCTACTATTTGTTTATCGAATGGACCAAAGTTATTGTTTTACCCGGTTTCGGTAAACTCCCACTCTATACTGTTGCACTTTTCTTCTTTCAGGAAATCGCACGCGAATCCTTACTGAACAAAGCTTCCTCGTTAGCATATTCATTTATGTTGGCTATATTTCCGGGAATTATATTTCTTTTTACCCTTATTCCTTATATTAAATTTTTTGTAGACGATTTTCAGGAACAACTGTTGGAGTTTATGCAGATGATTCTTCCTGCAAATGCCTATCAAACCATTGAATCGACTTTATTGGATATTGTAACCAATCAAAATAGCCGCTTGCTTTCCTTAGGTTTTTTGATGGCCATGATTTTTGCTACCAATGGTATCCATAGTTTAATGCGTGCTTTTAATAAATCTTCTTTAGTACTAGAGAGCCGGAGTTTCATTAAACAACGTTTAGTTGCCTTGGCTTTGGCCTTAATGATCATTTTGGCCTTAACCGTGGGCATGGGTATTATTACGGCAGCCTCTTTCGTAATCAACCATATACGAAACACCCTGGAAATTACCAAAAGCTTCTGGACATGGCTAATTGACGTCACACGTTGGATTATCCTGTTGGCTATTTACTTTTTTACGTTGAGTATGTTATATAAATACGGCCCTTCTTCTTCAAAAAAATGGAGCTTTTTTAGTCCGGGTGCCACTTTAGCGACCATTCTCGCTGCATTTACGTTCTGGGGATTTACCTATTATATCAATAGTTTCAATACCTATAATAAGTTATACGGATCAATCGGTACATTAATTGTCATTATGATTTGGCTTTATCTGAATTCCTTGATTCTGCTGATTGGATTTGAGTTAAATGCTAGTATTGCGCTTTCCAAACAAAGTATAAAAATCGTAAAACCCCGATTTAATAGTTTTAAACCCGAAGCTAAACGTAATCAGGAAACGATAAAAAACACGTTAAAGTAACGATTATTATTAAGGCGTTATTTTTTCTTTTTCCCGCAAAAAGAAACAAAACCGACCAAAGGGAGTTCATAAACACCTTTTAAAACGGATAAGTAGTGAATAAACTCCCGCTGTAGATTTTGCTACAAGGGCAGTGCCTCCTATTTATTCTTTACCTTCCGCTGCTTTGGCGGCTTCTTTTGCTTCCTTTTCTTTTTGTTTGGCTTGTTTCCTAAAGAAGCCCCTCAATAAAAAATTATGCTGCAGGGCTTCCATATTCTGATTGAGTTTGTCGCTACTTTCTTCCAAGTTTACCATGGTTTGTTTCATGGTAGCGGCCATTTCACCATCATTCAATAAGGCGCCTAGTGTGTTGTCCGTGCTATTCATCTTCTCACTGGCTTGTGAAAGATTAGCCGTCAATGCGCTGGCGCTTTGGGTAACGCCCTGTAGTTGTGCTGCCGAAGTACGTAAACTCTGGAAAACAGTCGTATCGGTCAATAGCTCATTAGCCAAGGAACCCTTGGTATTCAATTTATTCGTAAAGGCATTTAGTGCACTCGAAACCTTTGCCGTATTGGCGGCCGTTTGGGTCAAACTAGCCATAATTGCTTTCACCTGCAAAGCCATCACAGAATCTGTCAATACCGCACCAATTGTGCCTTCACCATTGGCTATCTTTTCGCTTAATTTCTTAACATCGTTGGTAATGGATACCAAATTCTGATTGTTGACCTGTAAGGTAGCCATCATCTCTTCCGTATCAATACTTTTTACCGATTGTAATAAATCACCTTCTTCTACCACAGCCACATTAGAACTCCCTCCTTGGATAACGATGATTTTATTACCAATAAACCCTTCCGAGCTTACCCGCACCTCGGCATCTTTGCGAATATAATCTTGTGACTTTTCTTCGATATTGAAATCAATCTCTACATGCGAATTCTCGACTAACCGAATTTTTTTTATAGTCCCGATTTTAACACCAGAAAAATAAACATTATTTCCTGCTTTTAAGCCTCCCGCATCATCCATAACGGTTTTTAGGGTGATGGTTTTGGTAAACCGCTTCTGATTACCTCCTAAAACAAAAATAGCCGCAACAAAAAATACAATTCCCAAAAAGGTAAACAATCCTACAATAACCGATTTTCTATTATCTGAGTGATTAGCCATATACTATGCAATAAAATTATAATCATAAAATGCTTTAACCCGACTGTCTTCCGAGTTAAAAATATCGTTAAACCGGCCTTGCCGTTCAAATTTACCATCTAACAACATGACAATGCGATCACCTGTTTCCTTGGCACAGGTTAAGTCGTGGGTGATGATGATAGACGATGTTTTATATCGTTCCTGAACTTCGTTGATCAAACTATTAATCTCTGTACACGTAATCGGGTCAAGACCTGCCGTAGGTTCGTCATACAACATGATGTCTGGCCTCAAGATTAACGTACGGGCAATGCCGATCCGCTTACGCTGTCCGCCCGATAATTCAGACGGCATTTGATTCAAGGCCTGTAACAGACCAACAGAATCCAATACTTCCTCAACCTCTTTATCAATCTCCGCTCGGGATAACGTCCGTTTATTTCTCACCAAGGGGAACTCCAAATTTTCACGTACCGTCATACTATCGTATAAAGCACTGTTTTGGAAAGAAAAACCGATTCGGAGCCGTAAGGCCATAAGCGCCTTCTCATCCAATTCCTCCACTTCTTGTCCTAACACATTAACGGATCCCTCATCAGGATAAAGTAACCCAGATATAACTTTGATCAACACCGACTTACCGGTACCCGAACGCCCTAAAACAACTAAATTCTCGCCTTCAAAAAGTTGCAAATCCACTCCTCTTAATACATGAAGTTCACCAAAGGATTTACGCAAGCCTTTTATATCAATAACGGCATTTTGATAATTGATATGCGACAACTTTTTTTCCATAACCTACCCTCTTATGCTTTGTACGATCATAACCACCAGCTGTTCTTCTATAAAAATAAGAAACATAGATGTTACTACTGCAGCGTTGGCTGCCCTCCCTACCCCTTCTGTACCTTTAGAGGAGTTGTATCCATGAAAACAACCTACGATACCGATGGTGAAGCCAAAAAAACCTGCTTTAATGATCGCTTGAAAAATATCCAGAAAGGTGATGGTATTAAAGACCTCATCAAAGAAACTGACAAAGCTAACCGACTCATGCTGGTAAACGTTCAGAAAAGAGCCCATCAGTCCGACAAAACCCGTATAACAACTCAAGATAGGAATCATAATGGTTGTAGCCAATACTCGGCTTACAACCAGGAATTTAAAGGGATTTGTACCCGAAACCTCCATGGCATCAATTTGTTCCGTTACTTTCATGGAACCTAATTCAGCGCCAATATTGGATCCTACTTTACCCGCCGCAATAAGCGCTGTTACTAAGGGTGCCAGCGCCCGTATAATCGCGATGGCAATCAGCGAAGGCAGCATTGCTGTCGCACCGAAGTCTGTTAATGAAGGCCTGGATTGGTTGGTAAATACAATACCGGTAATAAATCCGGTAAGTGATATAAGTGGTAAAGATTTAACGCCTACTTCGTAACATTGATTGATAATTTCCTTAAATTCATAAGGCGGCATAAATAGCTCTTTAAAAAATCGCATGATGAAGTGATGTACGTTACCCAGCTGAATAAGCTTCTGGTCTATTTTTTTAGAGATCATTTGTTCTAATAATCAGCGATAAAGCACTTACGATATCCAGTGCCAGATTTTTTTTTGCAAAAGTAAATTTTTCCTGCCTAAATTCCCGACTTGATAACATAAAAGTTAAATCTTTGTTCATTTTGCCGTTAATATGAGATTGGTATGAATTTTAATGTTACTTTTATGAATCATGTATTTTGGCTTTTTAATAAAAAAAAGTATGACATAGATCGTTATAATGGATTTTATTCTTCAAGGTAAAACTTTTACATTTAGCAAAGATTTGATAAAATACTCCTTAAACACCGTATGGGTTATGTTTATCATCAAAATCTTCATAAACTAATTTTAAACATTCATGACTAATAGAAGAAATTTTATTCAAACCTTAGCCTTAGGTACTACAATGGCCATCAGCATTCCAGAAATCGTTTCTGCCAGTGGAATAAAAGTCAAACAAGGTATTAAACTAAAAACAGACGATATTGTTCTATTTCAGGGAGATTCCATCACGGATGCCGGCAGAGATCGGAATAAAAATCAACCCAATGATACCGCAACGCTCGGACACGGTTACCCCGTCATAACAGCGGCACAACTGCTCGTACGTAAACCTTCACTTAACCTAAAAATCTATAATAAAGGCATCAGCGGAAATAAGGTTTATCAACTAGCAGAACGGTGGAATGAAGACTGCCTAGCTATTAAACCAAATGTGTTAAGTATTTTGGTTGGGGTGAATGATTATTGGCATACTTTAGCCAAAGAAAATCCTTATAAAGGCACTTTAGAGACGTATAAAAATGATTATAAAACTCTATTGAATAATACCTTAAAAGAATTACCTAATGTACAGCTTGTCATTGGAGAACCCTATGCAGTAAATCATGTACGGGCAGTTACGGATGAATGGTATCCAACCTTTGACGGTTATAGGGCCGCTGCCAGAGAACTCGCCAAAACGTTCAACGCTATTTTTGTACCTTATCAACAAGTGTATGATGAAGCACTAAAATATGCTCCTGCCAATTATTGGACAGGCGATGGTGTACATCCTTCACTTGCTGGCGCTGCTCTAATGGCACAAGCGTGGCTTAAAGCAGTAGGCATTTAGCAAATAGACCAAAGAAATTTACATAACTTCAATGGATACATTTCTTAATTCCATGTTGGATAATGACTTTTATAAGTTCACGATGCAACATGCTGTATTTAAATTATTCCCAAAAGCTCAGGCAAAGTACGCCTTCATTAATCGTGGAAACCATCATTTCCCTATGGGTTTTGCCGAAGCGCTTCGACAGGCCATTAATCACATGCCTAGCTTGCAATTAACACGGGAAGAGAAAAAATACCTCAAAGAAACCTGCCCTTATTTAGATCCAACATATTTGGATTTTCTGCAAGGTTATCGTTATGATCCCGAAGAGGTCACGATTTTGCAACAGGGAAATAAAATATCCGTAACCATACAGGGTTATTGGTATCGTACAATTCTATGGGAAGTACCATTAATGTCTTTAATATCAGAACTTTATTATAAGTTAAATCAATTACAGGGTGATACCGATGAACAGGTAGTTGCCACAGCTAAAAACAAGATCGAAAAGTACAATCAATTGGGTGTCACCATAGCGGAATTTGGTACCCGAAGAAGGCATTCGTACCATACGCATCGATTGGTTGTTCAGACATTAAAGCAATTTGGCACAGGAAGCTTTATTGGAACCAGCAATGTACATATGGCCATGTTGAATCAAACCAAGCCCATCGGAACACATGCCCACGAATGGTTTATGTTCCACGCGGCGAAATATGGATTTAAAATGGCTAATAGCCTTGGCTTAGAGCATTGGGTAAATGTGTATCGGGGAGATTTAGGTATTGCACTTTCTGATACCTACACAACGGATGTTTTCTTTTCCCAATTTGACAAAATGTTCACGAAACTTTTTGATGGTGTCCGGCATGATAGTGGTGACCCACTTTTATTTGCAGACAAAACCATTGCACATTATCGAAAGAAAGGAATCGACCCGCTGTCCAAGACGATTATATTTTCTGATGGGCTAGACTATCAAAAAGTAGCGCGTATCGCCGAACATTGTAAAGGAAAAATCGGAATTTCTTTCGGTATTGGTACTAACTTCACCAATGATGTTGGTTTACCCCCCATGAACATTGTTATTAAGATGACCGAGGCCCATCCGGATGAAGCCTATTGGATTCCGGTAGTGAAGCTTTCAGATGTCAAAGGAAAGTATACAGGAAATGCAGAAATGATCGAATTGAGTAAAATAATTTTGGGCATTCATGATTAACACTTCTTCCGATATTTTCGGCAAAGTCTTGCTCGCTCACTACCAGGGATTACAAAATGCACCGTTGGTATTGCATAATAATTATGGTGAGGACGAAGAAATGCCTGTGGATATTTTCTTCAGAACGGCAGACGATTTACCCGAACTGGAATTTATCGCATTGGCCTTATGTGATGGGAAAGTATTGGATGTAGGCGCCGGCGCTGGAAGCCACTGTCTCTATCTACAGGAAAAAGGTTTTGATGTAACCGCTTTGGAAATTTCACCTTTAGCTTGTCAAGTGATGCGGGAACGTGGAGTGAAAAAAGTGGTGCATGCGGATATTTTTGATTACAAAGAGGAGCAATTTGATACCCTACTCTTTTTGATGAATGGTATTGGGCTGACTGAAAATCTATCTGGACTTAAAAAATTGTTAGCACATTGTAAACGAATTTTACGGAAGGGCGGACAGTTATTATTTGATTCATCTGATATCCGATACCTTTATGAAGGAGAAACTCCCTTACCTTCAACCTACTATGGCGAAGTAAAATTTCAATATGCCTATAAAAACGAGACGGGCGCACCTTTCGGTTGGCTTTACATCGATCAAGAAACACTGATCCGCATAGCGCGGGAAGATGGTTGGGTTGTGCAGATTTTATACGAGGATGAAAATGACCAATATCTTGTCCGTTTATCCTTAACGAGTTCATAGTGGTACTGCTTATCAGTATAGTATACTGTTAATTTAGTGAACCTTTTAATTTTACTTTTTTCTCCGCGAAAAAAGTAACAAAAAAGCTCCCGCTGTAGATTTTGCTACAATGGTAGTGCCTCCCAATGCAAACCGCAAACTCTAAGGCGGATTTTAGTAGAACGGAGATTTCCTGCCAAGCAACCGGAGAGCGAGCATAATATGCTGTAACATAGCGAAAATAGGTAAAAGTGGAACGCACGGTTAAAAGCACTTACTGTTGTTCGCCGAAAATTTCGCCTCCAAAATTTACATGTTGCAATGGGATGCACTGCCGTTCCTGTAAATTTTGAAGCGAAGAGTTTTCTTTGGTTACCTTTCTTTTGCGGAAACCACGAAGTAGCATGAGTACCTTTATAACAAATGATACACGAATAAAGAAAGTAACAAATAAAGGTTCTATTTATTTCAACACATACCTTGTTAAAACAACATTATTAAAGAAAAATATTAATTCTTTAATAACCGCTGAATCTCATCTAATTTCATCAAAGCCTCAACTGGAGTCAATGCATTGACATCCAAATTATTCAACATATCACGAATTTTCACCAAAATGGGATCATCAATAGAGAACATCTGCAATTGATAAGCTTGCTTCTGAATTTTCTTCATACTATCTTTGATATGCTCCCCTCCCGTTCGTTCCTGCTCCAGGCGTTTCAAAATTTCATTTGCCCGTACGATCAATTTAGCCGGCATACCGGCCATCTTTGCCACATGAATCCCAAAGCTATGCTCACTCCCCCCAGGCACCAATTTACGCAAGAAGATGACCTTATTTCCGACTTCCTTAACAGAAACGTTATAGTTCTTTATACGGCTAAAGGTATTCGTTAACTCATTAAGTTCATGGTAATGGGTAGCAAATAGGGTTTTAGCTCTAGCTGAAGGGTGGTTATGTAAATATTCAGCAATAGCCCAAGCAATCGAAATACCGTCGTAAGTACTGGTACCACGACCGATTTCATCTAAAAGTATTAAACTTCTATCTGATAAATTATTCAGAATACTTGCTGTTTCATTCATTTCCACCATAAACGTAGATTCGCCTGACGACAAGTTATCAGATGCACCTACACGGGTAAAAATTTTATCAACCAAACCCACTTCCGCATGCTTAGCAGGAACAAAACATCCCATCTGTGCCATTAATACAATTAATCCAGTTTGTCGAAGTAAGGCAGATTTACCCGCCATATTGGGCCCGGTAATAATGATAATCTGTTGCCCATCACTATCCAGATAGACATCATTGGTAATATACTCTTCACCCATTGGAAGGGTTTTCTCAATTACGGGATGCCGACCACCTTTTATGTCGATTAACTTACCCTCGTTAATGATGGGTTTAACGTAGTGGTTTTTCTTAGCGATATGGGCAAAATTTAGCAGCACGTCTAATTGAGCGATCAATTGGGCATTTTGTTGTACGGGTTTAATATAATCCAACAGTGCCATCAATAACGCATTATAAATTCGATTTTCAATGACCTGAATTTTATCCTCAGCGCCTAAAATCTGTTCTTCATATTCCTTTAGCTCATTCGTAATATAGCGTTCGGCATTAACCAACGTCTGTTTTCGGATCCAATCGGATGGTACCTTGTCTTTATGTGCATTGGTTACTTCTAAATAATAACCAAACACGTTATTAAAAGAAATCTTTAAAGAGGGAATGCCGGTTAGCGCTGCTTCTCTTTTTTGGATTTCCAAGAGGTAATCTTTCCCACCAAAGGCTACTTTTCTCAACCGGTCCAACTCTTCATCTACACCCTCCGCAATAACATTACCTTTAGCTAACAGGACCGGTGGTTCTGCCTGCAATTCCTTAGCAATGCGTTCTACCATTAATTTGCAAGGATTTAATTGTTCAGCAATAACTTTCAAGGCCTCAGCTTCTGCATCTGCCGTTAATCGCTTAAGCTGTTCGATAGCCAGTAGCGCTCTTTTGAGTTGAACCAGCTCGCGTGGATTCGCTTTTTGCAGACCTATTTTACTGATCAGTCGCTCCAGATCACCAATCTGTTTGAGTTCATGAACAAGTGATTCGCTAAGTTCTGGTTGATTGACCAGGTACTCGACAATAGCCAAACGTTCAACGATGGGTTGCTTATCTTTCAATGGCATAACCATCCAACGCTTCAATAAACGTGCACCCATTGGTGAGGCCGTTTGATCTAAAACATCTACCAAGGTTAAGGCATTTTCATTAGCTGATCCGATCAATTCCAGATTCCGTATGGTAAATCTATCTAGCCACATATAGCGATCTTCTTCGATTCGAGCAATTTGCGATATGTGCTGTAGGTTACGATGTTCTGTTTCGTTAAGGTAGTGTAAGGCTACACCGGCCGCCACAATAGCCGCGCCCATGCGGTCTATGCCAAAACCTTTTAGGGAATTTACTTCAAAATGTCTAAGCAGGTTTTCCTTCGCATAATCGCCACTATAAGGCCATTCATCCAGCATATAGGTGTAAAAACGATCACCAAAATGTGTACGGAAGTCGTTCTGGTCACGGCGGGGAAAAATGATCTCACTAGGTTTGAATCCCTGCAATAACTTATCAATATACGAATTACTTCCTTGAGCCACTAAAAATTCACCGGTAGAGATGTCCAAAAAAGAAACGCCTGTTACGCCTTTATCAAAAAACAACGAAGCCAGGTAGTTATTAGATTTTTGTTGAACAATATGGTCATTGTAAGAAACACCAGGCGTAACCAATTCGGTAACACCGCGTTTAACAATGGTTTTTACCGTTTTAGGATCTTCCAATTGGTCACAAATAGCAACCCGTTGCCCAGCTCTCACTAATTTGGGAAGATACGTTTCCAGCGAGTGATGTGGAAATCCAGCCAAAGCTGTTTCGGAAGCCGTACCATTCCCTCGTTTAGTCAATACAATACCAAGAATCTCTGCCGTCTTTATCGCATCGCTACCAAATGTTTCGTAAAAGTCGCCAACCCTGAATAATAGTAAAGCACCTGGATATTTTACTTTAATACTATTGTATTGTTGCATTAAAGGGGTTTCTTTCTTTGCTGTCTTTGCCAAAATTCACTTGTTTTAGGGGCGTAAAAATAAAATAAAATTCGTTATTAGTATTGGTTGTCCGTTACTGGTTGCGTGTTGCGAGCACGCTATTTTACTACTCAACTACTATTTCCACTTAACAAATCACCACTCATCCTCTTCATCATCAGGCTCTATTCCCAGAACCGCATTATATACGGCTTGGAGTTCTGCTAATGCATGAAGATCGTTAGCCTTAGTGGCGACGTGCATGCCCTGCCGATAAATGGCGATCGCTTCGTCTTCATTACCTAATTGCTCCTGTAATTTACCATAGTGATAATACGTTCCGACATAATCAGGCCTTTTGCCTACTAATTCTCGGAAATAATCCAACGCTTTAGGAAAGTTTTTTTGCTTCATATATTCGGAAGCAACAGCATAAAGAATAAAGGGATCATCAGGAGTAGTTTCCAGAAAATTCAACAGTTGATCTAAACGATTAGTGCTCATATACAGTACCGCTAAAGTTTACGAATTAAATGCTTTTTTTTATCTTTACCTTTAAGAGCTTGTTTAAAATTTACCCATTCATTTTTTATGTCTTTTTTGGACTGCAAAACCGAATGGAGTGTGCTCACCGAAGATAATTTACCTCGGTTCGCTCAAAAACAACTTATAAAAAATGTAACCACACAAATTTATACAAGCTCTAACACTTTCGTTTTCAAACTTAGATAAACTTTCTTTTATATAAAAGTTACCCTTTTACGCAAATAAGAATTTAATTAGGTGTTCCTTAAAAATAGAAAAATGTTTTATGGAAAAACACTTTAGCTATTAAGACGTTAAAAAAATGGTCATTCACGAATAAAAACAATTCATATGAGAATACTTGTTTGCATTAGCCATGTACCAGACACCACTTCAAAAATTACATTTTCTGAAGACAAAACCACTTTTAATACCACTGGCCTACAATATATCATTAACCCTTATGACGAGATAGCCCTTTCAAAGGCGCTAGCTTTAGTTGAAGGTGGTAAGGGGACGGTCACGGTCATTACCGTTGGGGAGCCTGTTACGGAACCAACATTGCGGAAAGCATTAGCTATTGGTGCCGATGATGCCATCCGGATCAATGCGTATCCACAAGATGCTTGGTTTGTGGCCAATCAATTAACCGCTTATGTACAGGATAAAGAGATTGATTTAATCCTGACGGGTAGAGAATCGATTGATTATAACAGCGCACAGGTTGCAAGCTATTTAGGCGAGCTACTACACCTACCCTCTGTAGCTATTGCAAAAAAGGTTGAATTACAGGGGAACCGTGCTACAGTGGAACGTGAAATCGAGGGCGGGAAAGAAGTAATGGACATCCCCCTACCTCTTGTTATTGGCACCGCTGAAGGAGTTGCTGAGGCACGGATACCCAATATGCGAGGCATCATGTCTGCGCGCACCAAACCTTTAACGGTTATAGAGCCTATCGAGGTACCCCAGCTAGGAAGAATTACATATTATGAAGCTCCTGTGCCGCGTGGATCAGTGAAGCTAATAGATGCCTCAGAACCCGAAAAATTAGTGGAACTACTTCACCAAGAAGCTCGTGTCATTTAATACCGTGCTTCGGGTTAAAAAGTAGATCAGGCAATTTAACACTATTAAAACAAAAAAATGTCCGTATTAGTATTTGTAGAACATACAGAAGGCCAATTTAAAAAATCGGCTTATGAGGTGGTTTCTTATGCAAAGGCAATTGCCAAGCACCTTCATCAACCATTAACAGCTTTAGCAATAGGCAACATCACAACCGAAGAATTACAGCGTTTAGGAAGATATGGTGCGAGTAAAATATTACACGTAAACCACCACAAATTAGCTTCCTTCATCAATCAGGGTTATGCATCCGTAATTGCCCATACCGTACGGGAAGAAGGTGTGGAATTTATGGTATTGTCCAATTCTTTTAGTGGTAAAGATTTGGCTCCACGCCTTGCGGCAAAACTCCAGGCTGGCTTAGCCAGTAATGTCGTAGCGCTTCCTGAGATCGACGGTGATCAGCTAACCGTGAAAACAACCGCGTTTTCAGGCAAAGCTTTTGCTTATATAACGTTACATTCACCGGTCAAAGTATTAGCGGTTAATGCCAATACTATCGAAAGCAAAGAGGATCCCACAACCACAAACATCGTTGCCTTAGAACCTGCTGCTATTGATATGGCTGATTTTAAAGCGATGATAAAGGAACTAATCCAAACAACCGATAAAGTTGCGCTTCCAGAAGCTGAAATTGTCGTTTCTGGTGGACGGGGTTTAAAGGGGCCTGAAAATTGGAATATTATTGAAGATTTGGCTGAAGCACTGGGTGCAGCTGTTGCTTGTTCGAAACCTGTATCAGATGCCGGATGGCGTCCCCATTCGGAACATGTCGGACAAACGGGTATTACGATTAGTCCCAAGCTCTATTTCGCGGTAGGTATTTCTGGAGCCATTCAGCACTTGGCAGGCGTTAGCTCCTCAAAAGTTATTGTAGTTATTAATAAGGATCCCGAAGCTCCTTTTTTCAAAGTAGCAGATTATGGTATTGTTGGTGATGCTTTTGAACTAGTACCCAAGCTTACCGCAGCGGTTAAGGCGTATAAAAATAAATAGAACCTTTTTATGTTCTTTCTTTCTCCGCGAAAGAAAGAACCAAAGAAAGCTCCCGCTGTAGATTTTGCTACAACTGTAGTGCTTCCCAGTGCAAACCGCAAACTCTAAGGCGGTTTTTAAGCAGAACGGAGAGCTGTTGCGAATAACACATGGGTGATACCGATTATGAATTGGCCTTTGAGCGTGAGAACGACGGCCTTGGAGGATACGGTAGCAGCGAGCAGCAAAGCATGGGTAGAATCGTTCATTTTGCTTTATCCAAGCGGATTGAGGAAGCAAGGCGGCTCCAATCTGCGCCATGGATGCTTTGCAAACAGATGCAACGTAGCATCCACAGCCTTGACTTTTTGTCACCTTTTGTGTCAAGACAAAAGGTGTTAATAAAATCCTTCCTTTATTATCTTCAACAAGATACCTTACATGCAATTGCTTCGAATAAACTCGAAGGAAGCATTGTGTATAAAAACAATTTTGTCTATGTTTGAATAACTCATGGGTATACCAAATGGTTTTTGCATATTTGCCTGCGAAAAATGAATAAAATCAAGTTAGAAATAGTTGGATTATCGTACAGCCAAACGCAATCGGGTGCGTACGCATTGGTATTAGGAGAAGTGAATGGCCGGAGAAGGCTTCCCATTATCATTGGAGGTTTTGAGGCGCAAGCAATTGCCATTGAAATTGAGAAATTAACGCCGAGCAGGCCCCTCACGCACGATTTATTTAAAACATTCGCATCTACTTTTAATATTGCCATCCATGAAGTGATTATCTACAATTTGGTGGATGGAATTTTTTATGCCAAGTTAATCTGTAATAATGGTAAAAAAGACATTGAAATCGATGCACGTACATCTGATGCCATCGCTTTAGCCATTCGGTTTGATTGCCCCATTTACACGTATGAATTTATTCTAGGCTCGGCAGGTATTGTGATTGAAGGAAACGATTTTGTTTTTCTAGAAAACATAGATACACCCCGTGAAGAACAGCAGCCAAATGTAGAAGGATCAAAAACCGCCTATGCTTCCTATACCGATGACGAACTGAAAAGTGCACTTCAACAAGCGCTTAATGATGAGGCCTATGAAAAAGCTGCCAAAATACGTGACGAAATCTCAAGAAGGAAATCATCGTAGCCATTTACTTTATCTGTTATACAACCTGGAATTCTAATTCATATGGCTATAAAAATCAGATTAACCATCATGAGCTTCCTGCAATTCTTCGTATGGGGAGCATGGATGATTACCATTGGTGTATATTGGTTTCAAACCAAACATTGGTCTGGCAGCGAATTTGGTGCTATCTTTTCTACCTTAGGTATCTCCTCACTGCTCATGCCGGCATTAACAGGCATCATTGCTGATAAGTGGATCAATGTTGAATTATTATATGCGATTCTACACATCTTATTTGGCTGTATTTTTCTCTACCTACCACAGGTACAAGACCCACATACTTTTTTTTGGATTATCCTGTTGGCTATGCTCTGTTATATGCCCACTATTGCCTTATCCAATTCTATCGCTTATACCCTATTAAAAAAACATCAATACGATATTATCAAAGACTTTCCTCCTATTCGCGTTTGGGGCACTGTTGGATTTATTGCGGCCATGTGGGTGACGGATCTTACCCATAATAAAGCATCTGTAGGCCAATTTTATATTGCCGCCATAGCCGCCATCGGCTTAGGCATTTATTCCTTTTTTCTACCACCATGCCCTCCACTAAAATCAAAGGCTGAAAATGCGTCTTTCGGCGGCCGACTGGGATTAAATGCATTTAAGTTATTCCGTAATTCTAAGATGGCATTGTTTTTCATTTTTTCAATATTTTTAGGAGGCGCACTACAGTTAACCAACATGTATGGAGATGCCTATCTGTCAGATTTTGGTAAACAGGCCGCATATGCCGATTCTCTGGTGGTACGGCATTCTACGATTATATTATCCATTTCTCAAATATCGGAAACCATATTTATATTAGCTATTCCTTTCTTTTTACGACGCTTTGGCATTAAACAAGTCATGCTCATTAGTATGTTGGCTTGGGTACTTCGCTTCGGATTGCTGGCTTATGCAAATCCCATTAATGGACTTTGGATGATTATACTATCCTGCATCGTTTACGGCATGGCATTTGATTTTTTCAACATATCCGGTTCCCTTTTTGTAGAAACCAGTACCAGTGCCCATATCCGCTCTTCTGCTCAGGGTTTATTTATGATGATGACCAATGGCTTAGGCGCGATATTGGGTAGCTCTGTAAGTGGTTATATTATCGAACATTATTTTACCAGTAGACAGGGGCAAATGCAATGGCAAGAAATTTGGATTTGTTTTGCCGCGTATGCGCTCGTTATTGCCTTTTTATTTTCTTTTCTCTTTAAACACAAGCATGATCCCAGCGCCCTTCAGGAGATCAAAGAAGCGGGTGCCTAAGTGTTTTTTATTGGGAGTTAGGAATAAGGGAATAGGGAGTAAGCCATAGGCAATAGGCTATAAGCAGTAAGCTGTAGACTCAATAACTCAACAACTATATGCAGCACTAACAACTGGCAACGCATAACTCGCAACTCATAACACATAACTTACCCCAAGCGCTGCCTAATAGCTTCATAAACAATCACTCCGGCACTAACGGATACATTTAAGGAATCGATTTCACCAAACATCGGTATCTTCGCCAAATGATCTGCATTTCGGATCAGTTGATCAGAAATTCCTTTATCCTCAGCTCCCATAACAAAAGCTGTAGGTAGCTTGAAATCAGGAATATATATTGATTTATCTGTCTTTTCGGTACAGGCAATGATTTGGATTCCAGAATCCTGCATAAACTTGACCACTTGCGCTAAATTGTCATGCCTGCAAACGGGTATTTTATATAACGCACCTGCCGAGGTTTTGATGGCATCTGGATTAATTTCTGCTGATCCACGGCTGGGTACAACGAGCGCATCAACCCCTGCACAAGCCGCTGTTCTTGCAATAGCACCAAAATTACGCACATCAGTAATACCATCTAATATTAAAAAAAGAGGAACCCTACCCTTTTCATAAATCACCGGAATTAGATCTTCTATTTTTTGATAGCTTATAGGCGATATGATAGCGATTACCCCTTGATGGTTTTTTCGCGTCATACGATCCAACTTCTCTACCGGAACCTGTTGATAGTTTATGTCCCGTTCTTTGAGCAATGCTTTAAGTTGCTTAAGTAATTCTCCACTCAAACCTCTTTGGATAAATAATGATTCAATTTCTTTACCACTATCTATGGCTTCCATAACTGCCCGTATGCCGAACACTTGCTGATTTGCTTCTTTTTTTACTGTCTTTGAGAAATGGTGCATGCTTCAAAATTGTGGTGCAAGTTACCAATTAAATCAGTCTCTTTTCCTACGAAAAATCTTTGAATTCAATTTTACCATCATTTTCAAGAAGAACTTTTCGAACAGCGCCTATGCCTTTAAAGAAATAACCTATACCAACAACTTTAACTTCCTCCAATGGTAACGGTACCGTATAAGCAACGCCATCGATACGGAACAGCTGCATATTAGCTATTTTTTTACAAGCTAAGAAAGTTTTTATCCCCCTAATTTATAGTTGAAAATCTACTATTAAGCAGCTGATATAAACAAGCAAAAAGTTATAAACACTATTTTAAAATCATTGATAATAAATCAGATATCCCCTCTATCAACAACTTATCCACACGAAATGTGGAATTTATCCGTTTCTAATCAAAGTAATTTCAGTGCTTAACATTTTTTATTATCCACCATTGTGAGAAACTCGACCTGACGAAGGATGATAAATTAATTACATTTGTGACATGAACTCCGAAAACGAAAACCATTCGTCAAAAAATACAGTTAGAAAAGGGTCATTTGCCGATCGTAAAAATAGACTGGGCAACACCATAAGTGGCCTTGGCAAACTACCGCCTCAGGCTGTAGATTTAGAAGAGGCCGTTTTAGGAGCCCTTATGGTGGAAAAGGATGCTTTATCTACCGTAATCGACATTTTAAAAGTAGATACGTTTTACAAAGACGCTCATCAAAAAATTTTTGAAGCTATCGTTAACCTGTTTCAAAAATCTTCACCCATTGATTTATTGACGGTTACTGCGGAACTCCGAAAAATGGGCGCACTGGAAATGGTTGGTGGCGCCTATTATATTACCCAGCTGACCGATCGTGTCGTATCTGCTGCCAATATTGAATATCATGCACGCATTATATCGCAAAAATATATTCAACGGGAATTGATTAAAATCTCCACAGAGATCATCAACAATGCTTATGAAGATACTTCCGATATTTTTGACCTCTTAGATACCGCAGAGAAAAGCCTGTTTGACATTGCTCAAAATAACCTCCGTAGGGATACACGTAAAATGGATGACATTATGCGGGAGGCGGTGAACAACTTAGAGCAACTGCGTGATCGTACAGACGCGTTAACGGGGGTACCTTCTGGTTTTACGGCCTTAGATCGCATTACCTCGGGCTGGCAACCCTCCGACCTAGTTATTATTGCCGCTAGGCCCGCAATGGGTAAAACAGCATTTGTACTCACCTGTGCAAGAAATGCGGCGGTGTTACATGATAAACCTGTGGCCGTATTCTCTTTGGAAATGTCATCTGTTCAATTAGTTAATCGCCTTATTTCAGGGGAAACGGAAATTGAGCAGGAAAAACTGAAGAAAGGAACATTGGCCGATCATGAATGGACGCAGCTTCATTCGCGCATTGGAAAACTAACGGAAGCTCCCCTTTTAATTGATGACACCCCCGCACTTAATGTTTTTGAATTTAGGGCAAAATGTAGACGATTAAAAGCACAATATGACATCCAGATGGTCATCGTAGATTACCTGCAGTTAATGCATGGTAAGGCAGAGGGTAAAGGTGGTGGAAACCGAGAGCAGGAAATCGGTAGTATCTCTAGGGCGCTTAAATCAGTTGCGAAAGAGTTAAATATTCCCGTTTTAGCACTCTCCCAATTAAGTAGAGCGGTGGAAAGTAGGCCTGGCGCTTCTAAACGACCAATGCTGTCGGATTTGCGTGAATCAGGATCTATTGAACAAGATGCCGATATGGTGCTATTTTTATATCGACCAGAATACTACGGAATGACAGAAGATGAAGAGGGACGGCCAACAGCGGGCGTAGGTGAAGTTATTATTGCTAAAAATAGACATGGGGAAACAAACATTGTACCCCTTAAGTTTGTGGGTAAATATGTTAAGTTTCAAGACCTTGAAGAAGACTTCGGCGGCCATTCCTTTGGAGGAGATTCAGGACTGGGCAATGATAATCCCTTTTCTGCAGGCATGATGCCTTCTTCTGAATTTGGAATGGGGGGCATTATTACACGTCCATCACGCATGAACGATATGGATGATGAAGCTCCCTTTTAATGCGTATACACTTTATAATAAACATTAGCTGATTATCAATTTAGCGCCTATTAGCTAAATGATAATTACTTCTTAAACTTATCCTGCAAGCTCTTCAGCATATCGCTCGTAATAGGTCCACCCTTTTCCTTTGGTTTTGACTGTTGCTTCGTATACGATTGCTGATGTTGGTGGGGTTTTGTTTTCGGTTGTATTGAAACGTCAGCAGCAGTTGATGGTTTAATAGATGCACCTCTATTGTGTTGATTATCGCTACGCAGATCCGTCCAGATCCGCTCAATACAACGTTTGGTATACAAAGGAAAATCCCCCTGCATCATCCAAGAATAATAGCTCGGTTCCGAACGGAAGACCTCAGAGACGCTCTTCCCCTTATGTTTACCGAAACTAAATACCTCGATTCCATTTTCGTCATATAAAATACGCCCTGCAAAGTCCACTGGTTTATTGATATTCGTAAACTGGTGTAAGGCATCTATATCATTTTTAACCGGTATTGATCTATTACCACTCTTATCCTCCCACTCTACTCCAGCATAGCGATCCACCTGAGCCAACAATACGTGATAGGTAGCGCGTACATCTGCTTCAGCACTATGAGCTTGCTCTAATACCTTATCACAGTAAAATTTATAAGCGGCTTTTAGCGTTCGCTGCTCCATTTGGTGAAAAATATTCTGGACATCTACAAATTTTTTATTTTCAATATCGAAATCAACTCCGGCTCGTAAAAATTCTTCCATCAAGACCGGTATATCAAACTTATTGGAGTTGTATCCGGCTAAGTCGGCATGTTCAAGAAAATCAGCAATTTCCTGTCCCACCTCTTTAAAAGTAGGTGCATCCTTTATATCTTCGTCATAAATACCATGAATCAGGGACGAGGTTAGCGGAATAGGCATTTCCGGATTAATCCGGAGCGTTTTTACCTCCTCACTTCCATCAGGCATAGCTTTAAGTATAGAAATTTCTACTATTCTATCAGATGCTACATTCACACCAGTAGTTTCCAGATCAAAAAATGCCAATGGGCGTTTTAGGTTTAACATCATTTCTTTTTTTATTGATTTACTTCTATTAATTGTATGGGCTAAAGGGGGCAATATTAATAAAAATACCCAACAATAACGATCCCCAGTAAAATACCCACCACCATAATGACATATAATAAAATTTCATTGCCTGCATATTGCTTATATTGGGTCCAGAAACTGAAATCTTCTTTGTTTTTTCCCTTTTTCATCTGTAAATAATTATTCGTCTATTTATTATAATTGGCACTCATGTCCAAAGTCCGAAGTGTTTATAAACACCAATTTAATAGTCAAACGCCGTAAATAATTTACATTTCCCAATCATAAAATGAAATTTTAAATAGGGGGACGGTTGGTGATGCGTACGGTATGCATATTCACTATTTTACAGTACCGGCTCGTTTAAAAGCTTTATAATACCAGGTATCCTTTAAGTTGCTGATAATAATCCCTTTTGTTGTTGAAGCATGCACAAATCGACCGTTATGCAAATAAATACCAACATGATTTATTTTTGAACTGCCGAAACTAAAGAAAACCAAATCACCTTCTTTCAATTGCCTTTCATATTTGCGCTTGATCACCGTGGCTTGTTCTTCTGAACTTCTGGGCAGTGATTTGCCATATACTTCATCCATGACCAAGCCGGCAAAACCAGAACAATCAATTCCGTGTTTAGACGTGCCACCATATGCATATGGTGTACCCATCCAGTTATTGATAAATTGATATAACCGTTCGTTCTTCAATTCATGAACATTCACTTCCATTAAATCAGCATAATCTTGCATTAGATTACCCGATCGGTTGAAAAAACCGGAAGAGCCCAAAACGTCTGTTGGAATACCATTATGATCTCCTTTATTATAATTCGCGTTGCTAAGAATAGGTGCGGGTCCCCGTCGTTTACTTAAACAGCCGGTGAGCGTACAAAGTAAACTTAGCATCAGCCATAGAAAACAGGTATTTTTATAAGCACTATTCATTCAAAGCCGTTTTCAGCATCAATCTAATTTAAGAAATCAAGCATGTTTCCGCTTCGGTAACATCAACAGCGTTGGGTGTATTCACTTCAAGTAACGTTACAGGTTTTATTTCGTTCACCAACAAAGGATCGTATAAAATTCGCGTCTTTACATAGTTCTTAGAGAATCCATGCATGTAACCGTCCTTTATATCACTTTCAAATAATACGTCAACTGTTTTTCCCAACTGACTTTCGTAAAACGATCTTCGCTTTTTATCTGATAATATATGCAGCATCTTACTACGATCAGAACGAGCAGCACCCGGAACAGAACCCTCCATTTGTGCCGCGATGGTATTTTCTCTTTCTGAATACGTAAATACGTGTAAATAGGAGATATCCAAACTGTTTAAAAACTCATAAGTATCTAAAAAGTCCTGACGTGTTTCACCGGGAAAACCAACAATCACATCGACGCCGATACAGCAATCAGGCATCAGTTGCTTAATCCGTTTCACCCGTTCAGCGTATAAGCCTCGTTTATATCTACGTCGCATTAGGCTCAAAACTTTGTCAGATCCGGATTGTAGCGGCATATGGAAATGGGGAACAAATCGCTTTGAAGATGCCACAAAGGCGATGATCTCATCGCTTAAAAGATTAGGCTCAATAGAAGAAATACGAAAACGCTCTATCCCATCAACCGTATCTAGTGCTTTTATCAAATCTAAAAATTTATCTTCCCGCTTTCCGGACCGTATACCGAAATCGCCGATATTAACTCCTGTCAACACAATTTCCTTCACCCCTGACGCAGCAATTTCAGTAGCTTGTCGTATAATATCCGGAATGGTACCACTTCTACTAGCCCCACGGGCAAGCGGGATTGTACAAAAGGTACAAGAATAATCACAACCATCCTGTACCTTAAGAAAAGTTCTGGTACGATCACCAAAAGAGTATGCAGGTACGAAACTATTGGTATCAGCTATCGGCGCATTATGAATAATGGCCTTTTCTTCTTTGGTTAAATCATTAATATGGGCAATAATGTTAAATTTTTCTGCCGCTCCAAGAACCATATCTACACCTGGTATCTCTGCAATCTCCTTCGGTTTCAATTGTGCATAACAGCCAACGATGGTAATGTAGGCTTTAGGCGAATATTTCAAAGCCTCCTTGACCACCTTTCTGCACTTTTTATCAGCATGATCGGTTACAGAACAGGTATTGATTACATAAACATCTGCTTGTTCATGAAATGGGACCGTTTGATAACCAGCGTCTTGAAACAATCTACCGATAGATGAGGTTTCAGAAAAATTCAATTTACATCCGAGTGTGTAAAATGCTACTTTCTTTCTTTTCATTAGCCTGCACTTATTGTCTTTGCCCTGCAAAAAGCTATTTGTGTATTTGATGCCAAAAATACGTTTTTTCTACAGCTTATGATATGATGAGCATAGTTTTTCTTCAAAAGCCGATATTTTTGACATAAAATTAAGGTTCTTCTAGAATAGTATTGATGTCTAATTCGTCATTTCACTGTCTGTAATAACGGTAGCATTGGATTTCCTTTCAACTTTAACTAAGTTTGCAAAGGTAAAGGAACATGGAATGAATACAACAACAATACTTCAACGCGCGCTTAATTTTGAGTTTCTAACAAAAGAAGAAGGAGTGCATTTATACCACAATGCCGCTACCGCAGAATTGAGCTACGTTGCAAATGAATTACGAAAAATACAGGTTCCGCATGGTAAGGTAACATGGCAGATTGACAGAAATGTTAATACAACCAACGTTTGTATTGCGAATTGTAAGTTTTGCAATTTCTTTCGGCGCCCGGGACATGAAGACAGTTATATAACCGACATCGAAACGTATAAGACCAAAATTGAGGAAACCATACGTTATGGAGGAGACCAGCTATTGTTGCAAGGTGGGCACCATCCCGATTTAGGGTTAAGTTTCTATACCAATTTATTTAAGCAGTTAAAAGATCTGTTCCCGACGATTAAACTGCATTCATTGGGTCCACCTGAAGTTGCCCATATCGCTAAGCTGGAAAATATGGGACATCTTGAAGTGCTGCAAGCTTTAAAGGATGCCGGTTTAGACTCCCTTCCGGGAGCGGGAGCAGAAATATTGAATGATCGGGTGAGAAGATTGATTTCCAAAGGAAAATGTGGCGGTAAAGAGTGGTTGGATATTATGCGGGCAGCCCACAAGATTAACCTACCCACCTCGGCTACGATGATGTTTGGCCATATCGAAACTATTGAAGAGCGTTTTGAGCATCTAGTTTGGATTAGGGAAGTACAGAACGAAAAACCAGCAGATGCCTATGGCTTTATTGCATTCATTCCTTGGCCATTCCAAGATGACGGCACCTTATTGAAAAAAGTTAGAGGCATTACCAATACTATTACTGGGGAAGAATATATTCGCATGATTGCCTTGAGTAGAATTATGCTACCTAATATCAAAAATATACAAGCTTCATGGCTAACCGTAGGAAAACGTACGGCTCAACTTTGCTTGCATGCAGGTGCGAACGATTTTGGATCCATCATGATCGAAGAAAATGTCGTATCAGCAGCAGGTGCGCCCCATCGTTTTACGTCACGGTCTATCCAAGATGCAATACGGGAAGCCGGTTTTGAACCTCAGTTACGCACGCAGAAGTACGATTTTAGAGAGATTCCCCAAGGTATTCAGGAGCAAGTAATTAATTATTAATCCGATATCGAAAACCTGCCCAAAAGCATGGGAAACATTTCCTCGACCGTTCCCATACGTCATTTCGACCATAGTGGAGACGTCTCGATTTTCTCAAGGAATCAGGGTTCATTCGATATGGTAAAAAGAAGAAATTTCGTTTGGTAATTATGGAAAATATAGCGCTACAGATTGAGGCTTTGATTTTTGCCTCTGAGCAAAGCGTAGAGATTTTTGATATTAAACAAGTGATCAGGGAAACTTTCCATGAAGAACTATCCACCGAAGCAATAAATGCTGCCCTACATACCATTGAGCAAAAATATGCTGATGATGCTTTTGCTATACAGTTATGTCATATAAATGGTGGCTATCAATTTCTGACAAAAAAAACATATAACAGCGTAATTAATCAACTTCAGGTACATCGCTCCAAAAAGAAGCTAAGTCAGGCAGCCCTGGAAACGTTGGCAATCATCGCTTATCGGCAGCCCATCACTAAATTAGAAATAGAACAAATTCGGGGGGTGAGTTGTGACTATTCCATTCAAAAATTACTCGAAAAAGATCTTATACAAATTAACGGTAAGGCAGAAACGATAGGCAAACCACTTTTGTACGGTACAAGTAGGCTATTTATGGATTATTTTGGCATTAATTCAACAGCCGACCTTCCAAAATTAAAGGACATCTTAACGGAGGAACAAAGCATTGGAACATCGGCAGAATAGGCCATTCATATTTAAATTTATTTTTCAATAAATTTCTTGTCTGTTTTAAAATCTTTGTAATTTTAACGCAGATTCCACGTTAGGAACTTAAACGAAATGGCATAATGCAAAACAGGCATGAAATACTGACTGAGCCATACCGGGATTGAATGTGAAGGAGCACGTTATAGTAGCTCATGAGCTAATGCGGATTCTGGATTAAACAACACAAACCAAACAACATAAAAAGCGTAATTTTAGTATTGGAAAATGAAAACGCCAAAGAAGACAAACAAAAAGACAGGTTCAAACAATCCAGCAAAAAAAGCGGGCCAATCAGGAATCAATCCAGCAGACTCAAAGTCTAAGAGACGTTTTGATGATGACGATGATGACGATTTCGATTTTAACGATTTGGATAATTTTGACAACTTTGATGATTTTGATGATGATGACGATTATTAGTCATTCTATCAAAACGTCATCGCTCTATAGATAGAAAGAATATAAAGCACTTAGTATTTATACTGGGTGCTTTTTTGTTATGCGCATGGGACTTGAACATGATAGTTGAGGTGGTTACAAAAAAACAAGAGAAGCAATTTTTAGCCGTTCCAAAAAAGATATACGCTGGCGATCACCATTGGGTATGTCCGTTAGATGATGATATCCGACAGATTTTTGATCCCAAAAGAAATAATTTTCATCAACACGGAGAGTGCTGTCGGTGGATACTATACAGCAATCAAGAACCAATCGGCCGTATAGCCGCTTTTATTGACCAAAAGAAAGCATATAAGAAAGATCTTGCTAAAGGAGGTATAGGCTTTTTTGAATGCATTGATGATCAAGACGCTGCTAATGAGCTGTTTAACGTAGCAAAAGCATGGCTGATAGAACGAGGGATGCAGGCGATGGAGGGACCGATCAACTTTGGTGAAAACGATAGTTTCTGGGGTTTACTCATAGAGGGTTTTAGTAGCCCCTCATATGGGATGAATTACCACAAGCCTTATTATCAAAATCTTTTTTTTCGTTACGGTTTTAAAATAGCATACGAACAAATTACCAATCACCTTGATGTAAACAAACCATTTCCGGAGCGTTTCACACGCATCGCTAAATGGGTCATGGAAAAGCCTGGATATACCTTTAAGCATTTTCAACAGGATAAACTTACGCAGTTTGCAAAAGATTTTATTGAAATTTACAACGATGCGTGGGAAGATTTTGAAAATTTTCATCCCATGCAAATGAAAACCGTCTTAGAGTCGTTTAAAAAAATGAAACCCATCCTCGACGAACGGCTCATTTGGTTCGCCTACGTTCATGATCAACCAGTTTCATTTATTTTGATTTTACCCGATACGAATCAGCTGATCAAAGATTTCAACGGAAAGATGAACATCTGGAACGCTCTTCGATTTGTCATGAATCGCCGCAAAAAAGTTAACCGAATGCGGGCTATTGTTATGGGAACAAAAAAAGCCTATCAAAAGCATGGTATTGAATCCGCCTTATTTATTAAGCTGAAAGAATATGTGCTCCCCTTAAAAAAATATGAACTGCTAGAATTATCTTGGGTTGGTGATTTTAATAAAGAAATGCTGGCTATACATAAAGCCACAGGAGCACAATTTGGGAAAAAACATGCTACCTTAGACTACCTATTTTAAGGAAACGGCTTGTTTCTTCGATAAAACTAACTATTATGTTTGTATGTTTTTCTTAGTTCTTCATAGAGCTCAATAACCTTCTTTTGTAGTTCGATCACTTCATTATTTCGCTCTTGTAATTTTTTATTTGCCAATTCCAGATCCGAATTATATTTCTTTTGTTCATCAGCATCATTAAAATTTAGCAATTGAACAACGGATAAATCAAAAAGCTTCGCTATTTGCTGTAGCCTAGAGAGGTTTATATCGGTAATACCCGTTTCAATTTTGGAAAAAGCAGGGATAGAGATATCGAGTTTCTTAGCCACATCTTCTTGACTCCATCCATTCTGGTGGCGTAATAATCGTATTTTTTTTCCTAGAGATTTCATTCGAAAATAATTTGTTCTTTAATCGCAAACATCTCACATGATTAATCATTTTCAAGCCTTTAATGACCTACGTTAATCATATGGATTTCATTTGAATATCATTTTATCATTAAAAGGTTAAGTGCTCATTTACTGAAATAAAAAGTTCGTTTAAAAACCTTATTTGTATCACAGCCAATCACGCTACCTTTCCAGACACTTGCATATCAAATATAGCAATAAATTTAATCAATTAAAAAACTTATCTGATAAGTTAACAAGATTAAGACCGCCAAAATTTCCTGAACTCATGAAAAGTAAATTTTTACCTTTAGGATTCATTTTTTCAATATGGCTTTCCAGTATTAAGGCATCATTAACGTAAAGAATATCTTCTCTACCAAAAGCATGTGCAATAGTCGCCGCTTCTATCGGCTTAATATTTTTTTGTCTAAATGAATGCTGGTCAATAAAAACAATCGCTTCATCTGCAGCATCCATGGTATGTTTATATTCTTGCAAAAATGCTTCGTTTAGGCTACTAAATGTATGCAACTCAATAATGGCCACCAATTTATTTTCAGGATATTGCTCCTTTACTGCATTAATGGAAGCCCTAACTTTGGAAGGAGAATGTGCAAAATCTTTGTATACAACGCTTCCTTCATGATCAGCAATATATTCCAACCGCCTTGATGCTCCTTTAAAAGTGCTGATAGCCTGGTAAAATTCATCTCGACTTACACCAAGCCATTCGCAAACCGTAAAAGCTCCAGCTAAATTCGAAAGATTATGTTTTCCAAAAATCTGCAAGGGTACATCACCCTTAGCTGTTTTTAAATAGCTTATACCCTTATTTATCGTAAAGTCAGGTAATTTGTAGCCGTGCTTATTAATGTTGGAATGATTGTCGGATACCAATTTTTGTACCTCTTTATCCTCCTTATTATAAACTAATGTTCCCTTGGTTTCTATACTTTCAATGAAGTGCTCAAACTGTTCAAGGTATTCCTGGTAGGTTGGAAAAACATTAATGTGGTCCCAAGCAATACCACTAATCAAGGCAATATTCGCGTGGTAAAGGAGAAATTTCGGACGTCGATCAATAGCTGACGCCAAGTATTCATCCCCTTCAATAATCATTAAAGGCGCATCTTGCGTAATGCTTACCATCGTTTCAAAGCCTTCTAATTTTGCCCCTACGACATAATCAAAATCTCTACCAATGGATTTTAGCACATGCATAATCATTGAAGTAATGGTTGTCTTTCCATGACTTCCGCCGATGACTACGCGGGTTTTATCTTTGGCTTGTTCATAGATATAAGCGGGATAAGAATAGATCTGAAGGCCTAACTCTTGGGCTTTCAGTAATTCGGGATTATCAGCCTTGGCATGCATGCCGAGTACGACCGCATTGATATCTTCAGTAATTCGCTCAGGATACCAGCCCAAGCGTTCAGGAAGCAAGCCGTTATTAGCCAAATTGGTTCTGGATGGTTCATAAATGTAATCATCCGAACCACTTACTAAATAACCTTTATTTGCTAATGCTATGGCCAAATTATGCATAACACTTCCACCGATAGCTATAAAATGGACACGCATATCTTAAAAATTTCTTTTATTATTTCGCTCAAATTTAGCAGCCACCCAATTATCCTGTGTTTTTTTATCGTGATAAGAGAGTCCCACTTTTTTTCCAGCCTCCACCAGTTGTTGCAAAT
This sequence comes from Olivibacter ginsenosidimutans, assembly GCF_039542865.1. Classification (NCBI taxonomy): domain Bacteria; kingdom Pseudomonadati; phylum Bacteroidota; class Sphingobacteriia; order Sphingobacteriales; family Sphingobacteriaceae; genus Olivibacter; species Olivibacter ginsenosidimutans. The sequence continues at coordinate 9,108 of NZ_BAABIQ010000031.1, read as the reverse complement.
CGTCACCATCATAGAACCCACTTAACAGCAGCTTACCCTGCGACTTTAACGCATCTGCATAAACGTCCAATTGATCTAACAATACATTTCTATTGATGTTTGCCAGAATAACATCATATGGCTCTTCCGGTATAGCTTCTTTTGATCCATGCACTAATCGGATGCCGGAAACTTGGTTAAGTTCAACATTTTCTTGGGCGCTTGTATAGCATATTGGGTCAAGATCTATCGCCGTGACAGTGCTTGCGCCCATCTTTGCTGCCAGAATGGCCAAGATCCCTGTGCCACACCCCATATCTAAGACTGCTTTATCCATCAATGTGGTTTCCAGCATATACCTTATCATTAACGAAGTGGTTTGATGATGACCAGTGCCGAAAGACATTTTAGGATCGATAATAATTTCATAGGGAATATCCGGTCTTGGCTGATGAAAAGTGGCTCGCACATAGCACCTATTATGAACCACTATGGGTTCAAAGTTACTTTCCCAAACCGCATTCCAATTCCTGGCCGCAATGGTGTTGGCTACATAGCTAACATGAAAATCTTCAGGTAAAGTAAGTATAAGCGCCTCAATAGATGAAAAATCTAATTGAGCAGTGGCTATATATGCTTTAAACCCCGTTGAAGTATCTTCAAAGGTGTCAAAGCCCATCTCGGCAAGATCATGAATAAATAAATCACGTTGCCAATCTTCGCCACCTATACAGGTAAAAGTGAGTTCACTATAATCCATTGTTCAACAAGTAAAAAAGCCATCTAATCGGTATTATGGCCAATAGATTGCTTTTTTATCCATTATGGTGTATTAATTAAATACCTTTGCTATATCCAAAAAGTCTCTCGACTTCAGAGATGCTCCACCAATTAATCCGCCATCAATGTCTTTTTGGGAAAATAAATCGGAGGCATTTTTGGGATTACAGCTTCCACCATACAAAATACTTGTTTCTGCCGCTACATCGGCGCCATATTGATCACTAATTACTTTTCTTATAAAGGCGTGTACCTCCTGCGCCTGTTCAGGGCTAGCTGTTAAACCTGTTCCAATGGCCCAAACAGGCTCATAGGCTAAAATGATAGCAGAAAAATCGCTTGCCGAAAGGTGAAATAAGCCTTGTTGTAACTGACTTTTAATTACTTGAAAAAAATCTCCCGATTCACGTTCCTCTTTCGTCTCGCCTATACAAAAAATAGGAGTCAGACCATGCTTCAACGCGATGTCTACCTTCTTCGCCAATAACTCATCGGATTCTCCAAAATAAGCCCTACGTTCAGAATGCCCCAAAATAACGTGAGAAGCTCCTGTTGACTTTACTTGATTGGCAGAAACTTCTCCGGTAAAGGCTCCAGCTTCTTCCTGATGAAGGTTTTGCGCACCAATAAACACATTAGTTACGTCTTTGGCTAAAGCGGAAATACTATGAAGATGAATAAAAGGACTACATACCACCACGATTTGCTCACCGTGTATTTCGTCTTTGACCATATTGACAATTTCAGAAAAAAGACTTACGCCAGTTGGATAATCTAAATTCATCTTCCAGTTACCTGCTACAATTTTTTTTCGCATGATTTCTTGTTTATTATTGTTTCTGTTGATTTCTTGTCTGTTGATAAACTGCTTCTAAAAGGTGTTGTTCAACGGCATCAAATTTACGATTCCGTCTAGCAAAAACCAACTCAGCTGTTTCAAACATTTTATGTAAGGTGTAAACCGTTGCGTTTTCACCGATACCCCACGAAAAATCGGGTACGAAGGTAGGCGGAACCTCACCGCCAAATATACTTGCAGCAACACCTACCACTGTTCCTGTATTAAAGGCCGTATTAATAGCGCATTTAGCATGATCCCCCATAATTAATCCGCAAAATTGGAGGCCGGTATTTCGGAGTTGTTTCGTACCGTAATGATAAAGCTTTACCTGCTTGTAATTATTCTTAAGATTAGAATTGTTACTGTCGGCACCCCAGTTACACCACTCCCCCATTACGCCACTGCCGAAATATCCTTCGTGTCCTTTTGACGAATTACCCCACACCACACAGGTATTGAGTTCTCCTCCCACTCTACATCCGGGTCCAATGGTTACATTGCTGTATATTTTTGTTCCCATTTTTACTTGTGATTGCTCCCCTAAAGCAAATGGCCCTCTAATGAGTGCCCCCTCCCAAATCTCGCTGTCTTTGGCTAGGTAAACAGGTCCTCGTAAGGTGTTGATGGTGCAGCAACTAGCAGTAGCTCCTTCCTCCACGAATAGTTCCTCTCCCAGCACGGTTACGGTACTGTCTAAGGAAGCAGAAGTACGACCCTTGGTCAATAATTCAAAATCCTTTCGGAGTTCAACCCCATTTTGACTAAATATGTCTTCCGGATAGGAAATTTTAATGTACTGGTTTATATAAGTAATCGATTTATATCCTGCAAAATCCGTTGAAATTAGCATTTTTAACTCTTCAAGCGATGTTCTTGCAGCAATACAACGTTCCATATCCAGCAATCGTTCGCCGGATTTTAACTTACCTAAGGCCTCACACAAAAACTCATCTGGGCACACACTGCTATTAATAGCTAGGATATCATGGTCTGTTGAGGCTAAGGGATATTTTTGTTGCAAATAATCAGCTGTAGAATAGGAAACGGGCAAACCTAGCCATTTAGTCCATTTGTCCGCAATGGTGAGTATACCTATGCGAAGATCAGCAATTGGTCGGGTCAAACTTAATGGATAAAGATCAACCCTGCGTTTTTCGTCGTCATATACTACTACATGCATTCGTATCGAATTTATAGGGGCTAAAAATAAAAAAGTCTCGATAAATTACCGAGACCCTATAGCTAAAATCGCCACCAATTATTTTTTAGTATAACGGCTGCGGAACTTGTCAATACGTCCTGCTGTATCCACCAACTTCATTTTACCAGTATAAAACGGATGTGAAGTATGTGAGATTTCTAACTTAACCAATGGATATTCCTGACCATCTTCCCACTGGATGGTCTCTTTTGTGTCTATACATGATTTGGTGATAAATGCATAATCATTCGACATGTCTTTAAACACCACTAATCTGTAATTTGATGGATGCAAATCTTTCTTCATTGTGCTAATCTTTTATCAGTTCCTTTCGTTATGCCCCCTTCTTTTCTTAGAAAGACATGTACGGCTACGAAAAAACTATATATTTTTAAATTGTTACGTTCTTTTAAGGCTGCAAAGATAGTTATTAAAATATATCAATCAAAAAATATTTAAACGATTTTTAAGGGAGCATTATCATTACCTTATATCAACGATAAGTACCTTAACGGATTGCCAACGATTTTGCCGCGATTATTATCGTTTGTAAAGTTAAAACTAGCGTACTTCTGAAATGGGGTGATCCTTTAGCCATGCGATAAGTAATTTAGTCATGCGATTATAACGCTTCAATCCCTCTGGTTGATTATTTAGCTGCAGATACTCATTATAAAATTTAGAGCTGGCATGATTCACTATCCCTTCAAATTGTTGCCAATAGGCATTTTCTTGTTCGGCATCTTGTCTAACCGCAGGACTTAACTGTGCTAATAAGTTCTGATAACTTTGCCTATCTTCCAGAAAAACTTGGTTTAACAGCATAAATAATGCATGATAGTAAGCAGAATAATTAAACAGTTTATTATCGCTAGAAGCACACAAGATGAAGCCGATAAGATTGGCCTCGTCTTCAAAACCAATACCTGCCTGATGACTTAATTCATGGCAGGCAGTGAAGGGTTTTGCTAAGGTGGGCATTGCTGTGTTAACCTGTGCTTCCTGTGTAAACGGATTGAAATAACCGGCAACCATGGTATAGTTGACATGAAAATTAGTTAGCGGCTCTTTTACTTTTGGATGGAATACAAACAAATAGGAAGCTAAAAAGGTATTGTTGCTCAATAGGTCTTGTGCCTGATCAAAAATCTCTTGATTGCTTTGTTGCAAATCCTGTTTACTTAGGCGCGCACGATAAGCATTAGCTTTGTCAATACATAATACGGTAGTTTCCAATAATTCACAGGGTTCTTTAACCGTCGTAGTTAAACCTATTCGCCGTTCTAAGGGCACCCTGAAATAATTTAATCCCCAAAAAAGGTAAAACGCTATGGCTATTAACAATCCAGCGTTAACCAGGTGTAGCAATAATTTACCCGCCCGTCTGTATTTCCGTTTAAAGGCCAAGAAAATGAGCACGATAAAAGCCGCTAATAAGAATAAGATACAAACCCCATAAAAACAATCACCCAAATCAAAAGGTATCCACGCCCCAAGCGTTTGCCCAATAATTGCAAATGCTGGAAAGAGTTTATTGCTGTAAAAGCGCTCTACTAACGTTTCTTGTTGTGAAAAACACCAGAAACCCAACAAGATCAAAAGGAATATACTGGTCGTTTTAAATGATTTAAAAAGCTCTTTTTTCACCTGAAAAGCCAATTAACTTTCTTGTTCAAAATACAGTTTATAAAAATGCATTCCTTTATCTTCATCAAATCCTTTTTCGACAAAATCCCGCTTCCCATGAATATAAACGTGGAAGTTTTTGTCTAGTTTTAAAACCGACTTAAATCCTTTAGCCTCCTTTTTTACCGCTTTTCCAGAAATCGGAAAGTTATTGCCAATAGCAATTTCGTGCTGCTCCTCAAAATCAGATTTATAAGCCTTAAATAAGGCTATGGCATTGGGATCACCTAAAACTTCGTTTGAAAAATCATCCACTTCAAACACTTCTTTTTCTTTAAAATAAGTCATTGAACGATTTAACAGATCAATTCTATCGGCGCGCTCCATTTCATAGTTCTCTTCTAATTTTTCTTTTACAAAATTTTTGCAAACCTGCATGAGGTTTCCCGTCTGGTAAAAGTTGTCGTTACGAATACGAACCTGCATAAAATCATCTTTCCAATAAACAGCTTCTTGTTGTTTATTGGTTTGATCTATGGCCAACACGTTAAACCCTTCTTCTTTGGCCGTATTTAAAATAAGGCAACCTTTGTCTAACTTTTGAATGTTAATCGCATTTTCCTCATAATCCAATTTAAATCCCCCCTGTTCTGGGTAAACTTTCAAATAGGTTTCCTTCGTTTCCGATTTAAAAATGCCTAACGCTTGAATTACTTCACCCTCTAATTGCACCTGTTCAAAATGCGCTACATAAACCTCACCAGCCTTAATTTTTGGATGGTTGGAACTTTCATATAAGTGCTTCGTTATTTGCTGCCCTATATAATGGAAATCGGCTTCTCCCTCGAAAAAAAGCTTAGCAAAATGATATAATTCATTCAACTCCAAATGACCACTGCTATGACTAAGGTGATACACTTCCTGTACTTTCTCAAAGGGGGATAGAAAGTATTGCATCAGCAATTTGGGCAATAACTCATCCTGCAGCTGCAACGGATGATCAGATAATATATAATGTTCATCCAGCATTTTATTACCTACTCGATGAACGGCTAATTCTGCCAAAGAGGCTTCGAAAAATGACAACATGTTTTATGCAATAAAGGCGACTAAATTAGCAATTATTTGGCCGTAAAGAAACGGTGCATGAATAACAATTGATAAGGTATACTATTTGCCCAGTACGTCCATGTATGTGCGCCTGGCCGGGCAATGTAATCATGCGGAATATTGCGTTTCAAAAGCTTCTGATGCAGTTTCAGGTTTACTCCATAAAAAAAATCTTCCGTTCCGCAGTCTATCATTAATGCCAATTGATTAGGTTCCAGTAAATATAAAAGGTTCGTTACGGTATTTTTTTCCCAATTGTCGGGGTGCGCAGCATAGGTTCCCAAGCGTTTGGCCAAATCCCAATTATTGGGAAAAGGGCGTATATCCACTCCTCCTGATATACTTCCAGCAGCGCCAAATAAATCCTGATGCCTAAAGGCTAAATATAGTGCACCATGGCCTCCCATGCTTAGGCCGGTTATTGCCCTACCTTTTCTATTTTTGATCGTTTTATAGTGTTGATCAATCCAAGGAATCAGTTCTTTGGTAACATATGTTTCGTATTGAAAGCTAGGATCTTCCGGACTATCCAAGTACCAACTTCCAAATCCCCCATCAGGACACACAATCATAAACTGGTAAAGATCTGCCATTTGCTGAATAGCCGGTACCTGCTTAATCCAATCGGCATAGTTACCACTATAGCCATGAAGCAGATAAACGACGGGGAGTTCAGTTTTTCCGTCGTAGGCATCCGGCCTAATCACCACAGCCTTGATTTGTTTACTCATTACGTTGCTTCTCGTTAATACCGTATCTACTTTAGCTGCCTGCGCCAGGTAGCCCAGTAAAAAAAAGCCCATGGCTAATATTATTTTCTTCATCTGCTTGAAAAGATTTTTTGACTAAATTAAGGTTTCTATCGCCACTTTAAAAGTATTACAATGGGCATCGACAATATTTTTGATTTCGGGGGAATACCCCCCTCCCATACTCACTTGCACTGGTACACCTATTTTTTTACAACAGCTAAACACCAGATAATCCCGCAATTTACATCCATTTTGCGTTAAATTTAGCCTTCCCAATTTATCTGTTGCCAAAACATCTACACCCGCCAAATAAAAGATGAAGTCTGGTTTGACACGGTCTATAACTAATGTTAGCTGCTTTTCTAATATTGTCAGGTATTCATCATCCCCTATACCATCGGCCAGCCCGATATCCAAATCAGACGTCTCTTTTCTGAAAGGAAAATTTCGCTCGGCATGCATAGAAAATGTAAATATTTCTGGTTTGCGTCTACATATTTCTGCTGTCCCATTTCCCTGATGAACATCCAGATCAACGATTAATACCTGCTTCGCTTTTTGCTGATGTAAAAGGTAATATGCACCTATTGCTTGATCATTCAATAAACAAAAACCTTCTCCCCAATAACTACCAGCATGATGTGTACCTCCGGCGATATTGAAAGCAACACCATTTTCCAATGCAAAGTCACAGGCAGTTAACGTTCCTCCAACGATGTACATTTCGCGTGTAATAAGCTGTTGGGTCAACGCGAAACCAGTACGCCTTATTTCTTGTGCGGTTAACTTCATTGATTTTAGCCGATCCCAGTAAGCTGCTTGATGTGCTAAGGTAATAAATCGTTCATCTACAGCATTTGGGGCAAAGAAGTTATCCTTTTCAACAATGCCTTCGTATAAAAGTTGCTCTGGAATGAGTTCGTATTTCATCATCGGGAATCGGTGCCCAATGGGTAATGGATGATTATAGAGAGGGGCAAATGCTATTTTTAACAAGATTGAAAATTTCGATGATTTAACCAGGAATCCAAACAGCATCATCAATGCTTTGGAGCATTCCTTTTCGTTTAAATTCCTAAAGCGAATTCGGGCTTAAATTTACGGATTGGATTCCTTAAATCAGTAAGGTATTGCTTTTTTTCTCTTCCGATAGGGCTTCTCTTCTACGGAAGAATAGGCTACTGTCGTTTTAATAAGCACCAGTAAAACGATGATTATCCCAAAAGAACCTAAATAAACCAAGGATTGGAACGCTTCATTACCCATTTCCAACTGTTTCATAATGACGCCATAGATAGCCCAGATAATAACCAATCCGTAAAAAATATTATGTTTGAAATAAACAACTACCGCACCAATACCAATTGTAACCATTAACAAGGTATAGCTCACATATAAGTTAATCTGGATATTGGTTAACCAACCTAAACTAACTAACCAAGCAGCGAAATTGGTGAGTGTTGCAACAGTTATCCAGCCGAAATAAAGGCTAAGTGGTAATTGCGTAATAAATAAAGAAGTTTTTCCTTTTTTTGGATTTAGCAATTGCAATCGCCTATCAATACAATATAGGGTGTACCATTGAACAAGTAAGAGCAAGCAAGAGACGCCGGGCAAATCATTTAACCAAGTGTATATCCAGGCACTAATAGCCAATTGATTAATAGCAAACATAAGTCCTATAACCACAATCTCCTTATTCGTTATATACGTTTCATTCTGTTTAAAAGCTTGAACGAGGTGGTAAATGAGCATTGCTGCGAGTGCTAAATAGATAAGCGGCCAAATGGAAAAGGCAAAATTAGCTGGCGTTATCCCCGATTCATATTTTGCAGACATCTCCGCCATCGTATATACCCCAACAACGGCTGTCTGGCCTAACATGGATAAAACAAAAGCAAAGATAAAGGTCACCAAATTCAATATGGCTAACTGCTTGACGTAACGCATACTACCTCCCTTTAAGGTATAACAAACAGAAAGTCATAAAGTTCAATCTTATCAGGACAGTAAAGCAAGTAACTCTTGAAGGTAATGTTGGTCTACCCCATCAAAATGGTTTAATTGATCGCTATCAATATCCAACACGCCAATTATTTCGCCCTCTTTCCATAAAGGAAGTACAATTTCTGATTTTGAGGCTGTACTGCAGGCAATGTGTCCAGGAAATTGATCGACATCGGGCACTATTATAGGTACTTCTTTTTCCCAAGCAGTGCCACAAACGCCATTTCCCCGTTTAATTCGTGTACAAGCTATCGGACCTTGAAAAGGTCCTAAAACTAATTCATCTTCTTTTACCAAATACCACCCTACCCAAAAAAAATTAAATTGACTTTTTAAGGCAGCAGCCAAATTAGCCAAATTGGCTATCAAATCACGCTCACCATAAGTTAATGCTTCGATCTGTGGTAGTAACGATTGGTATTGGTTTTCTTTGCTTCCCGTGCCAACAACTAAATTTTCCGCCATAGAATAACTAAATTTTGATCACTCAAACTTAAGCACCTATTTAACATTTACCTAATTAATTTTCATTTGTAAATGATTATTCGTCTATTGCTATTTTTACTATTGGCACTCCTGAACCGCAAATCGGTTTTTAATCCATCGGCCAGATAGAGCTTACCTTGTTTAAACCCCGAAGGGCTCATGAACACCAATTAAATGTTTAAAATCCGTGAATAAATTTACATTTCCCTCTGTGATAAAAATTCATTGTTGTCCGGTTAAATTCCCAATGTTCTTACAAAACATGCTTGGTTTCACTTGATCGCTGTTTTTCTGTTTAATGTCGATAGCATGGTCATGTCTGAAAG
>NZ_BAABIQ010000030.1:0-55693 GCF_039542865.1 Olivibacter ginsenosidimutans | reverse complement strand
CCACACTTATCGATCGCAGAAAACAGCACAAAACCCTGACAACTCCCTCTTATCTCTACCCTATTCTCAAACAACTCCCCGCATCCTTCGTTTGCGGAGTGCAAAGATAGCTAGCTCCACCGGATTTCCAAATAAACTGCCCCTATTTTTTTACCAAAATATGCAATATACTGGAAACCAGAGCATTTTTTTATCCCCACCAAAAAACAAAAACCAACAGAACACCCAAATACATTATTTTTTAAACGTTTCTCCTCACTGGTTGAAAACCTAAAACGTCTTCCAAAAATCAACAGCCATTAAAAAAAATAAAACTCAAGTTTCTATACCTTGTTTATTCTAAAAGTGATTACTCAATAAACTAAGCTGCTAATGATGCAATATTTGCAAGATCTATCTCACAAAATGCCCTACTGGGTATGGAACATAGCAATCGTTTTATTTTCCATTTTAATAGGCATCCTTATCAAATCCATTTTAGTACCCATTGTTAAACATCAATCACAAAAACAAGAAGCTACCTATTCTTTCATAAAATCAATTATCAAACATTTCAACAAGATACTAACCGTTTTTATCCCAATACTAATCTTTAGCGCTCTGTTACCTTTAATGCAGCTTACTGCCTCTACTCGACTAATTCTATCAAAGACGACTGAAATCTTAATCACCCTTTGCTTCTCAATTGTCATTATAAGGATACTCCGAGTATCCGAAGATTATCTTTACCATCGCTTTGATATGAGCAAAGAGAACAACTTAAGGGAAAGAAAAATCCGAACACAAATGGTTTTCATTAGAAAGTTACTCATAACGTTAATCGTCATCATAACCATAGCGATTATCTTGTTAAACTTTGAAAGCATGCGCAAAATTGGAGCCGGTTTGCTCACTGGTGTTGGCATAGGTGGTATCATTATTGGTTTTGCTGCGCAAAAATCGCTAGGTAATCTGCTCGCAGGATTTCAAATTGCTTTTACACAACCTATCCGCATGGACGACGTGCTTGTCGTGGAAGGTGAATGGGGTAAAGTAGAAGAAATAAATTTGACTTATGTTGTTGTAAACATCTGGGATAAAAGACGGCTTGTTTTACCCATAAACTACTTTATTGAAAAGCCATTCCAAAATTGGACGCGTACCACCGCAGAAATACTAGGCACTGTATTTATATATACTGATTTTACAATTCCTATAGAAAATCTGCGTCAGCAATTAACTGAATTACTAAAACAGAACCGCCTATGGGACGGAAAAGTGAACGTCTTACAAGTAACCGATCTACGAGAACAAACAATGGAAATTCGTTGCCTAATGAGCTGTAGAAATTCTGGTCAAGCATTCGACCTAAGATGCTACATACGAGAGGAAATGATAAACTATATCAAAACCAATTTTCCCGAAGCATTAACTAAAACGAGAATCAGCTTCAACTCCATCAACGATAAAGGGGTGTAAACCCACCCCTACTGTTTAAGCCGCATCATGCGTGTTGTCCTTCATGCTTACCTTCTGCAAACTCTTCCACAATCTTTGCATTAAAAGCTGGTAAATCCGCTGGTGTTCTACTCGTCACTAATCCTTCATCTGTCACTACTTCACTATCTTCCCATTGCGCCCCTGCATTCATTAAATCCTTTCTAATTGCAGCTACCGATGTCATTTTCCGTCCTTCAACTACTTCGGCATTAATTAAGGTTTGCGGACCATGACAAATGGCAGCAACAGGTTTGCCCGATCGGAAGAATTCTTTTACAAAAGACAATACTTGTTCATTGGTACGCAATTTATCCGGACTTATTACTCCACCAGGAAGAAGTAATCCATCATAGTCCGAAGCCGAAACTTCATTTAAATGCTTGTCAACTGTATACGTGCCTTTCCATTCATTCCCTTCTTTGGCACGAACAGTTCCTTGCTTTGGCGAGACAATGTGGGTTATTGCCCCAGCGTCTATCAATGCTTGTCTAGGACTGGTCAATTCAATTTCCTCAAAACCGTCTTCCGTTAGAATAGCAATTTTTTTCTCACTTAATGTTCCCATAACGTTTGTTTTTAATACTATAAGATGTACAATAGGTACCTTCATACCTATATTTTTGTTTCAGAAAACTGAAAATTAGAGCTATGGAAACATAACCTATACCCTTTTATTTTCTATTACACCTGTCCAAAAAAAATTTTTGGAACAAAAAAAGTGCAGGTTCTCTGCTATGAAAAGTGATATTTTTGTTGGGAAAGGGAAAGAACCCTTGGATGTCGCTATAAATTCAACCATCAGATAATTTTTCAGTTGAACCAAGGCTATCGCGCTATACCTGTTTATCACCTGCAAGATACCAACTCATCTCTTAAACATTACAAAAGTCTTATTTGACTCTTATATGACTCTAGTTTTTAGCATCATTTATTAGTCTTTTAGTTGTCTTTTAATAGTCTTAAAGACGATAAAAAGACGACTAAAAGACGATAAAAAGACGATCAAATGTAGAAGCAGTATAGTGTTAGGTAAGTTATAGGATATGTTTTGGTAATAAAAAGGTAGCCGGCAATAGCGAGGCGGGTAATAAGGTAGATATGCCCCTGATTTAATATCTGTTATAAGCGATGCGGTGTTTATTGGTATAGGAAAGACTTGATTTGCACAGTACACGCCCAATGCCCAGGTGGTTGATGTTGCCGGTAGTACTCAATGATCTTTAAAAGTTCCTTATAATCACATCATTTCTGTCATAAATGATAAACATGAATAAATTAAACACGAAAAAGGAGAAATATGCTAACCGTAAGCAACTGTATATAAAAGACAAACGATGTTTATACTTGTTTTTTTAAAAGAGTTGGCTTATCTTAAGCCTGTTTTATAGCTACTTATATGTCAAGTCATCGGTTTATCACACCTTTAATGGTTACCTTTATAGTCCTTCTATGCATTTCTTGTCAACAGTCAACTAATAAACATAAACGAACCACTATAGATTCTTTGCATACTAAAGCGATTCAAGAATGGAACAAAACTATTCCCGGAAACTTTAGCGAACAAACCGATTTACATTTTGACAGCACTTTACTAGCACAATTTTTTGTAAAATATCCGGGTGTAGCAACCTATAAGGAAAATGTTATTAAATTCTATAACGAAAGAAATTACTCCTACGCTTGGTTTGATCAAAATGGACTCATTGAACAAGCTGGCAATCTAACTGATCGAATGCTAAATCTCAAAGATGAAGGAATCAACAAAGAATTACCGTACAATAAAGTATTAGATTCCCTTATTAGCCTATATAATGATCATAAATCAGGAGATTTCATCAATCCTGAGTTGGAAATCATGCTTACTGCTCAATATTTTATATTTGCTAATATCGTTTGGGCAGGGATGGATGAAGCAGATATTAAAGCTAATGACTGGTTCGTTCCCCGAAAAAAAGTTTCTTATACAGCCTATTTAGACAGCCTTTTGCAACATCCTCTTAACAAAACAAATGCGTCTATTGAACCTGTATATCGGCAATACGAGCAACTTCGTACTTATCTCAAAAAGTACAGGGCGCTTGCGGCGATGCCTTGGACTAATTTAGTAGCCGACAAAAAAAGCTATAAACTCGGTGATTCTTCATCGGTACTGCTACAAATTAAAAAAAGATTATGGTTGCTCGAAGATTATCAAGGAGATACAACAAATGGCTTTTATGATAGTACATTATTCCGCGGGATAAAAGCTTTTCAGGCAAGACATGGTTTAGCAAGCGATGGAACTATCGGCATAGGTACGCTTAATGACTTAAATACTCCTCCCAAAGAAAGAATTAAACAGATCATAGTCAATATGGAGCGTAGCCGTTGGCTGCCTGTAAGTCTGAATACAGATTACTTGGCCGTAAATATTCCGGAATTTAAACTCCATGTATATCATGCCGATAGTTTGCTATGGAGTTGCAATGTAGTAGTCGGCCAAGCGGTACACAAAACAGTAATCTTCCACGGTGAAGTCAAGTATGTGGTATTTAGCCCTTATTGGAATGTACCCCCCAGTATTGTACGTAATGAAGTTGTACCCGGCATGAACAGAAACCGTAATTATCTAGCTAATCATCGCATGGAAATTACGGGCAAAAGTGGTGGATTACCAGTTGTCCGACAAAAACCTGGCCCCAATAATTCGCTAGGATTGGTGAAATTTCTGTTCCCCAATAGTTATAATATTTACCTACACGACAGTCCAGCAAAGTCTTTATATAATGAAACATCAAGGGCTTTCAGTCATGGATGCATTCGCGTAAGTGAACCAGAAAAGCTCGCGAATTTCTTACTTCGCAATGATTCTACTTGGACAACAACGGCTATTTATGATGCCATGCATGCCGGTAAAGAGAAGTATGTGACTCTCAAACAAACCGTCCCTGTATTTATTGCCTATTTTACCGCCTTTATTGATCGTCAAGGAAAAATAAATTTCCGAAAAGATATTTATAGCCGAGATGAACGCCTTGCGAATATGTTGTTAAAAGAAAATACTAAAGAATAAACCATGCTGACATACAGCTGTCAATTCATGCTTTAGCTTTGTTCATCAATACCAAAACATAAAAAGATGGACTTAATTAAAGCACTGAAAAAAGAATTAACAGAAGAAGCGACAACTACACGCAAATTTCTTAAACTCATTCCCGAAGACAAATACGATTGGGCTCCTCATGAAAAGAGCATGAAAATGGGTAATCTTGCAACACACCTAGCCGAACTTCCTTCATGGATCGCCATGGCAGTAAATACCGATGAACTTAACTTTGCCGTAAATATGTACGAACCCACACCGCTAAACCACAATGAAGAATTGTATGCAATGTTTGAGCGGTCGCTCCAAGAGGGACTGGATGCGCTAGACAAAATTAATGAAGCCGACTTTGAGAAAAAATGGCTTCTGTTAAATGGTGACCAAGTACTTTGGGAAGGCAACAAATACGAAATGATTCGTGTTTCGTTTAGCCAAACAAGTCATCATCGGGCGCAGCTGGGTGTTTATTTACGATTATTAAATATCCCCATCCCAGGGAGCTACGGACCAAGCGCTGATGAACATACATTTTAAAGCTAGTATATTAGCTGGATTAAACTCACAAACAACTTCATTAATCCTCAGATCGAAATGAGTCTTTAGTCCTTATTTCTTAACTAAAGAAGCTTCACGAAATATGGTTCATGTTCCTAAAGCTGTACCATAAATAAAAACTGCTCCTTGTTATTAATCCTCAAAATGATGACCGTATAAAAGGCAAATTTTGAGGATTTCTTATTTACCTATAGTTTCGTTGTGCCTTCATTTTATTTATAGCATCACTTTATTTTCGCTCATTTATTTGTATTCATTCTAAATAAACTTATATTTGCAACCGAAATCGGCTGCCATTGGTACGTCAGGTCAACGTGTCTCATTAGGTTAGAAAGTGAAAAAGCCCGGTCATCAATCAACTAAGTCCGTGTCTGGATTAACACAGACAAATAATTTCATTCATCTTATATACAAAAATATGATAGGTATTAAACATTCTGCCTTCTCACCTTCTAGGTTAATTATGAGAAAACTATTTTCAGCTTTAAAGTATTCTGTTTGTTTAGCCACCTTATTATTACTGATGATCTATTTCGCAGATGCCCAAGAACGGTCGCTTAACCTAAAAGGTAAGGTAGTCGATAACTTAGGCGAGCCAGTCTACACAGCGCTGGTTAAGATACAAGAATCTGGTGCACAAAAAGTTACCGATGGTGACGGATTCTTTTCCTTTGAACATATTGCTCCTGGCAACTATCATCTCCAAATTCGTAGTCTTGGTTACAAATCCATCCAAAAAGAAATCACTATCAGTGAAAATGATACGGCCTTACTTCACTTCGTGTTACAATCAACACAACAACAACTCGAAGCAGCGACCGTCACAGAGAAAACAGCATCCCGAAAATTAAACGAAAGCGGTTTCCATGTGAATGCTATTGATATGTCAACCTATGCCAATACAAATGCTGACATTAATCAAGTGCTGAATGTCACCACGGGTGTACGCATTCGTGAGGAAGGTGGGCTCGGCTCCAATTTCAAGTTTTCGCTCAATGGCTTCAGCGGGAATCAGGTTAAATTCTTCATGGATGGCTTGCCCATGGATAATTTCGGATCATCCCTTACACTCAACAATTTTCCAGTTAATATGGCCGAACGAGTGGAAGTTTACAAAGGCGTATTACCCATTAACTTAGGCACCGACGCTTTGGGTGGTGCAGTCAATATTGTGACTAGAAGTAATTCCAACTATTTGGATGTTTCTTACGCCATTGGGTCATTCAATACGCATCGAGCTTCAGTGAATGGTGCTTATACGAACCAGAAAACCGGATTTACGGTACGAACCAATGCTTTCTTTAACTATTCAGACAATAATTACAAAGTACTTGCTCCTATCAAAAATCTGCAAACAAGCAGTTTTGAGGACGAAGAATGGGTAAAGCGTTTTCACGACAATTACCAATCGGCGGCCATTCAACTAGAAGCAGGTCTTACCAATAAAAGATATGCAGACAAATTACTCTTCGGTATAATCGCCTCGGAAAATGATAAAGATCTTCAAACCGGAGTAGTCATGGAAGAAGTATACGGAGCTATGAAAACCAAAAGCCATACTATCGTCCCTTCACTAAAATATCAAAAGAAAGACCTTTTTATCAAAGGTTTGGAGACAAACCTATATACGGCTTATAATCGTTCTTCCTTAAAAAGAATCGATACGACCTCCCGAATTTACAATTGGCGAGGTGAGTGGATACCAAACCCTTCGTATAATGACGAATCTGCCGGAGGCGAAAGAGGCCGTACACAAAATGAAAATACCGACCGAGAATGGTTATTGACCAATAACTGGAATTACCGTATCAATGCACAACAAGGTTTAGCACTCAATTATACCATGACCGATTTTCACCGTAAAGGTTATGATGTTGAAAATCCAGAGGCATTGGAAAACCGTTTCCCTACCAATTTAACCAAACATATACTGGGCTTATCTTATAATTTAGATGTTTGGAATAAATGGACCACCTCCTTCTTTGGAAAATGGTATTTTATGAATGCCACAGGCTACGAAAAGGTAGGCGCTTTTACTGAGGATGAGCGCTACGAAGCCACAAGTTATAGTTATAATAACCCAGGATTTGGTGTAGCCACGGCGATGTTTATTTACCCTCAATTACAGGCCAAGGCTTCCTTCGAGCGTACTTATCGCTTACCCGAAAGTGGTGAGATTTTTGGAGACGGTGTATTTACCGTTGCCAATTACAACTTAAAACCAGAACGAAGCAACAACTTTAATGTAGGTCTACGTTATGCCAGTAAAGAAGACAAACCCCACCAGTTCAGTGTGGAAGGAGATTTTATTTACCGTCTAACCCGTGATTACATCCGTATGGATCAAAGCGTTTCGGGCGGTAACCGAAGCATGGAAAACAAAGGCAAAGTCAGAACAATGGGTGGTGAAGGCGAAATTAAATATGATTACAAACACCGTCTCTTTGCCTCTATAAACGCTACGTACCAACAAATATTAGACAAGCAAGAATTTGAACAGAGCGGAGGTTATACTGGCGGAGCTACCCGAAACATCACTTACGACTATCGCTTACACTAGTTGTAAAAACGCGTCATTGCGAGAAAGAATGATGAAGTGATGGTGTTTTTGATATCATCAAATTGCTTCTCCGCCAGTTGGCAGATCGCAATGACGACGTAGATCTTTTAGACACCTTCAATTGTTACAATCTTCAATATGGCCGTTTCCATTAGTGTGAAACGGCCAACGTTACTGTTCGTAACCAAAACTTTTTAGGTAATTTTTTTTACTTCTCCAATCGGATATTACTTTAACAAATAGTTCTAAAAATACTTTTTTCTGCAAAAATTTTTCAATATCCTGCCGCGCATACGTACCTACCTTTTTGATCATTTCTCCCCCTTTACCTATGATAATATTTTTTTGAGAATCACGCTCAACAATTATCTCTCCGCTTATTCGAATGATTCGTTCTTCATCTTTAAATGAAGTAATGATCACTTCTGTACTATAGGGAATTTCTTTTTCGTATAGCTTAAAAACTTTTTCCCGAATAATTTCCGAAACAAAGAAACGTTCCGACTTGTCTGTCAATTCGTCTTTATTATAATACGGTTCGTGTATCGGAAGGTGTTCTAAAATAAAGGGCATAATCGCTTGTATATTGTGCCCATGTAAAGCAGATATAGCAAAAATACTTTTCGGATTTAACGT
This sequence comes from Olivibacter ginsenosidimutans, assembly GCF_039542865.1. Classification (NCBI taxonomy): domain Bacteria; kingdom Pseudomonadati; phylum Bacteroidota; class Sphingobacteriia; order Sphingobacteriales; family Sphingobacteriaceae; genus Olivibacter; species Olivibacter ginsenosidimutans. Next base: position 47,381 of record NZ_BAABIQ010000030.1, on the reverse strand, counting down.
TTGCTGCCAGTATGCTATTTTCTTAATGACTTCTTCTTCAGAAGATTTATCAATTTTATTAATCAAAACTGCGATAGGAGAAGTTACCTTTTTTAATTTCTCAACAATGTCAGACTCATCGTAGCGCTCATTGATATCTGTCACGAAAAGAATAATATCAGCATCAATCAGTGATCCTTGCACAAAGCTCATCATCGATTCCTGTAAACTGTATGTCGGTGTGATCATACCAGGCGTATCCGAAAAAACGATTTGATAATTCTCATCATTAACTATTCCCAAAATACGGTGTCTGGTAGTTTGTGCCTTCGAGGTAACAATAGACATCTTTTCACCTACTAATGAATTCATTAGAGTAGACTTCCCCGCATTTGGTTTCCCTACAATGCTTACAAATCCTGCTTTGTGCGACATTTTTTTTTAATTTTATTTGCACAGCAAAGAAACAAAATATATCTTTGCACTCCAATCAAACGGAAATAAAATATGTTTTCCTACTGATTGGAGCAACTATTAGGGTAGAAAGTTGAAGCAAGTTCAACTAGCAGATTCGCTTAAGTCAATGTGCTAAATTGAATAGCTAAATAAAATATATTGCGGGGTGGAGCAGTTGGTAGCTCGTCGGGCTCATAACCCGAAGGTCACACGTTCGAGTCGTGTCCCCGCTACCACAGGCCGGTTAACGTTTGTTGATCGGCTTTTTTATTAACCAAACACCTATCTTGTTACCATTTACACCCGCTACACCCAAGCCGAAAGAGTAAGGAGTTATTTTATTCTCTCATACAACGCCCTTGCCTCCTCATCCAAACCGGGTTCCAGCTCCTTCAGACGTTCCAAAAGATTCATGGATACATGTCTAATAGTGAGTACAAATATATTGTCGTCAACAATATCGCAGATCAGGTAATGCTTCTGAATAGGATATACCCTAAACTTTGATGAGATTTTTTTATTGATTTTTAAAAGCCCTTTATGTGCTTGCAAGAGAGAAAAAGCGTCCTCGAAAGCCTTGATATATTTCAAAGCAGTTTGTTCGCCCCATTCATCAAGAGAATAATCATATATATCCTGAATATCGTCCAGAGCCCTTGAAGTTAGGTGAATTTTGGTCATTTGGATTTTGTCTTCCGATGTGTTTTCAAATCCGCCATTAAATCACCGGAAAATTCATGTATCCGGCCATGTATCACATCCTGATATCCTTCGATAATATGGCTACGCAATTTGGCAGCCTCTATCCGGTCACGTTCGTGACGAATTAAATCCCGCACGTATTCGCTGGGAGTGGCATAAAGTGTCCCGCTACCGGACTGGCTAGACACAAACTTTTTCATCTCGTCAGTAAGGGCAATATTTAGTGATTCAGTTTTGGACATATCCCACTTAAATTTATTGTATAGAACAAATGTAGCAAATTCTTTATATATTGACAATATATGAAGGAAAACAAGTGCAATTCCATATCGCATTGGATTAAATCCCAACGGAAAAACTGCTGTTTTTATAAGTGACAAACTGACTTTTAATAGGTCTCCGCATAATATCGTCGGTGCACTAAGGCCGAGTTACCGCTATTATGTATGTCTACTATCCTTTGTTTGTTTAACCAATGAGAGAAGAAAGGATGGACCGTTAAATTCATGCCTAGACTGAAACCAGTATTCAAAACGTATAACTAAACCTATAAAGAATTAAAATAGTTGGCAACAGACTTCCCCTTCACCGTAGGCATATCCAAGTGCAAGTATTCTGTTATGAAAACAGTAATATCCCGCAAATTCATTTCTTTAATCTCCACCCCCTTCTTCATTTGAGGGGAAATGGCAATAAAACCTGTCTGTATACTCCGGGTATCTGGAAAATAACCGTGGGTACCCCCTTTTCCCGCTGTGATGGTTTCTCTGGTACGACTATTTCCGAACGCCGCACCTTCAAGACCAGTAAGCGCAAAAGCCACATTCGGATCAGCACCAATCTTATTCATCTCTTTACGGGAAACAATACGGAAATAGCTCTTTTCTTCCGCTGGTAACGATTTTAATAAGGTCATTACTTGTTTAGCGGTTTGCTTATCTTTTTTATCACGCAAAAAAAGATAAGTGGAACCACCTGCCGAATAGAACTGCGCCTTTTGCAATAGACCGGCTTTAGACAACCAGACATTGGGATTAACCGACTTCTTTACATCGTAAAAGCCATGATCACCGGTCACAATAAACAATGTGCTGTCTGCAATGCCAGCGTCCATTATGGCTTGACGAATGATGCCAACCGCACTATCGGCATCACTGATCGCTTCCGAAACCATCGATCCTTCACGGCCCACCATATGTTCGGCATGATCCACTGAAAACAAGTGAATGGTCATTAAATTTGGTTTTAGGTTTTGGATAACCCAAGCAGCTACCTGTGCATTTTTCTGATCTTTCCCCCAATTGATATCGGCATTACTATGAAAAACCTCCTGTTTAATCGTCTCTACCACTCCTTCTGGCCTAGCGTATTTAGTTCTTACACTATCTCCCATTCCTCCTATATCAGCAATATTAAAAGAAGTAGGCGCCTCCGCAGAAACGGGCCACATTAAAGAGGCAACCGTTAAACCTGCCTTCTGCGCAGTCTCCCATATCGTAGGAACTTTAATTTGATGAAAGTTCCAATAAATTTTATTGCCAGCGCTATCCGGATCGAAAACACCATTATAATAAATGCCATGTTCATCCGGCTGCACACCAGTCACGATAGTAGTATGCGAAGAATAAGTGACTGAGGGAAAAACACTATTTACACCATATGCATGAATTCCCTCTAGTAACAGTTGTTTTAAATTAGGGGTAGGCCACTTATCTTCCAAATAGAAATCCGGACGAAACCCATCAATCGTAACTAATATGACATGCTTCTGCTGTGCATGTAAACTCAGTAAACTTAAACAACAAATCAGGAACAAAAAAAGGCGCTTCATGGAATAAATTTATCAATTCTTCAATTTCGCCGCAATTTAAATGATTTGCTATTACTTTAATGTTAAATTTACTCCTATAACTTGGTTAACTTAATCTACACATCTATCTATGATGCACCCTCTTGCACATATACCACACATACTAACAACAAGAAAATACCAAGGACAATAGCATGCTAAGCTTCTCCTTTGCAATATTGTTCATCAATTCGAAATGTTAACGATTCGTATCTTTTAGCCGCTAGCGTATTTAAATTGCATAATAAAAGCAATTTATATAAGTTTGTGCCACCACAAACTGTGTGATACGTACACAGGTACAAAAGGTCATGTTCAAAAAGTAAATTTTTTATATTATGTCAAATACATCCAAAATCATCTATACCAAAACTGATGAAGCACCAGCATTGGCCACTTATTCTCTATTACCAATCGTAAAGGCCTTCACTGCCTCATCCGGAATTGACGTAGAAACACGGGATATCTCTTTGGCTGCAAGAATTTTAGCCGTTTTTCCCGAATACCTGACTAATGAGCAAAAAGTGCCAGACACGCTCACAGAGCTTGGCGAATTGACTTTATTACCCGAAGCCAATATCATCAAATTACCTAATATAAGTGCTTCAGTACCTCAATTAAAAGCAGCTGTCAAAGAATTACAAGCTAAAGGTTATGCCTTGCCTAATTATCCAGACGATCCAACAACAGAAGAGGACAAAACGATTCGTGCAAAATACGATAAGGTAAAAGGAAGTGCCGTTAATCCGGTGCTTCGCGAAGGAAACTCTGATCGGCGTGCTCCAAAGGCAGTAAAGAATTACGCAAAAAAACATCCTCATAGCATGGGCGCATGGAGTGCTGATTCTAAATCTCATGTGGCGACTATGGAAAGTGGTGATTTCAAACACAACGAAAAATCGCTCACCATACCCGAAGAAACAACCGTTAAAATCGTTTTTACCGACCAATCGGGCAATCAAACTACCCTCAAAGAAAAGCTTCAGCTCCTTGCCGGCGAAATTATTGACGCTACCGTCATGAGTAAAAGGGCATTGTTGAAATTCCTTGACGAACAGATCGCAGATGCAAAAGCAAAAGGTGTGCTTTTCTCCTTACACATGAAAGCGACCATGATGAAAGTTTCTGACCCGATCATTTTCGGTTATGCCGTAAAAGCTTTCTTCAAAGATGTCTTTGCGCAATACAGCGAAGACCTTAAAGCTGTCGGCGCCAACCCAAATAGTGGTTTAGGCGATGTGCTTAATGCTATCGAAAAACTTCCTGAAGATAAAAAACAAGCCATACAAAACGCGATAACAACTGACATTAAGAATGGCCCGGCACTAGCCATGGTCAATTCCGATAAGGGCATTACCAATTTACATGTGCCCAGTGATGTGATCGTAGATGCTTCCATGCCTGCAATGATCAGAAGTTCTGGCCAAATGTGGAATGCGGCTGGTAAACTTCAGGATACCAAAGCAGTTATTCCAGATAGCAGTTATGCTGGCGTTTACGAGGCGACCATCGAATTCTGCAAGCAAAACGGTGCTTTCGATCCAGCCACGATGGGCACAGTACCGAACGTAGGATTGATGGCTCAAAAAGCCGAAGAATATGGATCGCATGACAAGACTTTTGAAATTAATGGTACAGGTAAAGTAGAAGTTATCGACCAAAATGGAACGGTTCTTTTAAGCCATGATGTCGAGTCAGGAGACATTTGGCGAATGTGTCAGGTAAAAGATGCACCTATAAGGGATTGGGTTAAACTGGCTGTGACACGCGCACGCTTATCCGAAACCCCAGCAGTGTTCTGGTTGGATGAAAATCGTCCACACGATGCAGAATTGATCAAAAAGGTCAATGCTTATTTACCTGAATATGATACAACTGGCTTAGACATTCGCATCTTGTCGCCGGAAAAAGCTACGTTATATACTTTAGCGCGAGTTAAAGCTGGCCAAGATACCATTTCTGTAACTGGAAATGTTCTGCGGGATTACTTAACGGATCTTTTCCCCATCTTAGAATTAGGCACTAGCGCTAAAATGCTTTCCATTGTTCCGTTAATGAACGGAGGTGGCTTATTTGAAACTGGGGCTGGCGGATCGGCACCGAAACATGTGGAACAATTTTTAGAAGAAGGACATTTACGTTGGGATTCTCTTGGTGAATTCCTGGCTTTAGCTGTTTCTTTCGAACACCTAGGCACGAACTACAACAATCCACGCGCATTAATTTTAGCCGACACATTAGATCAAGCCACAGGTAAATTGTTAGATAATCAAAAATCGCCTTCACGTAAAGTAAATGAGCTCGATAATCGAGGCAGTCACTTCTACCTAGCGCTATATTGGGCCGAAGCTTTAGCTGCGCAGGATAAAGATGCTACTTTAAAAGATCAATTCACCAATCTAGCGAAGCAATTAGCCGCTAACGAAACAAAAATTGTGAGCGAATTAAACGCAGCACAGGGACATTCGGTCGACATTGGTGGCTATTATTTTCCAAGCGATCATTTAGTTAATCAGACGATGCGGCCAAGTAATACACTTAATGAGACGATAGCCTCACTAAGTAAATAAAACACAGCACTTTAAATGGGGAGATTGATTCTCCCCATTTTTTTGGAATCGATATACCTTCCTTACGCACAATTGTTTTTTACGTAGATTTCTTTAATTGTGCAAAAACTAATTAAAAAACCACTTTAAATATTGCCCATAATTTGTATTTTAGCGACAGCATACAAATTATGGAAAATAATCATACGGGAGACATACTTAACAATAAAGGACAATTATTTAGGATAACCTATCAACAGCTAGACTGTTATTTTAGGGTACTGAAACCGGTCAAAATTACAGCGTCTACCAATGAAATAGAACTGCTCATTGAGGAAGAAACGCATACCATAGAACGAGATGGCAGGTTATGGGTCTTTAAAAATTCCAATTTAGATAACGATTTTGCCAATGCTATAGGCCGACTAATCTGCTTGAGATATCGGCTATAGGTTTTCAAAGCCGCAATCTTCTTCCATCTAAGCCTAACAATGTCAATCCTTATCCTTAACTTTGCGAGCAGCAATTCCAAGAAATAGGATTGCCATAAAACAGTATTCAAAGCGATAACAAAGCAACATGTCCAATATCATTGCCATAGTCGGCCGCCCAAATGTCGGCAAGTCCACCTTATACAATCGATTAACGGAATCAAGAAAAGCTATCGTCGATGATTTTAGCGGAGTCACACGCGACCGTCATTATGGGCAAGGTGAATGGATAGGCAAAACCTTTACCGTCATTGACACAGGTGGCTACGTACATGGCTCGGATGATATTTTCGAAGCAGCCATACGTGAACAAGTGTTAATCGCTATCGAAGAAGCTAGCGTCATTTTATTTATGGTAGACGTAACTGTTGGTATAACCGATTTGGACGACGAAATTGCCGATCTACTACGACGCTCCAAAAAGCCGGTATATGTAGTTGTCAATAAAGTTGACCATCACCAGCTGCATCACGATGCTACTGTTTTTTATAGTTTTGGACTGGGAGAAATCTATAACATCTCGTCCATGACCGGATCAGGTACAGGAGAATTGCTAGACGACGTCGTTCAACATTTTCAGGAAATCGAAGAGACAGACAGTCTACTACCTAAATATGCTATAATTGGCCGGCCCAACGTGGGAAAGTCTTCGTTAATTAATGCACTAATAGGAAATGAACGAAATATTGTAACACCAATTGCCGGCACAACCCGAGATGCTATCCAAATCCACTATAACCAGTATGGACACGAATTCATGCTGATCGACACTGCTGGTTTACGTAGAAAAACAAAAGTCAAGGAAAATATTGAATTTTACTCGGTTATGCGTACCATTAAAGCTTTGGAAGAAGCTGATGTGGTTATTTTAATGATCGATGCAATGGAAGGTATAGAAGCGCAAGATATTAATATTTTTCACTTGGCAGAAAAAAACAAAAAAGGTGTTGTAGTGGTGGTCAACAAATGGGACCTTATCGAAAAAAATAATAAAACTACGAAATTATTTGAAGAGCAAATTCGCGAAAAAACAGCTCCGTTTACCGACTATCCTATCGTCTTTACTTCAGTATTAGAAAAGCAACGAATTTTAAAAGCAATAGAGGTCGCAGCAAAGGTTTATACCAATAAATCTAAAAAAATACCGACTTCTAAACTTAACGAGATATTATTGCCCATCATTGAAAACTATCCTCCTCCAGCCATCAAAGGCAAATACATCAAAATTAAATATATAACACAAATCGTGGGTAAATCACCTATGTTCGCTTTCTTCTGCAACCTTCCTCAGTATATTAAAGATCCTTATAAACGCTTTTTAGAAAATCAGCTTCGCGAAAACTTTGATTTTGATGGGGTACCTATACAATTATTCTTTAGGCAGAAGTAAAAGTTTATGAGTTATATGTTTTAACCCAAATTCAGCAATAGGTAATAAGCCGTATGCTTTAAGCTATTTATATAGCCTGCAACCGGCAAATGTTTATTGCTTAAAGCCTAAAGTGTAATACTGGCTTAAGAGCATACGTATAACCTAAAACTTAAAACTTACAACTCCTTTAATTTTGCTACTTCTCTACAAATTCAATATCTTTATCCAAACGCTGCCAATTTTTTAGATCTTGCTTACTGTTAGGGTAATAAATATATCGTTAATTTCTTTGGGGAATTACGTTGAGGATAAATCATATGCCACATTTAATAACCATTAAAGATATTGCCCGATCATTAAATGTTTCGGTATCTACAGTCTCTAGAGCCTTACGAGACACCTACGATGTTAGTCAAGAAACGAAAGACAAAGTACGGAAAATGGCCCTAAAGCTGCACTATAAACCCAACTTTAATGCTATGGGCTTAGCTAATGGAAAAACGCACAATATTGGCATCATTATACCATTCATTACCAATTATTATTTCTCTACCGTTATTACGGGTATACAGGAGGCAGCGTATAATCAACAGTACAATATTATTCTGTATGTAACTAATGATTCGGAAGAACGGGAGAAAAAGATTACCAAAGATTTATCGGTAACAAGTTTAGATGGTTTATTGGTGTCTACTTGCTGCTCCAATGGCGAACATTTCGAAGATTATCTAGCCAAGCGTATACCCATTGTTTTTTTTGATCGAGTGATTGATCAAATGGAAGCATCGAAAGTGATGCAGGATGATTATAACGGAGCCTATCAAGCCACAGTACACCTTATTAAACAAGGGTACACCAAAATCGCCCATATTGCCGGACCAAAAGATCAAACTTTTACTAAAAAGAGGCTACAAGGGTATTTAGATGCGCTAAAACGCTATTGTCTGCCCATTCGGGAAGAATGGATCATTCACTCTGGATTTTCTCAGGAATGTGGAGAAAACGATACGCTGCATCTTTTAGACAAACCAAGCCACTTGTTACCTAATGCTATTTTTGCAGTAAATGACCGCAAAGCCGTTGGTGCAACCTTAGCCCTCAAAAAGAAACATATCCGCATTGGCCGAGATATCGGTATCATTGGTTTTACGAATGATCCTGTGTCCTCCTTGCTCTCTCCCACCATCAGCACCATAGCTGAACCGGCCTTCGATATAGGCTACCGATCATGTGAATTACTCTTGCAACATATACATAAGAAACAGACCGCCATACAGGAGATTACCTTACCGGGAGAACTGATTGTCAGGGAATCGACGCAAAAGAGGGTTGTTGGTGTTTGAAAGGGAGCTAAGGCAAATTAAAAAGGTAGAAACTAAAACAGTATAATAAATAAAAATATTCAGTATCCTTGTGGTATACAAAAGACCTTTGCTTATTTTTCCAAAAAGAAGGACCTTATAGGTACCTTACAACAAGTGACAATTATAACAAAGGCATTAACTAACACAACATCCAAACATAAAACATAGAAGTTTTATTTTTTTAACGTGCATTTTTTTTATCTTCTTCACAAAATCCTCATCATAAGTCCTATGTTCTGTTGTCTTCTGAAAAGAAACATTCAGTGCCTTTAATATGGCTTTAATTGCATTTGCCTGAGCCTTATTTTCCGGATAAACAATAAATGTTTCCATAATCATAACCGTTTTTATTCATATGTAAATAAGCTGTTTTTCAATGGCCATATGGAATGTCCAGATTATTTTCATTCGTGTTTGTGTTTTGGCAATCGTGGACATTTCATACAAAGATAAAGAATATTTATTCATACTAACCAGAATAACGTCCACTAGTATTCCAAATCCAGTTACAAACGCCAGCGGACCTCACCGGCTATGATCGTATAAGCGACGTTAATTTGATCATCAAAAATGACTACGTCGGCGTCCTTTCCATTCGTTAAAGCTCCTTTACTGTTGTGCAAGCCCATGATACGTGCCGGGGTAGTACTCATCATCCCAATCGTTTCAAGCAAAGGTACACCAGCTGTCGTGATCATCGTTCGCACCAATTGATTGGTTGTAGCTATACTTCCGGCAAAGGAACTTCGATCAGGTAATTTAGCTACACCATCTTCTATAATAACGGGCAATCCTGTTTCCTTATGCCCCAGCATACTGGTTTTAACAGCTGTACCTGCAGCCCGCATGGCATCCGTAATAAGAGCAATTTTGGAAGCTCCTTTAGTTTTATAGATCAGTTTTAACAATGCTTCCGGTAAATGAACGCCATCGGCAATGATCTCCACATCAATTTCATCCAGTAGTAATGCACTTTCAACCACCCCAGCGTAACGAAAAGCGTTACGCCGCGTCACACCTGACATACCGGAATAAAGATGCGTCGCTAAAGTGTAACCGTGTTCTATTGCTTTTAACACGTCGTCGTATACCGCATCGGTATGGGCTATAGCTGCCAGCACACCGTGAGATCGTAAAGCATCACCGAAGCTCAAAGCGCCATTCCGTTCCGGTGCAGCACTCCATCTGGAAATAAGCGAAGCTTGCTGCAAAATTTCCAAATATTCTGCTGGATCAGGATCTCGAATATACCGTGGATCCTGTGCCCCACGTTGATTCATCGCAAAATAAGGTCCTTCTAGGTGCATCCCTAATAGTTGTGCTCCCTTATGGTTGTGCGCTCGTGTCTTTTCATAGGTTGCTAAGGTATGCAATAACTGTTCCTTATCGCTTGTCAAGGTTGTCGGAACCATTGCGGTTGTACCATAACGGATATGTGTTTCAGCTACCTGCAAAAAGGCCTCTACGGTACCGTCCATAAAATCAGCTCCTCCTCCACCATGCACATGGATATCGATAAAACCCGGGGAAACATATAAGCCCTCCGCATTGATTATTTTCACCTTTCCGGGTACGGAAATATCGCCTTCCACAATCGCCTCAATCTTTCCCTGACGAATGTATAAGGAACCTCCTTCTATTATTCGTTGTGGCGTTAGGATACGGCCATTAATAATCTTTAACATACTACTTCTTGTGCTAACGGCACTAAGTTAAGGTTTTAATTGCTAGATCGCCACGTCCTATTCCTCGCCATGGTGATAAAGATTTAGTGGAAATCTGTCATTTACCTTTATGTGGTTAACAAAGCAGCGGATGCTTCATCCAGATAAAAACTACACTGCAAATGCTTTTGCAAGATGCTGGCTGGAAATAAATTACTAACTTTCTGTTCCAGACTATCCTTCACTGCCTGGGCTTTCCGAGCATCAGGAACAGAACATAGAATATGCTTCGATTGCATAATCTGCTTCACAGACATGCTAATGGCTTGGTGTGGAACTTCATCCAAGCTCTTAAACCAGCCTTCACCTAATTGTTGTTTGCGACATTGGGTATCTAAATCCACCACAAGATAAGGTTCTTCGGTTTCAAAATCAGCAGGCGGATCGTTAAAAGCGAGATGACCATTTTCGCCTATACCCACCAACGCTACATCTATTGGATGCCGACGGATCTGCTCACCCAATCGTTGCCTTTCGGCTTCAGGATCACCCTCTCCATCGATTAAATAAAAAGCTTTTAATGGAGACACCTTATTTAAGAAGCGCTCCTGCAAATATTTACGAAAACTGGCTGGGTGTGTAACCGGCATTCCAATGTATTCGTCTAGATGAAACATCGTCACCTTCGACCAGTCAATGTCTTCCTTGATCAACTGCTTGAGCGTTTCAAACTGGCTAGTTCCGGTTGCTAAAATAATATGAGCCTCTCCTTGTGTCTCAATACTTTTCCTAATTAAATCTGCAGCGGCTTTTCCAGCCGCCTCCCCTAATTCAGCAGGATTCTTTAACGTGAAAATATGCATTTTATAACAATTAAAAAGTAAAATTTAATATTTCAACCTCTTATAACGTAAAACGTATAACTCAGTCCCTAAACTTTACCACTCCAAACTCCTGTGGTTGCTCCTTGCGAAAGCGATAGGTCTACAGGTTTGTTTTCCTGCCATTTCCCATTAGTAAAATCTGGGATATCAATTGGCCGACTGCGGTTGGCTACAGACCATTCACTCAACGGACCGATCACACTCCAGGCTGCCGCATCATAAACATCCATATCCATTGGCAACCCGTTACGCAAGCAGTCGATCAAACGCCAATCCATCATAAAATCCATTCCGCCATGACCACCGATCTGCTTAGCCAATTCCCCAATTTTCTTCACAATGGGTGGTGTATATTCCGCTTCTATTTTCTTCATCTCCGTCTCATCCAGCCAGTCTTCATGACCAGTCGCGATCTTACCCGGGAGCGGGTATTTTTGGGCCACTGCTTTAGTTCCACTAAGTAAATGCAAACGTGAATAGACACGGGGAGATGAAACATCATGTTGTACAAGGATTGATCTTCCTTTCTGTGTTCGGATAGTGCTGGTATTCATATTGCCTCGGAAGGGTTTGTGTACAAAATCCTTAAATGTTGGATCTTCCGTTGCCCTTTTTTCTGCATAGGATTCTAACATAAAATCATTGGATGACATCGAAACCATATAGTCAAGACGATCACCGCGATTAATACCCATTGCCTGACAAACGGGACCGAACCCATGGGTAGGATAAAGATTACCATTCCGACGGGCATTCTGTTTCAGTCGCCATAAATTCCATCGGGCATCCTTTTCAAACAGGCTTTCCAAAATGTGGTGAATATACGCCCCTTCACCATGAATCAATTCACCGAAAAATCCCTGTTGAGCCATGTTGAGTGTCAACAACTCAAAGAAATCATAACAACAGTTCTCTAGCATCACACAATGCTTCTTGGTTTTCTCAGACGTTTCTACCAAGTGCCAGCAATCTTCAACCGTATAGGCGGCCGGAATTTCGGTAGCCACGTGCTTTCCGTGCTCCATCGCGTATACAGCCATTGGTGTATGGTATTCCCAAGGGGTACAGATATAGACGAGATCGATGTCTGGCTGTTCACATATCTTCTTCCACGCTTCCTCATCGGTATCGTACAACATTGGGTCATGACCTGCACTTTTGATCCGCGCCTTGGCCTCTTCTACTTTTATTTTCCGTACGTCACACAAGGCTTTGATCTGCACGCCATCCAGGTAACTCACCCGTTCTACCGCGGCACCGCCACGGTTACCCAAACCGATAAAACCAATCCGTACCGTTTCGATCTTAGGAGCAGCAAATCCACTCATGTTAAACTGCTGCTGATGACGCTGTTTACTTGCATCTAAGGTATGCTGTAATTTAATGCCCTTATTATCTTCCTGTTCATTTCCCGAGCAGGAAGATAAACTTAAACCGCTCGCGGTGCTAAGTCCGACTAGACCGGTATATTTTAAAAAATCACGTCGATTGCTCATTATCTATTAAATAAAAGTAAATCTCTTCTACTGGCCAATTCATGGACAACTCAAACTCGCTTTAGGCTGATTGCCTTCACTCAACTACCCTTCCAGACATCGTCCTTTCCCGATAGCTTGCCATTCGGGCAGTACTTAGTGTTTTCATTAAAGCCACATCGCCCCAAGGGATTATACCGGGAAGATGAATAGCCATATTGTAATAATCGATACTGTCACGTTGATCAAAGTGGTAGCTTTTAGGACAATCGTATAAAATCAACCGATCCGTTTTGTTCCAAATGGAGAAAGCCAGGGCCGCAACAGCCGTTTCTTTATATGCAGAGATCGTTAGTTTTTCACAACCTTGTTGCTTCAACCATTTTTGCATGACTTCTAAATCTGCCACCCATTCTCCGATAACTGTTCGGCCAAGCCATAAAGCGGATCGAGCTAAGGTATGAAAGGGAGGCAAACGACCATCAATCTGTTGCGCTTCTGGCGACGCTTGTTCACCCGTTCCCCAAAGGTCTAGCAAAATCACATTTTCCTTGTTCTGAATAGCTTTTTCTATTGCTTCCGACGAAAGACTATCTTTTCCTTGCGAATGAATAAACAGCTGATACGATGTTACCTTATTCCGACTTGCATACCACAAAAAAGGAATGGTTTGCCCGGCCATTGTCCGAAGTACCATCCTGCGCCAACCATCTTGATCACCCAGCTTATCTACACGTTTGATCACCCTTATCTCTCTTGTACCTATAATCTGCTTTAAGCTTTCACGCTTGCCATCGAAATAAGCTTTATCTATTTTGAAGTGGTTGATATCTAATGATTTACTCCCTTCCTGTCGGCAAAAATCGGCCGTCGAGGCGACTTCCTTTTCTCGTTGATTATCCGGATAAGTCGCTAAATCCTTTGCTGGTAAGGGTAATACGGATGGTCTAGGTTTGGCCGAACCATCGCCAATGCCTTTTAATTGATGATCGAACCATCCCAACATAGCCTCCTGCATAACCGGCCAATATCCATGTCCCGTATCGAAACGCTGATAGCTTAACTGCTCTTTCGCTCCCATAAGGGCATATATTTTTCTGGCATTAGCATATGTACGCAGCATTTCAGCGGGAAAAAAAGAAGGGTTGGCGTCTTGATTGGCATTAAAGACTTTCAATGCCCGTGGTGCAATCAACCCTAGCACCGCTGATTCTTCAGTAAAGCTTAAACCATGAGGCAATAATTCGCATACACAATTGCTGTTCATCACATATGATTGAAAGGTCCCTACACTAACCACCGGTATAGCTGCTTTGATCCGCTCATCCAAGGCAGCAAGCCACATTGTTTGGTTACCACCACCGCTTGAGCCAGTAGCGCCGATCTTAGTAGAATCAACCCCCGGTAAAGAGCAAAGCAAGTCTACGGCGCGAATGTTATCCGTTAATTGCATACCTAGAAGTGACTGACCGATATTGAATAAAGATGCACCTAGATTGGCACCGTGATATTCCTGCTCGCCTGCAATCGTACAACGTTCACCAGCTCCCCAAGCATCGATCGTTAGTGCGACATAGCCTGATTGAGCCAACACCTGAGCAACTTCTTGAAAGATGACTGCCCGTCGTCCGTCGGGCCAATGTCCATGGGTGATAAGTACTCCCGGAAATGGTCCCTTCCCTTCAGGTATATAAAGATTGGCTGTCGCATAAACGCCGGGGCGTGTTTGAAAACGGATATTTTTAATACGGTATTCCGTTTTTACAATCATTCCTGTTTCTTTTATTTCCAATGGCAGATTCGGATACCGCTGTACACCGGTCTCTTGTATAATCCGTTGTTTAAGCACATTCTTTTGCTTCAGCCAAAATTCCTTGTTGCTAGGTATAACAGCCTCTTGAAAAGCTTTTGCAGCCAATGATCGGTAGTGCTGAGCAATAAAGTCTGCTGGCTGACTGTCCAGCACATGGGATAAGCCAGCAGTTTGCCCCAACACCCCAGAAGACATTAACATCAAAAATACCATCGCTTTAACGAATAGAAGAATAGATCTGAACATAAGCGCTATTTAATCCACATCCCACCATACTCGAGTGGCCGCATTATCTGGCCCGCCAAGTAACGTTTTACCTTTCTCTAACTCAGCGGCATTACTGGTAGCCTCAGAAATCGGATAAGGTAACCGTTTGATAAATGTTCCTACCGGCAAGTCGGTATTATCAGATTGAACTAATGGATACAGTATCGGATAACCTGTACGTCGATACTCGGCCCAAGCTTCCATACCGTCTGGAAAAACAGCCAACCATTTTTGTGTTCCAATTTGCGCCCTTTCGGTAGCTTCGTCCGAAGCCCAGGGTACCGGAGTGTCGGCCACAGCCGCTGAATTACTAACATCGCCGGGAGCTGTAGGAACAACAGCGCTAGTTAAATACGTCGTGACTGCCGATTCATTACTACCCCACTGCTGTAAGCTCATGCGAATACCTGCTTCATATAATTCTTGAGCAGTACCTCCCATATTCCAACCATTTAAGGCGCCCTCTGCACGCAAAAAGAAAGCCTCAGCAGCGTTCATAATAGGCTGCTCCCGTTCTAGATTAGGGCTCCAAGTGTTGGAATTCTTATCCCAAGTTACCCAAGAGGTTCCCACATTGGAATTCTGCGCACTTGTGTTGCCTGGATTATTTAAAGCAGATGGCGGTAATCCATTCCGTAAACTATGGTACTGCCCATTGGTCACATCCGGCTGAAAATATTGTGCTAGTCGCGGGTCTTTGTATCCTTTCAAATAAGAAGCTATAGTTGAACTCATGGCAAATTCATTCCAGGCGGCGACCTGTGCTAAGCCATTCGCATCATTTCCCTCCAAGCTCTTAATTAACGAAGCATTATCGGTGTTCGTCGTAAAAACACCAGCTGCAACCGCAGCTTCCGCTTCTTGCTGGGCTTTTGTAGGATCAATCGCCGATATCCGTAGGGCCAATCGAAGGCGTAACGTATTTGCAAAACGAATCCATTGATCCACTTTTCCATCATACATCAAATCGTATCCTTCAAAAACCGTAGCATTGTCTCCCAGTGCTTTTAAATGCGTCACTGCCTCATCCAATCGCTTAAAAAAATCATCATAAATAAGATTCGGCGCATCGTATGCAATAGATTCAACGGGTTGAGCAGCATTAACGTAAGGGATCGGTCCAAAGTGGTCTGTTAATCTATGAAAAGCATATACCCACCAAATACTAGCCAACGCATATTCTCCAGAAGCTGGATCAGCATTGTCCATAATTGTTCTAAGCTGAGGAGCCGTATTGACATAGACTACCGTCCAAAACCGGGTTAGCCAATCCGGTGTCAGTACATAACGATCGGCTTGAAAAGACGTTACCGAGCTCGCGTAATACTGGGCATATAAATCTGCACCCAAATTTTGAACCGTCTGATAGAAGCCACGATCCATTGCAGCAGCCGATTGTGCTTTTGCAAACATAAAAGGCATTTCACGTTCACCAACTGTAGTAATTTTATTGGGATCGGTATTCATCTCTTCAAAATCTTTTGTACAAGATGCGAAAAACCCAAGTAACAGTATATATTTAAAAACAACTTTCATCTGTAAATAATTATTCGTCTATTATTATTTTACTATTGGCACTCATGAACCGCAAAGCGGGTTTATTTCATCGACCAGATGGAGCTTACCATGTTAAAAAATTACATTTCCTTGTGTGACAAAAATGAAATTTTTAACATGGACGGTGCATCGGTTTATTTTATTTGTTCATATATTTATTTAGTACCTAGACAAAAAATTTCGTCATTTATTTTTTGTCATCTATGCTAACTTTCCATTAAAAGGATGCCTGCACATTAATACCGAAGCTACGAATAGCTGGGGGCAGACCTGATTCCACACCTTGATAATTCCCGGCTCCTAATGCCGCTTCTGGATCTATCGGAATGGTTCTATCCACTCCTGGAATATCCAGTTTTGCTTTTCCTCTATAGAAAAAGAATAAATTACGCGCCACCAAAGCCACCCGGGCTTTCTTAATTACCGTACTTTTTATGGGTAAATTATACGCTAAGGAAAGTTCCCGCATTCTAAAATTGGTTGTGCTATACGTAAAAAACTCGCCCCAGGCCGAACGTCCATTTTGCGAAACTGTTGTCCATAAATCCTGTGAAGTAATCGCCGTCGTATTTGGGCTTCCATCGGCAAGAACACCCGGAAGAACCAATCCGCCATCACGCCAGCTTTCGGTAAAATCTCCTACACCATAAGCCCCTAAGAAAGAAGCCGTTCCCGAAACCAATTCACCACCTACACGCCCGTCAATTAACATAGACAAACTAAAATCCTTATAATGAAAGTCGTTTTGCCAACCTAATGTAAAATCGGGATTAAAATTTCCAATTTTTTGATTGGCGGTAACCACAGGCAATCCCTTATCATTGACTAAGTATTCCCCTTTTTCATTTTTTGACCAAGCAAAGCCATAAATATCACCATAAGCACCTCCTGTTTTAGCCACTACAGAAGCCAAACGCGCACTGGCCGATAAATCAGCTTGCGTAACCTGAGGAGCCAATTCCAGAATTTTATTGATATTTCTTGCAAAGTTAAGGGTCGTATTCCAAGAAAACTGTTCTTTCTTAAGGGGCGTTCCAGTAAGTTGCAACTCGATACCTTTATTTTCAATATTTCCGGCATTAATATATTGCCGACTAAAACCACTAGCTAGGGGCAACCCAATAAATAGCAATTGATTCTTGGTATTGCTTTTATATAAAGTCAGGTCCAAACCCAATCGGTTATCCAAGAACTTCCATTCCAAACCAATTTCACCCGAATGGGTAATTTCAGGTTTTAGATTACCGATAGCTCGAGTCACATCCCGGCTTACAAAACCTTGGCCTGCTCCTAAATTATATGAATAAAGTTGATTAAGCAGATTCGGATCGGCATCATTACCCACTTCCGTATAAGCAGCTCTTATTTTACCAAACGACACCCAATTTGGTAATTGCAGAGCATCTGAAAGTATTGCCGACAAACCCACCGAAGGATAGAAATAACTATGCGGAGCCGGTAAGGTAGAAGACCAATCGTTTCTCGCGGAAGCATCTAGGTATAGAAAATCTCGAAAATTTAGTTGGACATTGCCATATACCGACTGTAATTCCCTTTCCAATTTTACAGGAAGTGTATTTGTAAAAGAAGGCGTTGTAGCAAAAGCTAGGCTGAATTGATTAGGTATACTTAAACCATTGGCCATATTTTGTAAGCTACTGTTCTTTCTATTCAACACGCTGGCCCCAACATTGTAGGTAACTTTAAAAGCGTTAGAAATTGTATTATTACCAGACACCAATACATCCATGTTGCGTTCCCATCGGCTTTGAAAGGTTTCATAATACTGTCCACCAGCTTGTACATTTCCCAGAGAAACCGTTCCATCGTAAAAAGAACCATCTAGCTTATCGTCATATCGATCCAAACTATACCTCCCCATAACACTTAACCAATCGGTTAGCTGGTATTTCACCGATCCCAATAGTGTAATCCGGTTACGTTCCTCGTTTACAGAAGTTCGGTTGACATCCCAATAGGGATTGTCGAAAACAGAGGATGTTGTCCAGTATTGTCTTACGGGCTGGCCCGTAGCCTCATTGATCGTTTCAAAATTTCGAAGCGCTCCTTCACTCATATCCCGTGGCATAATATATGCTTCCATGGAAGTACCCGTATCGCCTTGTCTCGGTTTATTGGCTATAGTCTGATTGACATACGTTATTTTAGCATCGGTAGACAATCGCGAAGTTAATTTCGTATTCACCCTTAAATTCAAGGTATTGCGATTCAGCTTATTACCCGGAATAATACCGCCGTTCCGATTGTTCGTATAAGACATATAGCCTTGCGCATTTTCGGTGCCTCCAGAAAGGTTCAACGAATGATTATAGGAAGGGGTGCTTTGGAAGAAGCTCCTAACATTATCCGCATATGTTTGCGCTGGTGCACCCCAACTTTCCCCCGCAGTTTCACCGGCCTCTCCCCCGTTTCCTCTACCATAATGATTTTGGAATTTCATTAAAAGATTCGGTTGATCAACCGAAAATCCACCATTATAATTCAGGGAAGCCCTTCCTTCCTTTCCCTTTTTTGTGGTAATGATAATCGCCCCATTAGCCGCCCTACTTCCATAAAGTGCTGCCGCCGATGGCCCTTTTAGCACATTCATGGATTCAATGTCGTCTGGATTGATATTGGTCGCTCCATCGCTTGATCCGTAGCTATTAAAATCGCTAGTTGGTTGATTAGGAGATGAATTGTCGATCGGAACCCCATCAACTACGATTAATGCATTATTATTACCACTAATGGATTTATTGCCTCGGAGAACAATTTTGGCTGCTCCACCCGGGCCTGTTGCCGCTGGTGTAATAACAGCTCCAGCTACCTTTCCCGACAAACTATTCAAAACATTTCCGCTATTATCCCTAACTTCATTCAATTGGTTATCATCAATTTGCTGCGTAGCATAGGTTAAGGTTCTGGTTTGCCGTTCTATTCCTAAGGCGGTCACGACCACTTCATTCAATTGTGCCGCTTCGGCAGTCAAACTTACATTCAATACCTCTTGGTTACCTACAAGCACTTCTCTTGCTTCATAGCCAACGGAAGAAAACACCAATACCGCTTTGGGTGGCACTTCTAGCGTATAGGTACCCTGCGCATTGGTAGATGTGCCTTTGTTACCTCCTTTTATCTGTACACTTACCCCTGGTATGGGTTTACGGTCAGCTGCACTCGTCACAATGCCCTTGATCATACGGAGCTCTTGGGAATAGCTGCGTAGCGGTTGGTAAAACACCATTATAAGCAGCATAGATGCATATAGCCACCATCGAAAAAGCCAGTATCTGTTCATCATTCTTCTTTTAGTCATTGGTTACTTATAAAGGTTATTCTGTTCGTATAACCAAATGACTTAGAAAAATGGCTGAATCACAAAAATATAGAAAAAAACTACCGAGAACGTTACCGAAAAAGGTTTAAGCTGTAAGCCATAAGCTTTACGCTTTAGTTCATTGGGTGATAAGTGATACGTTGTAAGCGGATTAAGGGATAGGTTGTGAAGAGGTTGATCCAGATTTCAACTTTTCAGTGCCTCAATAGCTCGAACCAATAGGTGATCAGATCTATTTCTAATCTTAAAATATGCCTCTCCACCGAAGAAAAAACGTGCAACTAAGGCTTTCATATCTGATTCTATTAATTTTCTGGATACGCGAGCTTCAGCAAAATTTACATCAATGCCTTTTTCTTTAGCTAATTTAACAAAGTTAGTATACGTATCTTTCGGTAATTGGTAATGTTCAGAATAGTGATCAATGGAAAAATCAGGAGGGGTATTTACCAAATTACTATAGACATAATCATTAATAAGGCTAGCCTTGACTACTTTTTTGTAGAAACTATTAATACCTAATGTATCCAAGGGTACATAAATATCGGGCATAATCCCCCCACCACCGTAAATGGGCCGTCCTGCGCTAGTGTGATAAAGTAACCCCTTAAATATAGAGGTATCAACAATGGGTGTCCCTTCTCTATTATTGGTTAATTCTCCAGAAACATACCTTCTATTAATTTCGTTAAAATAGTTATCAAATCCATCTTTATAGGATTTTTGGATACTCCGTCCAGACGGTGTGTAATACCTTGCTATCGTCAGGTTAACGGCCGATCCATCATCAAAATTATATTGATCTTGCACTAGGCCTTTTCCAAAAGAGCGCCGACCAATCACAAGCCCTCTGTCCAAATCCTGAACAGCTCCGGCTACGATTTCACTCGCAGAGGCCGATCGTTCATCAATCAAGATGGCCAGCTTGCCCTTATCGAATATGCCATTACCACTAGAATAGTAAGCTGTTTTAGGCTCATGTGCACCTTGCGTATATACCAGCAACTTCTTTTCTTTAAAAAATTCACTTGCTAGCGCCGTGGCCGATCGAAGATAACCGCCACTATTTTCTCGTAAATCTAAAATCAGCTTATTAACACCATACTGTTTCATTCTGCTCAAATTTTTTCTAAAATCATCAGCAGTTTGTGCTCCAAAACGTTTAATTTTAATATAAGCGATAGCGGTATCGATAATGTAAGCGGCGTCAATGCTGCTTACTGTAATTTTATTGCGCGTCACTTTGATGGGATGTGCCAGATCG
Source organism: Olivibacter ginsenosidimutans (assembly GCF_039542865.1). NCBI lineage: Bacteria > Pseudomonadati > Bacteroidota > Sphingobacteriia > Sphingobacteriales > Sphingobacteriaceae > Olivibacter > Olivibacter ginsenosidimutans. Next base: position 26,355 of record NZ_BAABIQ010000030.1, on the reverse strand, counting down.
ACCCCTTTTCGATTAACCCATAAGTTTACAATACTACCTCGCTTACCCCTTACTCTAGCGGCCACCTCTTGCTCATCCATATGTACACCAGATATGGGTTTATCGTCCACCCCGATTAACTTGTCGCCCATTTGTACGCCCGCTTGTTCAGCTGGCCCGCCAACGGTTAAAGAAGTAACCATAAGGGTGTCTCTTAGCCGGTAATATTCCAGACCAATCCCGTCAAAACTTCCGTTCAGATCTTCTCCAATTGTTTTTGCTAGTGTAGGCGGCATATATGTCGAATGCGGATCCAAATGGGAAAGCACTTCCTTAATGGCAAAGTCCTGCAGGGTATCGATACCCACCACATCCACATATTCGTCATTCACGATTTGCATCAGCCGTTGCAACTTTCCATTTTTGTCTATTAAAACCGATGGAACAACACCCGTTTTGCTCTTCGCATTTTCGTTCACAAAACTTTGTCCCAATAACAAGCCTAGGAATAAAACTCCAGCATAGGTAGCAGCAGTAAGCAAGTTTTTTCTAGTTTCGGGACTCATAGTGCATTAGAGGCGCTAAGTTAACTATAATAACGGAATTGTAATCTATCAACCATCTTTTTTACATCGTTATCCAAGGTAATTTTCAACGTTGTATTTCCTATTAAATTAGCTAAGTTTGCTTAAGAAAAGACATTTTAATAATATTATCCGCACCGCAGATCCATAGTTCAAACTATTTCGGTAACAAATCCGCGCATAAAATGTTTGTATAGAGCAAATTAAACCCGGATTCGGCATTAAACGGAGGAATAGAAGGCGTAGCTGAATGGTCATAAGGATGATTCATTGATTTGGATACCAAGTTGAGAATGTATTATGCACGAGATAGAACCTTTTTATCGTTGGAGAGATGATTATATTGCTGCTGAAGATGAACAATCACCGTTTTTTGGCACGGAATATAGCGAATTTGAGTTTGATAAGCAGATTTATAATTTTCTGTTACATCCTCAATGGGATACTTTTGGTTCAAACACACTTTATTTGAAAGTATTGTATGCCGATTATGAGCATCAATATGCGATTATCGAAATGATCGGCGAATGGAATGATGCCATCAATAACGATATTATGCTGCTAAAAAGGGAAGTTATTGAATTAATGGTTAATCAAGGTATCAACAAGTTTATCTTAATTGGTGAAAACATTCTGAATTTCCATTCCTCTGATGATTGTTATTATGAAGAATGGTTTCAGGAAATCGAAGACGGTTGGATAGCCGGAATCAATTTCCGACCTCATGTCATTAATGAGTTTAAAAATGCCAATATAGACTATTATATCAATTTTGGAGGATCATTAGATGATTTCCATTGGCGAAACCATAAACCTATCCAAGTATTTAGGGCTGTTGAAGAACAATTAACCAAAAGGCTGTATTAAATTGGTTGTTCGTTATTGGTTATTCGTTCGTTGATAGTTGTGCGTTGTTAATACCAAGATATAAGTATCAAGATTTTTAGTAGCAGTGGCGGTGGCAAGTAGCACTCCCTGTTTTGGTCGCTATTTGACTGCTACTGCAAGTGCCACTTTAATAGCTTTCTGCTTTACATTTTTAAAACGTGTAACTCAGCGATTTGCTGCAAAAAAAGTCTTGTGTTTTATGTCTTGCTACCTGTGTCTTATGTTTATATTAATTCCTGCAACCAGCCTATAGCTTAAAGCCTATTGCCCGTAGCCTATAGCTTTTTGGTACAGTGCTTGCTATTATTAATCAAGAGATGGTATTAATGAGTTGCAGGTTATGAGTTGCGAGTTGTGAGTACCTATATAGTTTACTAGCTTTAGGCTCTTATAACATATAACTTATAGCCTATGGTTTATAGCTTATAGCCTATGAAAGCTTTTGTTTTATTATTAGTGGCATCATCCGTTTATAGCACATCCGTTTTTGCACAAGAGACGGAAGAAAGTAGCTTGGGTAAACAAGTGGATAAATCGAAACTTCCCGTTCCCAACGAAAAAGAACAGTTGTTTTATTTACAAAGGGATCCTAATAGGAACACCGTTGTCTACACACTGAACACAAAAGATGGGCAGCTCGATGAAGACGACCCGGTCAAGGCCTATTGGATTTTATATGAAGAAGACGGTGAGCGTAAAGATTTATCGTATATACAACGCAAATTTGCATATGGTATTCACGCAAAAAAGATAGCAGAAAATGAATATCAAATTAATTTATCCTCTTGCAAGAAGATTCCTCTACGTTTGGCTTACAGCCAAGAAAGCGGCCAGTATGAGGCCTTTGTTTCCATTAAAAATAAACCTGCAATTGTTGAGCGCATATTCGTTCGAATTGACGGTGGCACGTTATTTAAACCACATATCGACTATATTGAGCTCACCTGTAAAGACAGTAAATCCGGACAAGAGTTGACACACACCATCTCTATGGATTGATCCTTAGCCATCGCCCCCATTATATTTACAGCGCGTGGTCGCTCACGCATCTAAACCCTAAATTATTGCTGGCACTGCTTACTTCTCCTTTTCCTCGGCTGCCTGCCTTATAGCGTTCGCAATATTGATCGTTACATAGAAATGATCCTCCCCGTTGCACCCGTTTAACTAAACCGGGTTCCGTTGGATCATAACTATCCGCAGGGCCTTTTGGATTATTTCTGTCGGCATGTTCATACGCATCTGGCCGGTAAAAATCTGAGCACCATTCCCATACATTACCCTCCATATCATACAAGCCAAAAGGATTTGCAGGAAAGGTTTTTACAGGAGCAGCTTCAACAAAGCCATCTTCCGCGCTATTTTTTGAAGGAAAATCTCCCTGGTACGTATTCGCTACCCATTTGCCTTTTGGCTTTAACTCATCTCCCCAATAATATTTCTTCCCCTTTAGTCCTCCTCTAGCCGCGTACTCCCACTCCGCTTCAGTAGGCAGGCGCTTTCCTGCCCATTTAGCAAAAGCTTCAGCATCCTCGTAGCTTACCTGAACTACCGGTTCATTCTCCTTACCCTGAATAGAACTCCCCGGCCCTTTAGGACGCCTCCACGAGGCACCCGGCACATATTTCCACCATTGTAAATGGTTTGTTAAATCAACATGTTCTTTTGGTGGAGTAAATACCGCAGAGCCCGGCACCAATAAATCTTTGGATACTCCAGGAAAGTCCGCGGGATCCAAAGCGCGTTCAGCTACCGTTATATATCCCGTTGCTTCCACAAAACGCGCAAATTGCGCATTTGTTACTTCATGTTCATCCATCCAAAAGTCGCTAACGGAAACTTCATGAATAGGCTTGGCATCGGCAAATTCGGCCGATCCCATTTGAAAGGTTCCCCCCTTAATCAAAACCATCTTTGCATCATCAGAACCTTGCAGGATTTCCTGCTGTGCTTTTTGGGTGGCAGCTGCACGGGACGGCATACCTTCTGATACACACATCGCTACCGAATCCTGTTCACTGGCAGCCTCTTTATTTTGGGAATGACAGCCCGTAAATACCAAACCGTTTACAAAAATACCCAAGCAGAATAAGGTACTACTATATCTCTTTATACAAACCATGATTATACTAATAAATGCTGTCTATTATGAGCGACAGACGCTACTTAGCCAAATAATAAAAATGCCAGCGCTAAAGTAATCAAGATATTGAATAATTGTGCTATCAAAAAGACCCAAAAAGGTCGCTGGCTATTTTCTTTAATTAAATCCTTAAAATTCGTCTCCAATCCAATGCTGGTAAAAGCCAAAGCAAACCATAGCCCTTGAATCGTCTTAATATCCCCTTTCACCGCATTTACCGTATCGACACTTAATACGAAGGAAAATAATAGGGATGCTGCGATAAATCCCAAAACAAACTTAGGAAAGCGTTCCCAGATTACGCCAATGCCTGGCTTTACCCCAGCCTGTCGTCCCACTGGATTATTAGTATACGTCCAATAAACAGAGATCGCTAGGGCAGCAATACCTAACAATACATTTTGCGAAAACTTCACAATAGTGCTAATTTTTAATGCGGTCTCCCCTACCAATGAACCAGATGCTACCACCGCACCCGAAGTATCAATAGTCCCTCCTATCCAAGCTCCTGTAACCTCTTCGGAAAAGCCAAAATAGCGCGCAATATAGGGCATCACAATCATCATCGGGATAGCAGTAATCAACACCATAGATACTACATAAGAAAGCTTCTTGGAATCCCCCTCGATTGCACCGGATGTCGCGATTGCGGCCGAAACACCACAAATAGACACGGCACTGGATAGCATTAATCCCAATTCTTCATCAATTTTAAATTTCTTACTCAACCAAAAAGCAAAATACCAAACCGACAATACCACTACTAACGATTGAATCAAGCCTAAAGCACCTGCTTTTAAGATATCGGAAAATATAATGTTTGTTCCCAACAGCACTAATCCAATTTTCACCAATAACTCGGCTGATAGTGCTTCCTTTAACCAAACCGGTAGCTTTATCGTGTTTCCAACAAGTAAGCCAATTAGCAGACTAAAAATCACGGCCTCCAGGCCAAGCTCTTCCATTTTGGCATTACCTGCAAAAAATAAGGCCACAGCTGTAAGCAAGAATATGATAGGAAAACCAATTAAATACGGTTTAATTTTTCTTCCCGTTAGTAAGCCACCCAACACCAAAACCACCAAGGTATAAACAAATTGCAAGACTAAGCGTTGCAAGTTTTCGAAGGAAAATACCGTCGAAAAATCGTCTGTACTCGCCCATTTATATTGCGGAGCGGCCACATGTAAACCGCCTATAATCGAAAAGATGATGAGAAAACCCAGTATAACAACCGTCCAGTCTTCTGTTAAATAATTTTTTTTAGGAAGGTTTTGGAGCTCGGGAGATAAGTCTTCCGTCGTCGTACTATCGTTAATTTGTTGATCCATGATTTAATAGCTGATTAGTAAAAAAACCAAACATAGCTAATTTTAAGTGGATGACAAATATAATCGATCAATTATTGATTTAAAACCAAGAAAAACTACGTATAGGAGGCATAAATTATGCCTATCACATAGGGTACACCTACATAAATTGGGGTTTCATTTTAAAAACATCCGCCAACACCTGTTTAGCAGCATAATAACCGCACATTCCATGAACGCCTCCACCTGGAGGTGTTGCTGATGAGCATATATATATTCCCTTTGCTGAGGTACGATAAGGCGACCATCGTAGTGCAGGCCGAGTAAATAACTGGCCAATATCCATGACCCCTCCGTTAATATCGCCACCCACATAATTTGGATTATAGGTCTCGTAATCTTTTGCGTTGGTTGCGCATTTTGCTATAATACGTTCCCTAAAACCTGGAGCAAAACGCGCTATCTGTCCTTCAATAGCTGCTGTCATATCTACATGAGATCCATTTGGCACATGGCAATAGGCCCAAACGACCTGATGAGGAGCTTGCGTCCGACTTTCATCAAATAAGCTCTGCTGCGCCAACAAGACAAAAGGTTTTTCCGGATGTCTACCATTCCACACGGCTGCTTCTGCTGCCGCGATTTCCTCCAAGGTATTGCCTATATGTACGGTTCCGGCCTTACGGCAGATATCCGAAGTGAACGGAACCGGACCATCCAAAATCCAATCCATTTTAAACACACCCATTCCGTAACGATAGTTTTGCAGCTGCCGACGATACGTTGCCGAGAACCGATGTCCTGCTAGTTGCAACAATTGCTTCGGACCCAAGTCAAACAGCACGGCTTTGGCCTTTGGTAATTGCGACAGGCTACTGATAGGATAATTGGTTACAATTTCTCCTCCTATAGCCACAAAATACGCCGCTAGCGCTTGAGCCAGCCCTTGAGAACCTCCCTTTGGTATGGGCCATCCCCTCTGATGCCCAGCAGCAGTAAGGACTAGGGCGATAGCCGATGTTGTTATTTTCGATAACGGTAACATGGCATGTGCAGCCATTCCTGCCCATAGTGCCCGCAAGGTAGTCGACTGAAATTGACGTGCAGTAGCCATAGCTGGCCGCAACGCCTTCCAACCAAATTGCAGAAAATCCATGGGGTGTTTTGGCCAATGAAAAGGAGCTAAGACATCATCTATGATTTGCGGCCATATGTTTAGCAAAGGATCGAACACCTCTAGATAAGTCTGTTTATCCACACCAAATTGTTCTGCTGTTGCGGTAATCGAAGCATACAAACCAACCGCACGCCCATCGTCAAGCGGATGAGCTGCCTGTATTTCTGGATAGCAATATTGTAAACCATGTTCGGCCAAGGGCAAGGTTTTAAAAAAAGGCGATTGTAATGCCAAGGGATGAATGGCTGAACAAATATCATGCTTATAGCCAGGCAATAACAATTCTGCCGACCGTAAACCACCGCCAATTGTTTCTTTTCCCTCTAGCAGTAACACGTCAAGGCCCTCTTGTTGTAAGGCAATTGCAGCTGCCAAACCATTTGGGCCCGAACCCACTATTACCGCATCATAATTATCCTTTTGCATCATTACCGATTATAGGGATACTCGTTGATCCATCGAAACCCTGTGTTCATTAAACGGAAAGAACTTATTTCTCTTTTTTTCAAATGTACTTGTATGCTGTCGCTTTTTAGATTGCCTCGTAAGATCAAATAATTATTCGCCAATTCATAACGAAATGCTCCCTTTTTTGACGTATCGGCATAAGGAAAAAAGTGTACCGTTTTTGCTACGGTATCTACGGTAAAGTTATAATAGTTCAATGAATTATTCATCAGTTTAACCGATGCGTTCTTTTCCCATTCAATAATCAGGTTTTTCCACCGATTGGTGTCGGTCATTAAAGGTGCTATGGTGTCTCCATTTAGGATAAACGCTTCGGTATCATATAATCCATATAAAGGTGGTTTCCGTCGTTTATCACCATAGCTATTTTGACCGCGAATACCCCCTACAATCCCAGAATAGAAAAAACTGCCGATGATCAGTATCTTTAACACTAAGCGTGTTATCTTCATCCATTTCCGCTTAAACTGAACAGGCCAAAAAACAGGATCAGCGGGTTTATTACAAATGAAAAAATTCAATACCCTTTTGGTATCGCTAGACAACAGAAAAAGCGACATTAACAGTAAAACGGAAGAAAACAATTTCACCGGTACATCAAAAAATAAGTTGATAGCTAAAATATTCACCGTCACCAGTACAGTAAGTAAAGCTCCGAGCGTTGTCGTTTTACGAAACAATAAAAAAAAGCCTGCTACAACCTCCGCAAAGCCCGTAAAGAAGCTGAAACCTTTTGAATAACCAACATAAGACCATGCTAAACCCATCGGCGATTTATCACCAAACTCCTGAATAAGCGTCGTAAAAGAAGGTGAAGGCATTTGCAAATGAAAAATTTTGATAAACCCATAAATAAACATAAACATAGCCAGATAGTAGCGTAAAAATACGCTAAGCCAGTACTGTAATTTAGGATATCCCGATGCCTTCCTGTCTAGAAAGGACCAGATCAAGCTTACTACCAAAGCCAGCAATACGTAAACCAAAACAGCCACATAATCGTAAGTGGTATCACCACTGCCATTGGTAAAGACGGTAATTGGCTTTTCCAACTGCAACACATGCAAAGCAAACCAAGGTACCACCATGTGAAATAGTCCGTATGTAAACCTATTTAGTATATATAGGATAAAAAATGTAAAGAAAAAGCGGAAACATATTTTTTGTACAAAACTCCATGAAGGTGTTATATCGGTCATAGCGTCAAGAATTTCCTAAAGATACTTTTTTTCTATCATTTTCAAATCTCCTCTTTACCTCCTCTGTCTCTAAATTGCATTTGATAATCATCAAATTATTATCGATATTTGCAACGCTTATTGAGAAAGACGGAGGGATTAGACCCTACGAAGTCTTGGCAACCTGTGCTTACAAGGTGCTACATTCTACCCAATCTTTTTTGGGACAGATAAGCGAAAGTCATTTTCTGGGCTTTTTTCTCAATGCAAGCATTATCACAAACAAAAAGGTCTAAGCGGAGATAGACAATAGCCTTTGCATGGCTTAACATGCCGTATGAGTATTAGAGAAGAACTAAATAAACGCATTTTAATCATTGATGGCGCCATGGGCACCATGATCCAGCCTTATGGCTTGAGTGAGCAGGATTTTCGTGGCGAACGCTTTGCCCACCATCCTTGCGAAGTAAAAGGGAATAACGATCTACTGAATATCACCAGGCCTGATGTTATCAAAGCGATCCATCAAGCTTACTTAGATGCCGGCGCAGATATTATTGAAACCAATACCTTCAGCTCACAGGTCATTTCTATGGCCGATTATCAGATGGAGCCTTTGGTGTATGAATTAAACTTCGAAGGCGCCCGTATTGCTAAGGAAGCTGCCGAGGAATATACCGCAAAAAATCCATCAAAACCACGTTTTGTAGCGGGTGCTATCGGTCCAACCAACCGCACCGCTTCCTTATCACCAGATGTAAACGACCCCGGTTATCGTGCAGTAACTTTTGACGACCTTGTTGCTGCCTATTATGAACAAGTAAAGGGGCTCATCGATGGCGGAGCAGATGTATTGCTTATTGAAACCATTTTCGACACACTCAATGCAAAAGCGGCCATATTTGCTATCATCAACTACGAAACAGAACTGATAGCTTCCGGAAAAAGGCAAAGCCCAATTGATATCATGATCTCCGGCACCATTACCGATGCCAGCGGGCGAACACTGTCTGGCCAAACGGTGGAAGCCTTCTTAAATTCCATCAACCATGGAAACATTCTCAGCATCGGCTTAAACTGTGCACTGGGAGCAAAAGAAATGCGCCCCCATATAGCAGAATTAGCCCAAAAAGCAGGCTGTTTTGTTTCCGCCTATCCCAATGCGGGCTTACCTAATGCATTTGGTGCCTATGACGAACAGCCCCATGAAACCGCTCATTTGGTGGAAGATTTTATCGCTAACGGTTTTGTGAACATCGTTGGTGGCTGCTGTGGTACAACGCCAGACCATATTCGTTGTATTGCCGAGAAGGCCGCTAAGGCCCGTCCGCGGAAACCACCCGTACCTGAACCGTATTTACGTTTAAGCGGTCTAGAGCCGGTGACCTATACTCCCGATAGTGTTTTTATGAATATTGGGGAGCGCACCAATGTTACGGGTTCTCCGAAGTTCGCTAAATTGATTCTAAATGGCGACTTTGAGGCCGCATTAGCGATTGCCCGCCAGCAGGTGGAAGGTGGCGCTCAAGTGATTGACGTGAACATGGATGAAGGTATGCTTGACTCAGAAGCAGCCATGACACGCTTTTTAAATCTAATTGCCTCTGAGCCTGATATCGCTAAACTTCCCATCATGGTCGATTCGTCGAAGTGGACGGTTATTGAGGCCGGTTTGAAATGCTTGCAAGGGAAGGGCATTGTGAACTCCATCTCCTTAAAAGAAGGGGAAGAACTTTTTAAAGAACGGGCAAAAACAATCTTACATTACGGTGCAGCCGTAATTGTCATGGCCTTTGATGAAAATGGACAGGCTGATAGCTACGAAAGGCGTATTGAAATCTGCAAACGTTCCTATGATATTCTTGTTCATGAAGTCGGCTTTCCACCACAGGATATTATCTTTGACCCCAACATTCTGACCGTTGCAACGGGTTTAGAAGAACACAATAATTACGCGGTAGATTTTATTAAAGCAACCAAATGGATTAAAGAAAACTTACCCTTTGCCAAAGTAAGCGGTGGTGTGAGTAACATCTCTTTTTCCTTTAGGGGAAATAATACCGTACGCGAAGCGATGCATGCAGCCTTTTTATACCATGCTATTAAAGCTGGTTTAGATATGGGTATTGTTAACGCCGGCATGCTCGAAGTATACGAAGAAATTGATCCTACCCTATTGGAGTATGTGGAAGATGTGCTGCTCAATCGTAGAGCAGATGCCACCGAACGTTTAGTAGACTTTGCCGAAACGGTCAAAAGTAAGGGTAAAGCCGAAGTGAAAAGCGAAGAGTGGCGCAACGGGACCGTAGAGGAACGTCTTTCACATGCTTTAGTCAAGGGAATTATTGAATACTTAGACGACGATGTTGAAGAAGCTCGCTTAGCCTACGACCAACCATTGGAGGTCATCGAAGGCCCCTTAATGGATGGGATGAATATTGTGGGCGATTTATTTGGCGCCGGAAAAATGTTCTTACCTCAAGTTGTGAAGTCAGCCCGGGTTATGAAAAAGGCAGTAGCTTATCTATTACCCTTTATCGAGGCAGAAAAAGCCAAAAACCCCTCCTTATCCGACAGGAAGAACGCCGGAAAAATCTTAATGGCCACTGTAAAGGGTGATGTGCATGATATTGGGAAAAACATCGTGGGTGTGGTATTAGCCTGTAATAATTTTGAAGTAATCGATTTAGGCGTAATGGTACCTAGCCAGAAAATATTGGATGAGGCCCGAAAGCATCAAGTAGACATTATTGGCCTTAGCGGTCTCATTACTCCTTCCCTTGATGAGATGGTGCATGTAGCCAAGGAAGCCGAACGGGAAGGCTTTAAAATTCCCATTCTTATTGGGGGCGCAACGACCTCACGTATCCACGCTGCGGTAAAAATTGACCCTAATTACAGTGGTCCAATCATCCATGTATTGGATGCCTCCCGTAGCGTTACGGTAGCGAGCAGCTTAATGAATGCCGAAACGCGCGAGACCTATGCCGCTAATATCCGTGCAGAATATGCGCAAGCTCGTGAAAATCATTTAAAAAAGCGAGGCGACAAAAAACTGGTTCCTATAGAAACAGCTCGTGCGCAAGCCTTCCAAATTAATTGGGCAAATTATCAAGCTCCCAAACCTTCTTTTTTAGGTACCAAAGTGTTTACCGATGTTTCGTTGGCAGAACTGGTTCCCTATATCGATTGGACGCCTTTCTTCCACACTTGGGAACTTCGTGGCAGCTATCCACGTATTTTAACCGATAAGACGGTCGGCACGGAAGCTACCAAATTGTTTGAAGATGCCCAAAATTTATTAAACGAAATCGTATCGAAGAAGCTCCTTCAGGCAAAAGGTGTCATTGGTTTCTGGCCCGCCAATGCCTCAGGAGATGATATTATATTGTATACCGATGAAAGTCGGCAAGAGGTATTAACCACGATCCATACCATTCGGCAACAAGCCGAAAAAGCAAAAGATCAACCCTATTATGCCTTATCCGATTTCATTGCTCCGGTATCTAGCGGAGTTGCCGATTATTGGGGAGGCTTTGCCGTTACTACGGGCATCGGTTGTGACGAACTGGTAGCCCGTTACGAAAAGAATTATGACGATTATAACAGCATCATGGTTAAGGCTTTGGCTGATCGTTTAGCAGAAGCCTTTGCCGAGAAAATGCATAAAGAAGTAAGGAGAACCTATTGGGGCTACGCTCCGCAGGAGGAGTTAAGCAATGAGGACCTCATTAAAGAACAATATGCTGGCATTCGTCCGGCGCCGGGTTATCCTGCTTGTCCGGAACACACCGAGAAGATTACCTTATTTCAACTACTGGATGCCGAAAAAAATACAAGTATCTATTTAACCGAAAGCTTGGCTATGCACCCTACCGCTGCCGTTAGCGGCTTCTATTTTTCGCATCCCGAATCCCGCTATTTCGGGGTAGGAAAAATCGGCAAAGATCAGGTTGAAGACTACGCCAAACGCAAACAGGTGCCGTTCGAAGAAGTAGAGAAATGGTTGGGACCGAATTTAGGGTATTAACAGTTATGCGTTATGAGTTGCCAGTTGCGCGTAATTGACCCATTATCTACCTTTACAAGATGCAAGAAACTATAAAATCTTATACGGAATTAGAGGTTTGGAAACAAGCAAGGGGTTTAACCAAAGAAATTTATCAAGCAACAGCAGCCTTCCCAAAAGAGGAAATATTCGGATTAGTAAATCAGATGAGACGAAGTGCTGTCTCTATTCCGTCAAATATTGCAGAGGGATGTGGACGAAATTACGCAAAAGACAGTATTCAATTCTTTTATATAGCAAGAGGGTCACTATACGAATTAGAAACCCAACTTTACGTTTCTTTTGATTTGCAATATTTTGACAAGAATTTATTAAACAAACTACTTGGTCAACTTCAGAATTCTAGAAAATTACTAAATGGTTTTATCCGTTACTATCAGCAGTTAAAAGACATAAAGCAATAGCTTTCTCTGACAACTCACAACACGCAACACGCAACTTAAATTAAAATGAAAATAACAGACCATATCAAAAACGCCAAAGGTAAAACCCTTTTTTCTTTCGAGCTTTTGCCACCAATTAAAGGGCAAAGCATCCAAGGAATATTCAATACCATCGATCCGTTAATGGAATTCAATCCACCATTTATTGATGTCACTTATCTCCGGGAAGATTATATTTACAAGCAACATCCAAATGGTTTACTGGAAAAGATTGCCTATAGGAAGCGCCCAAGTACCGTAGCCACGTGCGCTGCGATCATGAATAGATACAAAGTAGATGCCGTACCGCATTTAATTTGCGGGGGATTCACGAAAGAAGAAACCGAAAATGCATTGATCGATCTACAATTTCTAGGGATAGATAATGTACTGGTATTGCGTGGCGATGCCCGCAAAAGCGATAGTTCTTTTATTCCTACACCCGGTGGACACGCTTATGCCTCCGAGCTGCTGCAACATGTGGTCAATATGAACCAGGGCAAGTACCTTCACGATTACATGGACAATACCGAAAAAACGGATTTTTGTATCGGTATCGCAGGCTATCCCGAAAAACATTTTGAATCGCCAAATCTGGAAACGGATTTTAAATACCTGAAACAAAAAGTGGATGCCGGAGCAGACTTCATTGTAACACAAATGTTTTTCGACGTAGACAAATACCAGGCATTTGTTGCTAAATGCCGGCAAAACGGTATTCATATACCCATTATACCCGGTCTAAAGCCTATTACGACCAGTAAGCAATTGGTCAGTCTTCCAAAAGTCTTTCATTTGGATATCCCTTTGGAACTGAGTGAAGCTATTCTGGCCTGTAAATCCGAAAAAGACGTAAAAGAAGTAGGTATCGAATGGATGATTCACCAATGCAAGGCATTAATCGCTTTAGGTGCACCTGTGCTGCATTTTTACACCATGGGTAACCCAGAACCTACAAAACGTATCATTCAGGGGGTGTTTTAAACATTTACTATCTTCGGTGATGCCTCTTTGCTAATCAAGCTATTTCTAATTTTAGGGTACCAAATTATACCTTTAAATAGAAATAGCTTCGCACTTTACCCTAAACTATTCATTCCCGTTATAGGGAGCTGAAAACTTACCCTCCGTTATTTTAATATACTCACCCTCAGCACCCAGGCGCAAGACACCCGAGAACGTACCGGCTACTCCCCAATCGTCCAAGCGGGTGATGGTCAATTCAAATCCCGTACCATCATCAGAACCATTGTCATAACTTAATGTACCATTTTCCGTTTGTTCATAATAAACACCATGTAGATTCGACTCCTTCGAAGTGTAATGTGTAGTTGTTGCACCTCCATCCTCTACCAATAGTTCTAATCCCAATCCCGGAGACAGGGGATCATCATTTTCATGTCCGCCAACCACAACAAAATGTACGACTTCTTCGCTAGGCTTATCATTGGCATTTACTTTCGCGTTAAATTCGCGATATTCACCATCAATCTTGCATGTCAAATACTTATCATTTTCAGGAGTACTAGCGCCTCCATCATCCTTTTTGCAACTCCACATCGACATAATCAGTGTGGCGCATATTAATACACGAATACCGTCTTTAAATTTCATCATTTTTATTATGTTAATCGAAAAATCAAAACAAAAATAACAAAAAAGCGACTCAACGCCTATCAACAAAAACCTGTATTCTTTTTTACTTGATTTCTACCACATCAAAATAAGGGCATACTTCATAAAACCTATTTTTTTATTCTTAGACTAGTATAATAAGCCATCACGCGATACTCTCCTTGCACCCTACCAAAAACAAATCCAAAATAATGATCCCCTACCGAGCTGTTGCCCCCATATTCGCAGTACAATTCCAACAAAGTTGTCCCCTTGTCAATCAAACGCCCTAAACGTTTATAATAGTCGCCACTCGCCTCCACATCTATCTGCTGTATGCGTGACACGTCCGTTTCCGGAATTAAACGACGTACCTGATCATTGAAAATGGTATCCGCATACTGATCGAATTCGTCTGCCTGAATTAAACCATTAGCCTTCTCTTCATCCGAGAAGGAATTCATTCCATCAATCCAATACATGGTTTGCAAGGGAAAATAAATCACTTGTTGAAGTGCGTCTAGGCGCTGAGCTGCGACATTGCGTTGAAATCCGGTATAGAAACTTCTAAACGCTTTATCCAATTTTTGGCCAAAGCTTGTCCCGCACAATCCCAATAGTAGAAGTCCTAACCACATTCTTTTTTTCAGTTCATGCATAAGTAAAACAAAACCTAAGTGCTCCAATATACGATTAATTCCCCTATTGCCTTCATAATTACCCTCCTTTTCGAAACAAAAATAACAAGCCTTTGTTGTTCATAAACGATAAATAGCAGATTAAAAATTTAAACAGATGAAACGGAATGCAACGGCCGTATGGCATGGCACAGGAAAAGATGGTAAAGGCGTAATAAGCACCCAAAGTGAGGTATTAAAAGAAACAGCCTATTCTTATAAGACACGTTTTGAAGAAGGGACAGGCACTAATCCCGAAGAACTGGTAGCGGCGGCACATGCAGGCTGCTTTACCATGAAATTAGCATTCAATATTGATTCAGCAGGGTACGAAGCCGACCGCTTAGAAACCACCTGTACCATCGAACTTAAAGAAGGTTCGATCACGAATTCCTACCTTAAGATTATCGCTAAAATACCTGGGATTCATAAAACAAAATTTGACGAACTGGTTACCGATGCAGAAAAGAATTGTCCGATATCGAAACTACTCAATACCGCCATATCGGTTGATGCTCAGCTGGTAGAAGACTAAGTTTTAATCCAAACTCAGCAATAGGCAATAAGCCGTATGCTTTAAGCTATTGGCATAGTCTGCAAGGCTATAAAATCGGTAACGCTTATTGCTTATAGCCTATAGCTTAATGCAAGTTTAAGTTATACGTTTTAAGTAACGGAAAGCCGATGGAATCATCGGCTTTTTTCATTTTTAATTTTTAATTTTACCGGTGTATGCTTAGTCGACTACTGATAAAAAATTACGCGCTAATCGATCAACTTGATATACGACCAGCGAAAGGTTTAAATATTCTGACGGGGGAAACAGGTGCTGGAAAGTCCATTATTTTGGGCGCCCTCTCTCTTATTTTAGGGCAACGAGCCGAGGGAAAATATTTTTATAACCAAGAACGAAAATGTATCATTGAAGGTTTCTTTCAGCTAGCGGATTACCAGCTTCAGTCTTTTTTTGATGAACATGATCTGGATTACGATGAAGAAACCATTCTACGTCGCGAAATAAGTGCTGATGGCAAGTCTAGAGCCTTCGTTAACGATACGCCAGTCACGTTAACCGTATTAAAAGCTTTGGGCGAGCGATTAATCGACATCCATTCACAGCATGCTACCCTGGAAATCAATACCGAAGATTTTCAATTGATGACGATCGATAGCGTCAGCAAAAACACCCATTTGCGGACACAATATCAATCCACCTATAAACAATATAAACAAACAGAGCAAGCACTGCATGCCCTCGAAGAAGAAGTTAAACAGGCACAAACAGAGGCCGATTACCATCAGTTTTTATTCGATGAATTAGCCGCAGCCAAACTAAACAGTGGAGAACAAGAACTCCTTGAACAGGAACAAAATCAACTCAGTCATGCGGAAGAAATTAAACGGGCATTACTCCAAGCCAACTTCCTACTCAGCGAACAAGAGCAACCCGTTATCAGTGCTTTAAAAGAAGCGCTTCAACAGGTACAGCAAGTAGAGCGTTACGTTCCCAATTTACAGGAAATTGCCGAACGACTACAAAGTGTTTTTATCGAGGTCAAAGATCTTACCGAAGAAATCAGCCATATCGAGCAAGGTATACTATTTGACGAAGAACGATTAACAGAAATCAATGACCGGCTAAGCCTGATCTTTCAACTGCAACAAAAACACCATGTATCGGGCATAGACGAATTGCTTGTTATTCAGCGAGACCTGGAAAACAAACTCCTCAAACTGTCAAGTAATGACGATACTTTAGCCAAGCTTAAAGAAAAGCATACCCAATTGAAGGATGCTTGTGAAAACTTAGCCCAAGAACTCCATAACAGTAGAAAACAGGCTATCCCCTACGTGCAGGAGGCCGTTATTCGCGTCTTACGTGAAGTTGGTATGCCTAACAGCATCCTGCAAATCGATCTGGTGTCCACCGGACAGTTAAGACCATCCGGTACAGACAACATTCAATTTCGCTTCAGTGCCAATAAGGGGCAAGAACCTCAGCCACTGAACAAAGTAGCTTCCGGGGGCGAACTCTCCCGCTTAATGCTGGCAATCAAATCCCTCATTGCCCAGACTTCCGCTTTACCAACCATCATTTTTGACGAAATTGATACCGGTATTTCCGGTGAGGTTGCCTTAAAAGTTGGAAATGTTTTGGAAGACATGGCACAATACCTTCAAGTAATTGCGATTACACATCTTCCTCAGATTGCATCAAAAGGACAAACCCATTATCAAGTATATAAAACAGAAGAGCAGGGCCTTACCCGCACCCATATGCGTCAATTGAATCCGGTAGAGCGGGTGACCGAACTCGCACAGCTATTAAGTGGTAGTAATCCAGGTGATGCTGCCATCCAACACGCTCAGGAATTATTAAAACTTAAGTAAATGCCTTGCATTTCATTATCGCTAAAAAAATGGTAATTTAGCCCGCTAAAACAAGTACATCAATAAAACAATCGATATGGCTTATAACCTA
Source organism: Olivibacter ginsenosidimutans (assembly GCF_039542865.1). Taxonomy (NCBI): domain Bacteria; kingdom Pseudomonadati; phylum Bacteroidota; class Sphingobacteriia; order Sphingobacteriales; family Sphingobacteriaceae; genus Olivibacter; species Olivibacter ginsenosidimutans. The sequence continues at coordinate 9,364 of NZ_BAABIQ010000030.1, read as the reverse complement.
CTAAAAGGGAAAAGAGGAATTATATCCGGTGCTTTAAACTCCAGTTCCATTGCATGGAAAGTTGCCGAAAAAGCACACGAAGAAGGTGCTACCTTTGTGTTAACCAATGCTCCTATTGCAATGCGCATGGGTGAATTAAATGGACTTGCAGAAAAAACAGGATCAACGATCATTCCGGCAGATGCAACCAGTATCGACGATTTAACTAATCTCTTTACGCAATCGCAGGAACTGCTCGGTGGTAAAATCGATTTCGTGCTACACTCTATTGGCATGAGTGTAAATGTTCGTAAAAATATTCCTTATACTGAAGCCAATTACGATTTTTTTCAAAAAGGCATGGACGTATCAGCATTATCCTTGCATAAAATGCTTCAAGTAGCGATGAAGTTAGACGCTATTAATGAATGGGGTAGTGTGGTTGCCTTAACGTATGCAGCAGCACAACGTACCTATTCTTTTTATAATGATATGGCCGACATTAAGGCTACTTTAGAGTCGATTGCCAGAAGCTTTGGTTATCACTACGGTGTTGCCAAAAAAGTACGGATTAATACGGTATCCCAATCGCCGACTAAAACAACAGCCGGACAAGGTATTAAAGGTTTTGGCAACTTCTTTGATTTTGCCGACGCCATGTCACCATTAGGCAATGCTACTGCAGAGCAATGTGCCGACTATTGCATTACCTTATTCTCCGACTTAACCCGCATGGTTACCATGCAGAACTTATACCACGATGGCGGATACTCTTCTACTGGTGTAACCAACGCCATTATGGAAAAATTCGGTATTGAAGGATAGTAACCCAATAATCATTAGATAAAAAAGCACCTCAAACGATGAGATGCTTTTTCGCTTTTATAGCTTCTTATAACTTTAGGCAGCGGTAATCAAAAAGTTCTCATTAGTAATGAACAATAATTCTCATTACTAATGAGAACTTTTTATAGTTACTCTTATAGCTTAGTGATTGCTGTGAACATCCCCTCCTAATTCAACTAATTTATCGGATCAGAATCCGATAAAATCAATTTACCGTAAATCAAATCTTCCGGCGGATTGATCTTGTGTTTGCCATCTGATGCTTCACAATAAATTCTCAGATAACCGCCCTGATCATCAAACCCATAATTATAGGTGTAAGCCACCTGATTAATTGTTGTTGGCAAAGCTTCATATTCATTGTCTATCAAACTCAAGTGCACAATAACATAACCATCATCAAAATATGCATCATCAAGCTCAGGCAACTCCAATGTTTGGTACCAAGTCAATCCATTATCCTCAGTTCCCCAATTATTGCTACCTCCAGGAACATCAAATTTTATTGTTCTCGAATTAATCGGATTTACGATTTCTTCTTTTTTACACCCACTCATTCCTACTAAGCCTATCAGGGCAATCATTAAAAATAAATACTTCTTCATGCGTTATTGGTTGTTTTATTCGTTATTCATTAATTTTCAGTATCAAGACAAAAGTATCAAGATCTTTCTAAGCACGCATGGCTTTTCGCTTTATGCTTTCTGCTCATCAAGCTTTGTGTCTTGTGTCTTGTGTCTTGTGTCTTGTGTCTTCTAATTAGAATAACAAAACTCCAAAAGGTTTAAGCAATAACCGCTCCATTTTTAGTTGTGCGTTACGTATGTGCATTTCGGGACAGGCTCGAAAATTATTTATAACAAAGAAGGCGTCGCTTTAATGAGCGACGCCTTCTTTTTATCCGTCTGAATTTATACTAACCTCACATGGGCTAATTAGAAAATTGACTCATGAACATTATCCTTCCTTCTTTTCCCGTTCATCCTGCTCATCCTCCTGCTCTTTCCCAATATCAGTAGGTTTTGAAGCCTTTTTATTAGCCGTTTTATTCGATCCGTTTACAACAATCTCTTCCTTCGCTTTGTCATAATCAATCGACAAGATTGCACCATCGGCCAAATCACCTTTCAAGATTTCCTCCGCAATAGGATCTTCCAAGTATTTCTGAATGGCCCGTTTTAACGGACGAGCACCAAAATTGCTATCAAATCCTTTCTCTGCAATGAACTCTTTCGCTCCGTCGGTCAAGTTCACCGTGTAACCCAAACCTTGGATCCGATCAAATAAAGACTTCAATTCAATATCGATAATCTTGAATATCTCTTCTTTTCCTAAAGCGTTAAAGACAATTACATCATCTACCCGATTCAAGAACTCAGGTGCAAAAGCGCGTTTTAGTGCATTTTCAATGACACTGCGCGAATGCGTTTCCGCTTGGGTGGCTTTCGCTGTGGTCGTAAATCCAACACCCTGCCCGAAGTCCTTCAACTGGCGGGCTCCGATATTAGAGGTCATAATCACGATGGTATTCCGGAAATCTACCCGCCTTCCCAAACTGTCGGTTAATTGCCCTTCATCCAATACTTGCAATAACAAGTTGAATACATCAGGATGTGCTTTTTCAATTTCATCCAATAACACTACGGCATAAGGTTTCCTACGCACTTTCTCTGTCAACTGTCCACCTTCTTCATAACCCACATATCCTGGAGGCGCTCCCACCAAACGAGATACCGCAAATTTCTCCATGTATTCACTCATATCGATCTGGATCAGCGAATCTTCACTATCAAACATAAAGCGCGCCAGTTCTTTCGCCAGCTCCGTCTTACCTACACCTGTTGGGCCTAGGAAGATAAAAGAGCCTATCGGCTTTTTTGGATCCTTCAACCCTGCCCGGGTACGCTGAATAGCCTTCACCAGTTTTTTCACTGCATCATCTTGCCCGATAATCCGTCCTTTCATCGAATCGGCCATATTCAACAGCTTTTGGCTATCGGTTTGGCCTACACGTTGTACCGGAATACCGGTCATCATGGAGACCACCTGTGCTACATCATCTTCGGTCACGGTATACCGTTTAGTCTTCGTTTCCGCTTCCCAAGCTTGCTTTTCACGATCCAGCTCTTCCAATAATTTCTTCTCGGTATCGCGAAGCTTAGCCGCCTCTTCATATTTCTGACTACGCACCACTTTATTCTTTTCTACTTTGATATCCTCGATTTTCTCTTCGATATCAATGATACTTTGTGGTACGTGAATATTGGTCAAATGTACGCGCGAACCTGCCTCATCCAACGCGTCAATAGCCTTGTCAGGTAAGAACCTATCGGTAATATAACGGGTTGTTAAACCCACACAAGCTTCAATGGCTTCCGATGTATAGGTTACCGCATGATGTTCTTCGTATTTATCTTTAATCCGATTTAAGATCTCAATCGTTTCCTCATGCGTTGCTGGCTCAATCATCACCTTTTGGAAACGACGGTCCAAGGCGCCATCCTTTTCAATATATTGGCGGTACTCATCCAATGTAGTAGCACCAATACATTGAATTTCTCCACGGGCTAAGGCTGGTTTGAACATGTTCGACGCATCCAAAGACCCCGAAGCCCCTCCAGCACCTACAATGGTATGGATTTCATCAATAAATAAGATCACATCAGGAGATTTTTCCAGCTCGTTCATGACCGCTTTCATGCGTTCTTCAAATTGGCCTCGGTATTTTGTACCCGCTACCAGCGAAGCCAAATCAAGCGTTACTACCCGTTTATTAAAGAGCACACGGGAAACTTTGCGCTGTACAATACGTAAGGCCAAGCCCTCCGCAATAGCCGATTTACCCACTCCAGGCTCACCGATTAAGATCGGGTTGTTCTTTTTACGACGTGAAAGAATCTGAGATACGCGTTCAATCTCTTTTTCACGTCCTACGATTGGATCTAGACGCCCTTCCTCGGCAGCTTTGGTTAAATCCCTACCAAAATTGTCTAGTACAGGTGTTTTTGATTTAATGTCAGAAACTTTCTTCGGTTGACTGAAACTATCTTCATCACGATAATCATCATCTCCAGCAGTAGAGCCAGAGGCTTGATCCGTAATTTCTGTTTTATTTTGCTCTACTTCCGCCTTAAACACATCGTAATTGATGTGGAATTGCTGAAGAATCTGCGATGCGATATTATCTTCATCCCGCAAAATAGAAAGCAGCAAATGTTCTGTTCCAATGATTTCGCTTTTAAATATTTTAGCTTCCAAGTAGGTGATTTTCAATACCTTTTCTGCTTGTTTCGTTAAGGGGATATTGCCCAGATTTGCAGTGGTTGATGAGGTACCTTTCACAGCCTCCTCAATGGAGCGCCGCAAACGTGCCGTATCCACCCCAACATGCTTTAATATTTTGATTGCTAAACCATCTCCCTCGCGGATCAGGCCTAGCAAGAGATGCTCGGTGCCGATATAATCGTGTCCAAGTCGAAGCGCTTCTTCCCTGCTATAGGAGATAACGTCTTTTACGCGTGGCGAGAATTTTGCTTCCATGAATGTATTTACCTTTCTTTTAATGTGCTAAATGTATAAAATTATTAATTAAACATCCAGCGCGTTCTGTAACTTTTATCAACAATTACGCCATTTCATCTTTACGCCATGCCTGTCAGTAATTCGAATACTTAAAGTTACGCGTTTATGACCAATTATCACCATCTTTGCTGGATATTTTTATTAAGCATATGTCAGACGAGAAAGTTATCTTTTCGATGGCCGGTGTAAATAAGATTTACCCGCCTCAAAAACAGGTACTAAAAAATATTTATTTATCGTTCTTTTACGGTGCCAAAATTGGCGTTATCGGCTTAAATGGTTCCGGAAAATCATCTTTACTTAAAATTATTGCCGGTTTAGATAAATCCTATCAAGGTGAAGTCGTCTTTTCTCCAGGCTATTCTGTGGGTTATTTAGCTCAAGAACCCGAATTAGATCTTAAAAAAACCGTTAAGGAAGTGGTAGAAGAAGGGGTTGCTGAAACCAAAGCCATATTGGATGAATATGAAGCCATTAACGAAAAATTTGGATTGCCGGAAGTATACGAGAATCCCGATGAAATGGATAAATTGATGCAAAGGCAAGGCGAATTGCAAGATAAAATTGATGCTTCGGGAGCATGGGAATTGGATACCAAATTAGAGCGGGCCATGGATGCCTTACGTTGCCCCGAGCCTGATGCGTTAATTGCCAATTTGTCAGGAGGAGAGCGCCGTCGTGTGGCATTATGTCGGCTTTTATTGCAAGAACCCGATGTTTTGCTCTTAGATGAACCCACCAACCACCTCGATGCTGAATCCATCGATTGGCTGGAACAACATCTACAACAATATAAGGGAACCGTCATTGCCGTGACGCACGATCGCTATTTTCTAGATAACGTTGCTGGATGGATCTTAGAACTTGATCGTGGGGAAGGCATTCCTTGGAAGGGTAATTATTCATCTTGGTTAGATCAAAAAGCGAAACGTTTGGCACAGGAAGAAAAAACCGAAAGTAAACGACAAAAAACACTGGAGCGTGAATTAGAGTGGGTACGCATGGCGCCAAAAGCCAGGCATGCAAAATCCAAGGCACGTTTATCCAATTATGAAAAGCTGGCTTCGGAAGAAACTAAGGAACACGAAGATCGCTTAGAGCTCTTCATCCCTCCCGGCCCACGCTTAGGCAATGTCGTGATCGAAGCACAAGGAGTAACAAAGGCATACGGCGATCGGGTGCTCTTCGAGCATCTCACCTTTTCTTTACCCCCAGCAGGCATTGTGGGTATTATTGGACCAAATGGCGCGGGAAAAACAACTTTATTCCGGTTAATCACCGGACAGGAGCAACCGGATGCTGGTTCGTTCCGTGTAGGCGAAACTGTTGCTTTGGGCTATGTCGATCAACTGCATGACGACCTTGACCCGAACAAGACGGTCTGGGAAAACATTACCGGTGGGCTTGATAATATGGTTTTAGGTAACCGCACGGTTAATTCCAGAGCCTACGTCTCCAAATTCAATTTTAATGGGGCCGATCAGCAGAAAAAAGTTAATGTACTTTCTGGCGGAGAACGGAACCGTGTACATTTAGCCATCACCTTAAAGAAAAGTTCCAATGTTCTTTTACTGGATGAGCCCACCAATGATATTGATGTCAATACCCTTAGAGCCTTGGAAGAAGGTTTGGAAAATTTTGGTGGCTGTGCGGTGATCATCTCACACGATCGTTGGTTCCTCGATCGGATCTGCACGCATATCTTAGCCTTTGAAGGTGATTCCCAGGTTTATTTTTTCGAAGGCAACTATACGGAATACGAAGAAAACCGGAAAAAACGCTTAGGAGATGTAGCGCCTAAACGGATTAAGTATAAGAAGTTAGTCAAGTAGTTGTGCGTTATGAGTTACGCGTTGTGAGCAAGATTAAACATCCTATTTCGATAGAGGCAAGACTCGCAACGCATAACTGGCAACTCGCAACTGATTAAAGTTCAAACTTCATCCACGATGCTCCACTTTCGCTGAACACAAAATATTGCGGGTATAGGAGTTGAGCCAATAGTTCAACATCATCAGCTGCGTGTAAGAGGTTTCCTTGTAAGTGTTGGCTATGTTCAACGAGAAATACGTTATTTTTCTCAACAGCCGCACTCGTTTTCCATTGTGGCTGATCGAGCAGTACAGGGAGTTCGCCTAACAGCTGGTACATACCTTCCGCCAAAAAGATCAACAATCCCGCATCCGCTTCATCAGGATTAACTATTCGTCCACCTGCCGTTTTGATCAGGGTATCCAAATAATGATTACGAAGCAAGTTATGTCCGTTTTGTATTAGTGCAACTCTTGGGCGTTGATCTGTGGCAATAAATTTCAATTTATGGATAACGATATGAATGCGTTCTTCCATATTTTCCCGCAAGGTTTCTGCTTTAGCCGACACATCAAATAGCCGACCAATATCGCTGATCAGGTCAAATACTTGCTGGATATCCGTTAGTTGTTCAACCTTATTCGTTTCCGCTATTTCCAATAATTGTTCGCAAGCTTCATCTAAATCGAGTGCCTCCAATAGTGAGCGAAGTCCGTTATCCTGTTGCATAGTTATTTCGTTATCGTCGGTGAGCAAATATAAGGCATTTAGAAGAAACAAAGGATTGCGGAAGCACTATCTCCGGGGCTTAATAACCGGATATACATCGCGCTGTCTTTCTCGGCCACGACCTCCATCCTTTTGTTTAGGTAAGTTACCACCCGATTTTGAGCCGAAGCAGGTTTAGCGCAGGTGACCAAAAGCGCCATCATGAAAACAGGTATTTTTATAGCATGAGGTAAGTTGAGCATAGGATTACTTTTTGGTTACCTTACAAACATAGCTAAACCGGAAATTATATAAGTTGTTTTGTCGTTATTTTGATAAAATAAAACAAGCCTTTACTTTTAAATGAATAAACTTGGATTAAGTGTGCTGTTTTTTTAACATTATCGCAAGAGATAAATAATTCCTAGGAACGAGTTTTTTAGAAAATAGAACTAACCATTGCAAAGGACGCTTATTATATCATTCTATTCATGTATTGACATTTTCTTTCACCAGATATTTTACGTTTTTACCAGACTATTTTTCAACGATAAACCCAACCTATAGATTTTCCACTACCCAACATATTACGAACATATCCGTGAGGCTGGCTTTGCAATAAACTAAGATTGATGTTAGAGGATTTATTTCTCCCAGCAACTGATGCACAATGTTACTCCGATATCACCCATTCTTTTCATAATATTTGGATCAAATTCCATATTACATTGTTGTTCATATTCATACATATACCAAAAACTTATTTGTTCTTCCTTTATTCCTAAGCTCTTCAATTCACTTAAATTCCCTTCTATTGTTGAAGTAAATTTATCTAACGCATGAAGAAAATCAGAAGAACCTTCCTCTATTATTTGATACCAATCTGATTGATACTCTCGACTAGAGATACCTAAGATGTTTTCAATTTTTTGCTTTTCATCAATATTACATCTTATTTGCAATTCATAATAACTAGCCATACTATTTTAAATAATCAGTTGCCTTTAGATTTGTTTGAAATGTTTTACCTTTGAATGGGCCTGTTCCTGTTAGTTGAATTTTGTCTCCAACAACTTTAACATCCGGATTATTACCTACTTTTTTCACAAAATCCCCAACATTACTCAAGATATTCTTTTTTATTACACGGTGGAAATGTTCTCTGCTTACGGCAATTTTACCAAAGTATAATAACTTGCTACCATTTGCTGCTCCTTTTATAGCAACATTTGGGATATTAGACTTCTTTCCTCTTAACAATCCCAACAAACCTGTTGTCAACCTAGTTTTCTCTTCTAGTGAGCCGTTTGAATAAATATCATAAATATTATCTGGGACTTCTTTGAAAGTATTCCATACCTCCCCAATCGTCTTAGGTTCACCCTCTTCTAAAGGCCGTATCGGTGCTAATCCTTTAGCCAGATCTTCAAGTCCAGCAACAAATCCATCCCAAAACTGAATTCCATTGCTTTTTTCTCCTCTCTTCTTATTCGGATCATCTTGCTCACTAGCATTTGCTTCCTTTTCTTGTAGAAAATCAGCTATTTCAGTCGGATCAGAAGTTGACCACCTATCCTTACTTTCTACCCACATACCATTCGGATCCAGCTTGCTAATGGGATCGTTCAATGCATAGTTGTACGGAGAATATGAAGCATAGCTTTCCAGCATCGGCTCCACACCTTTCTACTTGCCAATCACCATCGTAATGGCGCTTTCTGAAATTAAAAATAATATCCTTTAATATCTATCTTATTGTCATTGAGAATTCAACATCTTCTATTCGTAATTCTTTTTTTTTAAATTGAAATTCTTTCAGATTTAAAGGTCCTAAAACACCTGAGTCTGGTACTAATGTTTTTTTATGAACATGTAATATATAATAATTTGTCAGACTACTATCAATATTTGCAGGATAACTAAAAGGATGTTGTTTGGCAATAATATATTTTTTACTACATCCAACGGAAAAAACACAAGATGGTACCACACCTACAAAATTTCCGGTTTCCAATTTAAAGTCTATATAAATGTTATTTTGAAAGCCATCTGTGGTTGTTAAATAATAATTGCCAAGTATTTTCTTACTCTCAAACTCATCGCCAAAACATGAAACAAGGAATAGACAAATAGCTATCGATAAAAAACATCTACTTCTTTTCATCTTTTTTTAACTTATCTGTATCTAATTTTTCCGAAAAAATGTAGGTTTGATAGAAATTACTCATCGGCCCTCCTGAATCGTAAGAAGGCAAGGCATGATAAAAAGCAGATGTCATACTCGTGTTGTTAGTGATAACATACTTTAATGTTTTGGAATCTTCTTCATAATATATCATTGTTGTCCGGTTAAATTCCCAATGTTCTTACAAAACATGCTTGGTTTCACTTGATCGCTGTTTTTCTGTTTAATGTCGATAGCATGGTCATGTCTGAA
>NZ_BAABIQ010000029.1:0-41967 GCF_039542865.1 Olivibacter ginsenosidimutans | reverse complement strand
ATTCTGCTCTGGGCTATAAGACACCCAAACAGATTGAAGAGATGCTGCTAGAAAAAGATAGATTGGCAGCATAAAAAAGTCTCCTACTTTAAGTTGCAATTCCACATTTTCTCCTCTCCATTTACCATATGCTTATAAACGATACTTTCAAATAACACACAAGCATCTTGGCAACTATAGCGCTGCAGCTATTGGTAATACGTGTTTCCAAAAAAAGGTTTGTCTTATTTCATCAACTAAGTTGGTGCAAGGATAAAAAAGAAAATTTAAAGAAACGAAATTTTTACACCAAATGGCCTCTAGCTTACACGAAATTATAAAAAGGGGCTGTTACACTAGGAGATATTCCTTACTTTTGACCCTTATCTTTATGGATTTAATTATGAAAAAATTATTTTTATTACCAATCTTTTCTATACTACTGTTAACGTTGAATGCCCAATCTCAAAATAGGAATAGGCCCACTAACTGGCCCGATTCTATTTATTCTGGAAAACAAGGTGGATTTCATGTACAAGGTGTTGCTGTAGATCAAAAAAACGGATATGTTTATTTTTCGTTTACGGATAAGCTGATCAAAATGGATCTTTCGGGGAAATTGATCGGAAGCGTAACCGGCTTTGTAGGGCATCTGGGCGACTTAGATTTTAATACCGATGATGGTAAAATATATGGTTCACTGGAATATAAAAATGATGCCATAGGCAACGGTATCAAAAAAGCATTAGGGATGCAGGATACCCATGAAACAGGTTTTTACATTGCTATATTCGATGGTTCCCGAATTACGCGTCCCGACATGAATGCGGAGACAGAAGACTTGTTACGTACCGTTTATTTACCCGAAGTCGTAAGCGATTACGAAGCAGAGGTGCAGGTAGGTGATACTGTAAGGCCACATCGATTTGCGTGTTCCGGAATAGATGGCGTTGCTTTTGCTCCTGCGATAGGAAGTTCAGCTATGCATAAAAAATATTTATATGTAGCCTATGGTATATATGGCGATACCGACAGGAATGACAATGACTATCAAATTTTATTAACCTATGACATTAGCCATTGGAATAACTATGCAAAGCCTTTATCCCAAGACCAGCTGCATCATTCAGGACCTAAAAAACCTTTAGAAAAGTATTTTATAAAAACGGGCAGTACGAATTATGGTATTCAAAACTTGGCCTATGACCCTAATTCCGGAAATTTGTTTGCCGCCGTATATCGTGGTACTAAAGCATCATTTCCCAATTATGACTTATTTGTCATTGATGGACATCAAAAACCCATTGAAAGCCAAATAACGTTAGGTAACGATAAAATAAAAGCCAAAACCCTATCTTTATTGCAAGCTGGACCCCAAGATACGAAAACCGGCATAAGGGGATGGCATTTTCCATGGGGTGCTACAGGACTGTGCCCTTTAGGGGATGGATTGTTTTACATTTCGCATAATGAAAAGACCAAAGATGGGCAACAGCAAAGTACCCTATATTTATATAAATGGGTAGGGAGTACGGAGCAGGCCTTTATTCGGGATAAATAGTATGGATTACTCTTCAGCAATTTCCGCGACCCTTCCAATCTGCCCATCGGTTAAGCGTACCTTAATTCCACGGGAATGAAAGCTGGCTGAAGTCAAAATATCTTTTACATAACCATAGGTAATATGGCCGGAACGTTGATCTTTTTTTAAAATAATACCTACCTCTAATCCGGGATGGATATCTTTTCGATACTGTCCATTCATCTAACGTAAAAATTCAAAAGTAAAAAGTAAAAAAGTTATACGGTTTAAGTACCTATATAGTTTACAACTCGCAACTGATAACTAACAACTCACATCTTCATTACTATAAAGGTAAAGTTGATTCACCAAAGAAAGGAAAGAACCCAATTCAAAGGGTTTTTTAAGATAGGCTTCTGCGCCACAGCGTTCTTTGATTTTTGCCAAATCATCAGCTGCAGAAACCAAGGCAACCGGAATGTGTTTCGTACTTGGATCTTGCTTCAATTCTAAACACAGATCGCTTCCCCACATCCACATCAGTCTTTCGTCTAAAAGTACTAAGCCATAATGATCTGTTTTCAAAATATTGTGCATGTTTTTACCGGTGTCTATTTTAACATGGTAACCTTCTGATTGGAGAACATCTGCTATCATTGTAGCAAAATCGGCATCGTCATCAATACAAAGAATATTTTTCATTATTAGTTGTTTCTCGTTTTACCTAGCTCATTTATGTATGTATAACGGTACTATTTTTATATACGTATCTCTTCTTAACAAATGTACGACCATTTTTGCTTAAGGATGACAAATGCATCATCGTCCACTTTTTAAATAACTGATTTCTAAGGAAAAATTTATCCCACTTTTTTTTATTTTCTTAAACTCCTTTTATTTTTTGTTGTTTGTTAACCTAATGTTACATTTTGGTTTGAAGTTTGTATAGATATAAATAGATAAAAATGGCTGGTGAATGACCATTTTATTAGACAAGGTACTCACCTTTTCTCGCAGGACATAGATAGACAATAAAACGGTTATATGAGGCAAATTGACGACAATAAGTTTTCTTTCTCGACGCGTACTCATAATGACGAGTTAACGGCACTACTCACAGCATTAAATGCAACTAAAGCTGGCGTAGTCATCACCGATTGTTTACAACCTGATTATCCTATTGTGTATTGCAATAAAGCTTTTGAAACATTATCCGGCTATTCACGTAATGAAGTTATCGGTCATAACTGCCGTTTTTTACAAGGCAACGACGATAACCAAGACCAACGCACTCGTATTAGGGAGGCGCTATCGGCTGGAAGGAATTGCACACTGGAAATACGCAATTACAAAAAAGATGGCACCTTATTTTGGAACGAACTGCATCTAAGTCCAATAAAAGATAAAAAAGGAAAAGTAGTTCATTATGTAGGCGTACAAAATGATGTTACCCGGCAGAAACTGGCCGACCAGCAATTACGTATTGAAAAACTTAAAGTGGAGAAGCAGTTGGCTGAGCAACAAAGCTCACTGACGGAGGATGAGAATTTTCTCACCAAGTTAATGGAAACGCTCAACGATAGTGTATTGATCTTAGCCGAAAACTTGACGGTTACCAAAGTTAATACAGCATTTTTGAACACCTTTCATATTGCAGAAGATGAAATTTTACACCGTAACTTCTTTGAGGTCGACAACGGACGTTGGGACGTTATGGGGCTTCGGAGTTTAATGGATCATCTGACAACCAAAAAGAAAAATATACAGAACTACCTTATAGAAGATGTTCCTACGCGTATTGGCAATAAAATACTTCGTTTTAGCGCAAATTTCTACAAACATCAAGGCAGGTACAGCTTAATATTAACCATTAACGATATTACAGAGCTTCGCGAAGTAGAGCGACGAAAAGATGATTTTTTAAGCGTAGCCAGTCATGAGCTAAAAACACCATTAACTACTATTACGGCTAGCCTGCAATTGGTACAACGCATGTTGCATCCTGAAACAGACATCCGTTTAAAGGAGACCTTAAATAAAACAAAAACCTATGTAGATAGGCTGGAAAATCTCATAACAGACTTATTAGATGCATCGCGAATAAAAACAGGAGAAATTGAGTTGACCAGACAAGCCTTTGATCTAGACGCGATGATTAAACATGTTGCAGATACGTTAAAGAAAACCTATCCGGAATACACCTTGAGCATTAATGGCTTTGCTAGTAACTATTACCTTGGCGATCAGCTTCGTCTAGAACAGGTACTTTTACATCTGCTCAAAAATGCAATCAAATTTTCACCTAAAGGGAGTACAATTCATATTTACCTTTCTAGATTAAGCGATTTTATTAAAGTAGCGATTACTGATTATGGATTGGGGGTCGATTTTCAGTATCAAAAGAAAATATTCGAAACTTTTTATCGCGTAGATGACATACAAAAGCAGTATCCGGGAATAGGAATCGGTTTATATGTAAGTAACCAGATTATTAAGAAGCACGGAGGGACACTTTGGGTGGAAAGCAGTATCGGAGAAGGCGCAACCTTTAGTTTCACTCTACCACTAAAACGCAACAACCATGATAAAGAAAATTATGATATGTGATGATGATGAAGGTATTTTGGATATTACCGGTCTATTGCTGGAGAGTTACGGCTATCAAGTGTTGTTGGAACCAAATAGTACTTTATTGCTGCCAAGGATAGCACTTGAAAAGCCAGATTTGCTGTTAATTGATATTTGGATGCCTCAAATGATGGGAGACGAAATTGTACGCATCTTGCGAAGAAATCAAGAAACCTCCCACCTACCTGTCATTATGTTCTCAGCCAGTAGGGAAAGTAAACGCATCGCTTCCGAAGCGGGCGCAAACGATTATATTGCAAAACCTTTTAGTATTGAAGACTTAAACGATAAGATTATGGCTTTGGGATAGTTAGCAGTTGTTGGTGATTCGTTGTTGGTTGCTGCAACTGCCACTGCAACTGCTACTTTAATTTCGCTTTATACTCTTTATCCCGTCCTGCATGAAACCTAAACCATAAGCAATAAGTTGTATAAATGCAGCGACAAGACCCAGTAAAGCTACCTTTATGGATCGGGTTTGCAGCCAGCCATGAAAAAACAGCAACAGCATGTAGGTTCCCAACAAGAGGTTACATCCACCGGTGATAAACGGCATGAACTTCAAACCGAATAAACCCAAGAGATTAAGCAACACGGTCAAACCAACGAATAAAGTAAACGCTGCAGGGAAAAAGTGGACAAGCTTCAATTCGGACGGAAAATGTTTATAAATATTAATTCTAGCCCGTCCAAAAAAATGCAATTGTTTATAGAACTGTATGAAATCGGTTCTCCGTTTATGGTATACCAATGCTTCCGGAATCAAGCCGATTTTGAAACCGGCATGGTGAATGCGGATGCTATATTCGATATCTTCACCTAGACGAGTTAGTTTATACCCACCCACCGTTTCCCAAGCTTTTCTGGAAACACCCATATTAAAACTGCGGGGATGAAATTGGCCCATATGTTTTTTATTTCCCCTGATCCCCCCCGTCGTAAAGGGTGATGTCATGGCATAACTGATGGCCTTCTGTACAGGGGTAAAAGACGCATGTGCCGCATCTGGACCGCCATACGCATCTAACCAATGCGTGCTGAGGGATGCATTTACCGTATGCAAGTAATTTGCCGGAATTAAACAATCAGAATCGAAAACAATAAAATAATCACCTTTAGCGCGTTCAAAACCGAAATTTCGACTAAACCCTTGCCCTTCATTGGGTTTAAAAAAATAATGCAGATCCAATCGGTCGCGGTAACGATCAACGATCGCTTTCGCATCATTAATTGAACCATCTTCAATAATCAACACCTCAAAAGGCGAATAATCTTGTTGAACGAGGGTAAATAAGAGTTCATCGATCTCCTGTGGTCGGTTATACAGCGGAATGATGATCGAAAAAAACAAAGGAGGCATGTTAAATCACCTTTTCGATTTGATAGTTATTTTTATCGTGTGCACTTCGGGATACCAGCTCGGCAATAAAACCAGTTAAAAACAGCTGCGTACCTACGATGATCGCTACTAAGGCGATATAGAACAAGGGCTGATCGGTTACGTTGCGGTAGTGTGTGCCTTTGGCAATGCTGACAAGCTTGTCGGCGATCAACCAGATGGTCAAAACGAAACCGGTAAAAAAACTCAACACGCCCATAGTACCAAAGAAATGCATCGGCCGTTTACTGAATTTACCTACAAAGAAGATGGATAGCAAATCTAAAAAGCCATTGACAAAGCGACTGAAACCGAATTTGGTATGCCCGTATTTCCTTGGATAATGTTTAACCACTTGCTCTCCGATCTTAGTGAAACCGGCCCATTTGGCCAGTACGGGGATATAGCGATGCATCTCGCCATAAACTTCAATCGTCTTGACCACCTCTTTTCGGTACGCTTTTAATCCACAATTAAAATCGTGCAAAGGTATATGAGACATCTTACGGGTTACCGCATTGAACAATTTGGTGGGTAGTGTTTTACTGAGTGGATCGTGGCGTTTCTGCTTATACCCAGAGATCAGATCAAGTTTTTCTTCCTTTATTCGTCTATAGAGCTCAGGAATCTCATCCGGACTGTCTTGCAAATCGGCGTCCATGGTAATCACGACGTCACCTGAGGATGCGGCAAAGCCCACATTTAATGCTGCAGATTTGCCATAATTTCGACGAAATTTGATCGCATATATCTCTGGGTAACTTGCCTTTAGTGTTTCCAGCAGCTCCCAAGAGCCGTCTGTGCTTCCATCATCTACCATAACCACTTCATAACTCAGGCGATGTTCTTGTGCTACCCGCCTAATCCATGCTAGGAGTTCGGGTAACGATTCAACTTCATTATATAAAGGTACAATAATAGAGATATCCATTTCTCGTTTAACGATTAGATAAAGCTTTCATCCCACACTAAACCGTCGGATCACTGTCGATTACATTAAAAATAGGTTTTTCCTTTTTGAAAAGAGCCCCAAAAATTAAGGCGATAACAAAAACAACGAGGACGGAAATGAGTAACCCACGAAATGTATCAACAATACCGGCATCGCCTGCTTTTTCGATCTCCTGATCAATCTTTTCTACCTGAGCATCAATCTGTTCAGCATCTACTCCGGCATTTTCCAAGTAGGTAATGGTATTGTTTTCAATATTTCGCATATAGTGCTCGCGCATATCTGGAGCTACATATTTTTCATAGACAAAGCCAGCAATGGAAGACAGCACTACGGCGACTAAAAACATAGCAAAAATACCGCTGACGGCCTGCCGGAAAGTCCAGAATCCACCAATGCGCTTGCGTAAATTAAACGTAAATATGACGGAAATGATTAGCGGAATCAAGAAACCGGTAATCATCGGACCAATGATTACCATCCAAAAAGAGGAACTGGAGGCATAGTAATACATCGGTAGGATTGTCAATACAATCATTAAAATGCCTAAAGAGACTCCTAGCTTAGCCCCTTCTCTAAGTAATTTTTTATCTTCCATCATTTATCTTCATTATAAGTAACAAGCATCGCATAAATCGCTGCATCAAAGGCCTTATTTTGGCTAGCCTCTATATATGCCTCAAATTGTGCTGAAGAAGGCTGCATCTCGGAAAAAAAACTCATTGTCGGATAAAAAAGCTCGGTCAATTCCTGGTTTTGATCCAATTTTCCGGCTACCTGTTGAATTTCCCGATAACCGCTATCAATCAACAGCTGATTGGCTAGCATGGGTTCATAGATACGATATTCATCCTGAAATTCATCATCATCCACCAATAAGAATTCTTTGAGGAAATCTTCCAAGCTGGGAGAAATCTTTTCGTCGATACATTCCCGAAGGTAAAGCAACAGGTTAAGTAGTTCGGTACCCCGATCAATGGTTTGCTCTTCAATGGATTCCCATTCTTCGGATTCGAGGTAATCTTCTTCCAAACGTTCTACATCCGCGGCGAAGAAATTCATCAATAAAAGATCAAACAGCACCTCCCGCAAATCTTCATATACTGGATAGTTATCAAGCACCTCATCCAGTTGATCAACTTTCTGCAAGAAACCTTCTTCGCTATTAAAAACGGATTTCAGCTGCGCTGAAAAACTATCATCGGTTTTTTTCAGTGCTTTTTCATAGGCTGCTAATGCAGCAGCTAATGCCTTTTCAATACGTATATCCATAGGATTTGAATTAGCCTTTATACTGTTTGTGCTTATTGATTACCAGTGTTACCTTTCCCGTTAATTCGCTTTGGTAAAAAGGGCTATTGCCCGATTTTGATTTATTTGTTTGTGCATCAAAAATCCACTTTTCCTCCGGATTAAACAACACTAAATTTGCCATTTCGCCTACATCTAGCCGAGGAAGCGGAATATTTAAGATTTTTCTTGGGTTGATTGCCAATTTTTCTATCAGGGTAACCAAAGGTAAACCGGCCCTTAGCACTAGCGGTAAAACGGTTTGCAGGGCAATGATTCCGTTTTTAGCGATTTCAAATTCGACACGTTTATATTCTACTTCTTGAGGTGTGTGCTGTGACACAATAGCGTCTATAGTACCATCCAAAAGTCCCGTTTTCAACGCTTCAATATCGGCTTGGGTTCTTAAGGGAGGATTAACCTTATAATGACTATCAAAGCTCTTAACCAGATCATCCGTCAAAACCAAATGATGTGCGCTCACATCACAGGTTACACGTATTCCTTTTTGTTTCGCTTCGCGAATTAAGGCTACACTTCCGGATGTACTAATCGTACTGAAATGGATTGGTGCACCATGGTACACGGCCAAAGCCAAGTCTCGTGCAATCATGATTTCCTCAGCAAGATTAGGATTTCCTTTTATTCCTAAATAGGTACTTACCTCGCCTTCATTCATCGGTGCCTGATTAGAAATAGAATAGTCCTCAGCAAAGGCCATCACCAAACCATCAAAACCTTTACAATAAAGTAGCGCCCGACTCATTAATCCCGCTTGTTGAATACTTTTATTGCCATTAGAAAAAGCAGCAGCCCCGGCTAACTTCATATCATAAAGCTCTGCAAGGTCATTTCCGCTACGATCTTTACTAATAGCGCCTATGGGGTAAATCGATACCAGCTCTTCTTTCGCCCCATTGATAAGGGTGCTCACCTCACTCCTGCTGTGCAAAGGTGGTTGTGTGTTAGGTTGTATGGCTACACCGGTAAAGCCACCGGCCATTGCCGCAGCACAGCCACTGCGAATGGTTTCTTTGGTTTCTAGACCTGGTTCACCAAAATTAGCATTTAGATCGAAGAAACCAGGTGCCAAAAATTGATTGCTTCCATCGATAACCGCTACCCCATCATCAGAAATACTATCGTGTTCACCGTAAGCCTTAATAACGCCATCTTCAAGAAGGATGTCGAATGTTTGGCCATTTTTTTCATGACCTGGATACACTAATGTTGCTGATTTTATCAATATTTTATCCATACAAATGGTAGGCGTTTGAAATGGGTGGAATGACTGGTAAATTGAAAATTTGAAAAAATTGAGCTGCAATAACCGGAAAGGTTATGCTTATTTGGGTGTATTGAAGTACGAATACCTGAACTTCCATTAAAAAACAAAAGTACAAAAATAGTCGTTAATGACAACGACTATTTTTGGATTGGTATGTTTACGTTATAGGCTATAAGCAGTAAGCTATAGGCTATAAGCAGTAAGTTATACGTTATACGTTGTAACCGCTATATAAGACTTAAAACTTAGTACTTAGAACTTATAACTCTTCCGCTTTGTGCTTTCCGTTTTTTTAATTTTTACTTGTTACAGGCTCTTCTTCCTTACCAATGACCGTACCATCCGGAATAATTGCTCCCTTTTTAACGACAATAATGCCGTCTTTAATGGTGTGCGTTTCAAAATCACCATCGGGCAAGTGTACCCCTCCGCGAATTTGTACACGATTGCCTATAGCACAATTTTTATCCAATATTGCGGTATCAATATAACAATTTTCGCCTACGCCAACGATAGGATCGGCGTGCTGCTGTGCTTCCACCAATTCCTCCAAATTTTGGTAATAATCAATCCCCATCATATAGGTGTTTTTCACTACCGTTCCTTTGCCAATCCGAGAGCGGATACCAATAACAGAACGTTCAATTGCTTCTGCTGCTATGATACAACCATCGGCTATAATAGCGTTTGTTAGTGTAGTGGCAGCAATTTTTGATGGAGGCAGCATACGCGGACGCGTAAAAATAGTTTGCTTATCAAACAAATTAAATGCCGGTAATTCATCGGTTAAGCCGATATTCGCTTCGAAAAAGGAATCGATGTTTCCAATATCCGTCCAATAACCTTCGTATTGATAACTGATTACTTTTGCTTGATCGGCAATGGCGTCAGGTATCAGTTCCTTTCCAAAATCCAAGCCGGGATTCTGTGTCAACAAATCGTTGAGCACACCTTTGCTAAATACATAGATGCCCATAGAGGCCAAGTATTCCCGTCCTGCGGCTTTCATATCATCGGCAACTTCCGATTTCCAATCAACCAACAATTCCGTTTTAGGCTTTTCAATAAAAGACGTAATGTTACTTTCTTCATCCGATTTCAAAATACCGAACGATGTCGCATCCTTTGCATTCACCGGTATAGTGGCGATGGTAATTTCTGCTTTTTTGCTGATATGGAATTCGATCATCTCCTGAAAATCGATCTGGTATAATTGATCGCCAGACAGGATCAATATAAAATCATAATCATGATTGACCATATACCGGAGCGAATGCCTAACGGCATCCGCAGTACCTTGAAACCATTTATCCCCTTCTATGGTTTGTTCGGCGGCCAAAATATCCACAAATCCTTTACTGAATACACTAAAGTTATAGGTATTCTTGATATGGGTATTCAAGGACGCGGAGTTATATTGCGTCAATACAAAAATCCGGTTAAAGCCAGAATTCAAACAATTGGATATGGGAATATCCACTAAACGGTATTTACCGGCAATGGGTACTGCTGGTTTAGAGCGTTTATCTGTTAATGGTGCCAATCGCGATCCCCGTCCGCCCCCTAGCACAATGGAAATTACTTTAGGAGTCATAAGCATTAATTCGTTAGTTGTTTATATAATGTATTGTATTTTGTTGTTGATTTTTCCCAGGAAAAATCAAGTTTCATTAATTGCTTACGTAATTGTGTTTTCATTTTGGCTGTTGTTTCCTGCCAATGTATCCACGCACGTTCCAACGCTTCAATGGTAGCATCCACTGTTGCGTCAGTAAATAGCATTCCATAACCGTCAGCGGTAGCTAAATCTTTTACCGTGTCTTTTAATCCGCCAGTAGCATGAACCACGGGTATCGTACCATATCGCATGGCATATAATTGATTTAAACCACAGGGTTCAACTCTTGAAGGCATTAACAGATAGTCGGCTGCCGCATAGATTTGATGAGCTAACGTTTCATTATAACCAATATATAGGCCAAAATGTTGTGGGAAATCTATAGAAATCGCCTGTAATGACTGTTCTACTATTGCATCGCCAGACCCCAGCACCACAAAATTAACCTGTCCAGGGTGTTGTTGCAGCATATGTCGAATGGCGTCAGGTAATAAATCAGCGCCTTTCTCTAACGCAAACCTACCAATGAAGACGAATAGAGGTAAGTTGTCAGGAAGTTGGAACTGCTGGCATAAAGCAGTTTTATTAGCTTGTTTGCCCTTGTTGACATTAACCAAATTAAAGGAACTACTCAACATAGGATCCGTAGTCGGATTCCATACGTCTTTGTCAATGCCATTCACAATGCCATATGATTTTGCCTGCTCGGCATAAAAAAGGCTTTCTAAGCCATTGGCTTTGCTATATAATTCGTGCAAATACCCTTCTGATACTGCCGTATATGCCCAACAGCATTTAATTAATGCGGCTAAGGGGTTAATCAAGCCGTCCCAATCTAATAAGCCCCAACGCCAAGTATCAAATGAAGGCATGAAGGAAGCCATATGCCAATGCATCCATCCTTGATATTGTCCATTATGTACCGTTGCAACCGTAGGGATACCTTTTAGAAATTGGAATTGCGGTACATACTCCATGTAAAACGGAATCAACCCGGCATGATGGTCGTGGCAATGGATAATGTCTGGACGAATCTGGCAGGCACATAACCAGTCTAGAGCAGCATGCTGATAGGCCAGAAACTGTTCGCTTTCATCGGCATAGCCATATATTTCCGCGCGATCTAACAGTTGAGGGATCTGGACCAATAACAGTTCAAAGCCCAAACTATCCCCATCTTCTTTTAGTATGGTGTAAGGATAGGTTTTATCCCCTTGTTGAATCATACCTTCATATAGTGGTACGAAACGATGTTCCTGCACGAATGGTTTGTTATAAAACGGTAGCACAACGGATGTTCGCTGACCAGCTTTTTGCTGATATTTAGGTAAAGCTCCCAATACGTCAGCTAAGCCTCCTACTTTAGCGACTGGATAACATTCTGCGGCAAAATGGATAACATGCATATTTTACTTTTTTCCGGTGAAAAAAGTAACAAAAAACTCACAGCTTCAACGTTTTTTTCAAAGGTGCTACCTTTACTTAGCCTGTACCAACCAAAAACTTTGGAGGCTGCATTTTAGCCCTATGAACGAATTACCCTGAAGCCTAGCTAGCGTAATATATTCAATCAGCTAATCGATTTTTGTCTTTTCTCTCTTTAAAATTTATAATATATTATTTCAAAAACCAACAACGAACAGCAAATAAGCAATAATATCTCCCTGCGCTTTGGAATTTATGCTTCCCGCTTTTAAGTCTTGATACTTATGTCTTATGTCCTTTTACTTTCCGCTTTTTAATTTTTACTTTTTACTTTAAGCTTTAAGCTTTTCGCTTTCAACACCATCCCACTCAAAGGAGGTAAGGTCAGGGCGGCCGAGTAGGATTTATTCATCCATTCACGTTGCTCTGCCACAACAGCACCTGGCGTAACACCAGTGCCATGGTAACCTACATCGTCCGTATTCATTAGCAACTCATAACTTCCATCGGCGGGCAGACCAATCCGATAATCATTTCGCACTAGAGGGGTTAAATTCAAGACAATAATCAAATCATCTTCCCGATGATGCCCCTTGCGATAATACACCAAAACCGAATTTTCCTGATCACCCAACTCTACCCATTCAAAGCCTTCGGGAGAAAAACTCTTTTCGTATAAGGCTCGCTCTTGCTTATATAACGTATTAAGTGCACCGATTAATTTCAGTAAGCCAAAATGGGGAGCATAATTTAATAAATGCCAATCCAAGGATTGATTACAATTCCATTCGGCCGTTTGCCCAAATTCACCCCCCATGAATAAAAGCTTCGTTCCAGGGTGAGTGAACATATAAAGATATAACGCCCGAAGATTGGCAAAACGTTGCCAGTCGTCACCAGACATTTTATAGATGAGCGATTTTTTACCATGTACGACTTCATCATGCGATAAGGGCAGCATAAAGTTTTCGTGAAAAGCGTAGACGGTACTAAAGGTTAATTGTTGGTGATTAAATTTTCGGTAAACGGGATCCAACTCAAAATAATTTAGCGTATCGTGCATCCAACCCATCATCCACTTCATACCAAAACCGAGGCCTCCTGCAAACGTTGGCCTACTCACTCCAGGCCAAGCGGTCGACTCTTCAGCGATGGTTTGCACATCAGGAAAATGCGCGTATACCGCCTCATTTAATTCTTTCAAGAAACTAACCGCTTCTAGGTTTTCCCTTCCTCCATGTTCATTTGGAATCCATTCGCCCGCTTTACGCGAATAGTCCAGGTAAAGCATGGAAGCAACTGCATCCACCCGCAGACCATCGGCATGGTAGCGTTCTAACCAGAATAAGGCATTGCTGATCAAAAAGGCACGTACCTCATTACGCCCGTAATTAAAAATGTACGAGCTCCAATCAGGGTGATAGCCTTTGCGCGGATCAGCATGTTCATATAAATGCGAACCGTCAAAGCGGTATAAACCATGGGCATCGCCAGGAAAATGTGAAGGCACCCAGTCTAAAATAACACCTATTCCATGAATATGCAATTGTTCAATAAGGTACATTAACTCCTGCGCGGCACCATACCTTGAGCTGGCTGCAAAATAACCCGTAACCTGATATCCCCATGACGGGTAAAATGGATGTTCCATAATCGGCATAAACTCGACATGGGTAAAACCCGTTTCCTTTATATAGGGGATCAGCTTATCGGCCACTTGGCCATAAGTTTGGAGCTTTTCAGGCTGTTCTGGGTCACGTATCCAAGAACCCAGGTGCATTTCATAAACCGAAATAGGTTGATTTAGTCCATTATGTAGATGGCGATTAGCCATCCAATCGGTATCCTTCCATTCGTACCAGGTAGTGCTTACCGTGGATGCGGTTTTTGGAGGTACTTCCCATGCAAGGGCGAAGGGGTCTCCTTTTTCCAATATTTCACCTGTATTCGAGGTAATGACGTATTTATAACGTTCGCCTAAAGGAACACCAGCGATGAACCCTTCCCAAATACCTGAACCATCCCATCGAACGTATAATGCATGCGCATGAGGGTTCCAACCATTAAAGTCGCCTACTACATGTACCGCTACCGCATTGGGGGCCCATACGGCAAAATAAGTTCCTCTTTTACCGTCCCACTCCAAGTGATGTGCACCAAATTTCTCATACAATTTATAATGCTTTCCAGCACGAAACAGATCGACATCAAATGGCGTAAATAGAGAAAATACCTCAACAGGTTTATGCATAATTTAGTTTTTTTATAACAGTGATCAGTAAACAGTGATCAGTTTTCTCCATAATTTATATGCGTTACTCACAACTCATAACTCACCTTCCTACTCCACCACTAGGTTTTTAAAGTCTTTCGAGACTTCAACCACTGGAATACCATCTTCCGACTTCCATTCCACGAGTTTATTATCTATCCTGATGCGGTTAATGTTAAAGGGTAGTCCAATGAAGTAAAGCTGATACGTTTCATATCTCTCTGTAAACAATCCGTCGATACTTTGGTTTAAGGTTAAGCTATTTTTATCCCCTATAAGCACCATTTTTTTCTCGAGATAAATTTCTTGTTCGTAGGCAAACGTATCGCCATGATCCTCATAAATAAAGGAGTTAACTTGACTATCGGCATAGTAAACAGACAGCTTTAAAGTATTGACCAAGCGTAAATCAACAGACTGCATGACGGGAAATTCAGGAATCACTGCACCGGCTTTAATAAAAATAGGCATCCGATCTAGCGGGGTAGCCACCTCTACCTCCTCACCTCCAAGATGGAAACATTGATCCCAATAGTCGTACCAATAACCTTTAGGTAAGTACACTCGTTTACTTGTTTGGCCTGGGTTAACTACTGGAGAGACTAGTATCTTATCGCCAAAGGAAAACTCTTCTTCCCGTGGAATATTGCTTTCCAGTTCTTGCTCCAACATGGTTACCGGTCTTAAGATAGGAAAGCCATAGCGTGCCTGCTCCCAGAATACCGAGTAAATATAGGGTAAGAGTTTATAGCGAAGTTCAATAAATTTTTTGTTGATTGCTTCAAATTCGGGACCGAAACTCCACGGTTCTCTTTCGCGGGTATCGCCTGCGGAGTGCGCACGCATAAAAGGAGAAAAAACACCGAATTGGATCCATCGGGTAAATAATTCGCCATCAGGTTCGCCACTAAATCCGCCGATATCTGTCCCACAAAACGACATTCCAGATACCGAAAGTCGCTGCAATTGGAGCACGCCCAAGCGTAGGTGTTCCCAAGTAGCCACATTATCGCCGGTCCATACTGAGCTATAGCGTTGGGTGCCGGCATAAGCCGCACGGGTAATTGTAAAAGGTCGTTTTCCATGATTCAGTTTCTTCAAGCCATCGTAAGTAGCGCGAACCATTTGCATACCATAAACATTATGTGCTTTACGATGAGACCCACGATAACCATCGTAATTATGCCTAACGTCATTTGGAAAGGTACCCCGACCAAATACCGCAGGTTCATTCATATCGTTCCATACCCCCGCTACTCCAGCATCCACTAAACCTTTAAACAAGCCACTCCACCATTTCCGGGCTTCTGGATTTGTAAAATCAGGGAATTGGCAACGGCCCGGCCAAACATGTCCCTCCATAAAATAATCATCGCCACGCCGACAGAAATACTTATTTTCTTTGCCTTCTTTGAATACCCAATAATTATCATCCACCTTGATTCCGGGATCGATAATAACCACCGTTTTAAACCCATCATCCGCCAAGGTTTTGATCATTTTTTTGGGATCGGGGAAATAGTGCTTATTCCAGGTAAAACAACGGTATCCATCCATATAATCGATATCCAAGTAAATCGCATCACAGGGTATTTGTCGCGATCGAAAACCTTTAGCCAGTTCGTACACCTTACTTTCTGGATAATAACTCCAACGGCACTGATGATATCCCAGTGCCCATAAGGGGGGCAAGTAATGCGTTCCAGTAATGCTATGGTAACGTTTAACCACATCCATCATATGCGGACCGTGAATATAATAATATTGTAGTTCACCACCTTCCGACCAGAAACTGGTACGATCATGCACCTCGGCTCCAAAGTCGAAATACGTCTTAAACGTATTATCGAAAAAAATTCCATACGCCTCTCCACTACTCAGCCCAATATAAAACGGAATACTCCGATAAAGCGGATCTTGATCAAATGCAAAAGAATAGGTATCCGAATTCCAATTCGTTAATCGTTTTCCACGCAAATTCAAGTGTGTTGGTTTATCACCCAATCCGTAAAAGGCTTCCTGATCTTCTGCCACTTTGGTACAATATACGTAATAGCCGCCAAAATCAGGATTTTCTTCCCAGTGCATGGGTGAATGGTCTTGGTTGATCACTTTTCCATCGCGATCGCGAAAAGCAATAAGAAAGGTTTCTTTATGAATAACACAGGTTACCGTATTGGTACTCACGGTATAACAGTCCTCTTCCTCTTGAAAGGCATAGACAGCCACATGTTGGTCCGGATTTGATACGGCATAAGAAAAATCATCTAAAAACTGACTATGTGGTGCCAAACGTATCCGTATAATTTCATCGCTTACCACCTTTACCTCTACAGTGGCCGAACCATCCGTAAACAAGTAACTATTTTCCTTTTGTTGATAGCCAATAACTTTCTGCAGGTATTTCTTAACGATTTGCGGTAAATCCAACACCGGATTGTTCACATGTTGTACACCAGACTCTAAGGTTTGTTCGGTCACTGATTCCGTAACCTCATAATTGCTTGCTTCAGCCATATTCCTCCAGATTTGTTATTTATATGGCCAAAATACATTATTTACCTAATGAAAACAACAAGGAGCTTCGTTCTAAATGTACTTTTTTTAATGATTGACAATCGAACAGCGTAATTCCTCGTAACAATTCTTCCAATCCTCCATCAAAGATCAAAAAACCAATGATGCTGCAATTCCATAATTTTGCCAAGGCATATGGCGTACAGCCCGTACTGCAAATCGAAAAGCTCGCCTTACCTTCCGGAATACATTGGATTCAAGGCGATAATGGAACAGGAAAAAGTACCTTATTAAAAGCGTTAGCAGGCTTAATCCATTTTAAAGGAACTGTGCTTCTGGATGGTGATATTGATCTAAAAAAACAGCCTTTAGCCTATCGAAAACGGGTTAATTTTGCAGAAAGTGAGGCAGCTTTTCCTCTTTTCCTTAACGGACAGGATATGATTAAGCTTTTTATGAAAGCCAAAAATGCCACACAGGAACAGCTATGGGCTTTGATCAATGGCTTCGGTATGTCCGATTACCTGACGCAACCTTTAAGCAGCTATTCGGCAGGAATGTTGAAAAAGTTATCACTGGTGCTGGCATTTTTAGGAAAGCCAAGCCTGCTTTTATTGGATGAACCCTTTATTACCTTAGATCAACAAGCGATCGAGCAATTGGCCCACTGGATAAAAGAGCGGCATGAGCAACAACAAATCAATTTTATTCTAACATCCCATCAAGCTATTCCATCGAACGTACCGATAGACTACACTTTTAAACTGATCAACCAAGGTTTAACGCCGCTAAATTCTGCATATGGTATTCGCTAAGGTGTTGATTAAATGTTTTGGTCGGGAATTTTACCGCATAAATGCCGGTTTCCTCAGTGCATCAATTATACTGATTATAGGATATGGATTGTTTATCAAGTCTGCCGGACATGTTCCGGAGGGACAGTCGCTTACCATTAACCTGATCTTACTCATTCATTTTCTCCAAACACCGGCAATTACGCTAGTAGTCTGTTTATTATGGTTGTTGTACACCATAAAATGCTGGCGATATATGTGGAAAACAAGCAAACGGCATGATCAGTTATTCTGGCGCTATAGCGCTACTTCCATCGCCTATACTCGACAACTCATTGCCTGGACCCTCTTTCAGACCTACTTGTTTATCCCTTTGCTTTTCTATTGGATGGTCGTATTGTTGTATGGTCTTTATACCCAACACTATGAAGCACCGTTCTATTCAGGAATTTATCTCCTGCTATTGACATGGGGCAGCGCGCTATTGTACCTTTATCGCTTTAATTCCTTAACTTTTGATCAAGCGCGTTTTATGCTACAGTGGACAAGGGTCTTTAAGCAATGGCCAAAACCACCATGGAGTTTATTTCTATTAGAACTGCTGTGTCATGGTAAATTAAACCTAATGGTCACCAAAGGTATCTCCCTAGCACTCATTATTGCATTTTATACATTATTTTATGATGTTGACCAGCCCACCCGTACTGCAGCATTGATTGTACTGAGTATAAGCATAGCCCATGCTGTGCTTGTTTATCGAGATCAGTTATTTACCGAACACCACCTCTATTTTTTCCATCAATTCCCCTACCGGCCGATATTTATGTATCTTCAGCGGTGGATAACCTACACCATACTGCTTTTACCCGAACTCATATGGTGCATTTTCCATTTTCAATTTGGCACCACTACCCTATTGATCGCACTAAGTATCAGCAGCTTACTATTGATTCGATCATTAGCAGATATCATTGGCCAACACATGCGCCGTTATCTTCAATGGGTATTTATTGTTTTTTTTCTGTCTATATTTTTTCTTTTATATGATGCCTCTTGGTTACTCATTGGAATCAATATGGTTATCGCAGTGCTTACGTATCTTGGCAACTATTATAACAGAGAGACCTTGTCTATCGTAAAATAGAGCAACCTTAACAACGGCCTATGCCGCAACAGAAAAGATGTCGGTAACCATTGGAAACCAACACCTTGTTAAATTAAGGAAACTAAACGATATGCATTATTTGCTGTGATTAGCGCTAACTGTCAATCGGATTGTACCCGCAAAATAAAATACGTTGTTCGTAATTTCTCGTTCACCTGGAACGAACTTTCCGTGATACTAATCGGCAACAAATACGTCGTAGCCGGATCCATAGCATTTGGCTCACCAGTAAAAATAGCAATCGTTAGTGGATCTGTCGCCAATTTTCCGCTAGGAATAACAGCTGTTTCGGCACTCAACTTGTATTTCGAGGCAGGTAATAACACATAATTGGTATTATTCGCTACATTAAAACTATCCACACTTGCCTGACTTACGGAGAAGGTGACGGAAATATCTGTTGTGGGATAATCTTGGCCACCAAAATCTGCACCATAGATGAGCAGTTGAGGCTCGTCTATTCGTGTTAACGTTTTATTCACCGGACCGTTAACGGCCTGTGGCATATAAATTTGTGCATAATCGGCTAATGGTTGATCGGGCAAATTCACCTCATCCTTACAAGCAAAAAGTGCCACAACACATATCAAGCAGGCAGCTATTATCCGATATATTAATAATTGTTTCATCATGATTTACGATTAATAGATTTACCAACCTGGATTTTGTACAATAGCTCTATCTCTATCCAATTCATACTGGCTAATTGGCCACCAGTAGTAAGATGAGCGGAACAAATGAGGCGTAACTGTTGCTGTTCTTTTATAAAAATCATCACCGTCTTTATTCACATCCATACCATGCAATACACCCATCACTTGAGGAGCAATTTTCCAACGGCGAATATCAAACCAACGGTGCCCTTCGTAAGCGAGCTCAATCCGCCTTTCTGCCCAGATGATTTGGCGTACTTCATCCTGTCCCGTAGGTGCTGGCAAAGCATTAGCCCCTACTCCATACTGGGGGATACCTGCCCGCTCGCGGATCTTGTTCAAATACACTAAAATTTCCGGATCGCCAGGGCTATATTCGTTAAGTGCCTCTGCATAGTTGAGATAGATTTCTCCTAGGCGAAAAAGAATAATAGGCCGATCTTGTCGCTGTCCGTTGCCTCCAGAACCAATATTGGTATTCGGCCCCACGTTCTTCCGAACCAGGTAACCGGTTTTGGTATAATCGTTTGGCGCACCTTTTCTGCCACTAGGCCCAGAGGCAAAAAAATTAATAGCTGCTGGCGCACTCATGTTACCTCCTTGCCAAATGCTGTTATTGTAGGTTACCCCATGGTAAAAACGGGGTTCTCTATGGAGGTACATGTTGAAAATACGCTGTCCATTGACTTCTGTAAATCCAGACTCTGAATACAATGCAGAAACAGCTGGTAATTTACCGTCAGACATAAAATACGCATCCACCATTTCTTGAGTCGGACCAATACCACACCACCCTCCCGCTTGTCTAGGCGTACAGTGAACATCCCATTGGGTAACGTTATTTGCCTTACGTACAAAAATCTGTTCTTTGTTCCACGCTTGGAAATAAATACCATCCAACGATTTCAGTACGTCTCCAGATGGATCTGTATATAGCTCATATAAACCCAGATCAATGACCGCCTTTGCAGCTTCTGCCGCTCGTTGCCATTTTTCAGGATCTTTGGTCTGCGCAATGAACGGGATCCCATCTGCGGTTTGAAAAGATGCCATATCGGTGTTACCGTTATATAAAGGACTTGCAGCATACAACAGTAGACGCGCTTTAACAGCCAAGGCCATGCCTTTCGTCGCCCTCCCATATTCCGCATCACTCGCCTGTCCGTTTCGTTGCGGCACAAGTGGTAAAATTTGTGCGGCCTGATCCAACTCACTTACAACATAATGCACACATTCGTCATAGGGGCTACGGGCTAACTGCAATTCTTCGGCAACAGCATCCGGCGCTATTACGTCCTCTCCCATGAGTACTACCGGACCATACTGCCGCATCAAACAGAAATAATAGAATGCCCGCAAGAACCGAGCTTCAGCTTTATATTGATCAATCAGTTGTTGCCCGTTCAATTCGCGTATTTCCTCATTTTCATCAATATGATTAATAAAATACGTAGCCGTACGAATAGCTTGGTAATATCCCGTCCATTTATCGAAGGGAATATTTGTCGGATTTAAATTACCCGTATTAACCGCATAATTAGGAGAGCCCGGCCACGTTAAATCAGCTTCGTCACTCGTACCCACCCAGGGAAAATCATGAATAGCTTCCCATTCGTCTGGAACAAGACTATAAATGTTTGCCAGAAACTGCTCCGAACTGGCCTTTTTTCGGAATACTTCCTCGATCGTTATCCGATCGTTCGGTACTTGGTCTAAATATTTTTTACAGGAAGCCAAGCTCATGGCGCATCCCAGAAAAATAATAAAGTGATATCTAAATTGTCGTATCATCATCGTTTTCTTTATTGGTTAAAACATCGCCCTTACACCCAAATTGTATGTTTTCAATAAGGGGTATTGTGCTCCTCTGCCATCGCCTAATTCCACATCCCACATCTTAAAATCGCTGATCGTAACTAAATTATACCCCATAAGAAAGATATTCAGATGAGGCACACCAATTTTAGTTAACCAAGGTCTATCCTTGAGGTCATAATTAATTTCGAGCGTTTGCAAGCGCAAAAAGGCCCCGTTTTTAACCCACCATGAACTTCCTTCATAGTTCATATTTTCATTACCATAAGTAACGCGGGGATAAAATGCTTCGGAATTAGGATTATCGGGTGACCAACGATCCGTAATTTGGGCCATGAGGTTCCCACGTCCGGCAAAGGTAAAGGGCCTGAAACCGTCGCCACTCAGCGAGATATCCACATTACTGATGCCTTTAAACCAGGCCGCTATCGACCAATTTTTCCAGGTTAAGGTGGGGCCAAAGCCATATACAATCTCGGGAATACTACCATAACCAATAGGTCCTTGATCATAGGAATCAATTTTACCATCACCATTTAGATCTTTATATTTAATATCTCCTGGTTTAGTCGTACCTACTTGATACGGGCTATTGGCTACTTCCTCTTCCGTTTGAAATAAACCCAATGCAGTATAACCAAATCGTTGTCCGTACTTACGACCAATACGCTGTTGCCATGGATAAGGCCAAGGCGCATTTGCATCATCAATTACCGTTGCTCGATTCCAGTTGATATTCCCTCTGAAACCAAAGCGAAAATCACTACCCAGCTGTTTATTAATCTCTAAGGTAGCATCAATACCCTTATTATTTACTGCTCCGAGATTGGCATAAGGCAAATTTGCTATTCCAATTATATTAGGTACATCGCCTCGCTGACGAAAAATACCAGTCCTTTTTTCTTGAAAGACATCGGCAGTAAGTGATATGGCATCATTCCACGTGCGCAACTCAATCCCTAGATTATACTTCGCAGCCTTCTCCCAGCTAACAGACACTGCATAATCACCAAAATTCAATCCATCGATATTATTGTTTATATCGTTCCTGCCATAACTATATCCGCCTTGGCCGGTTACTGTAGAAATGTAAGCAAAACGGCGCCCACCAATAGCACTGTTTCCCACCTCTCCATAAGAAAAGCGCAATTTCAGAAACGACAACGCGTTGCTCAGTGGTTCAAAGAATTTTTCCTGTGAAGCAATCCAGCCTAAACCAAAAGAAGGAAAAAATCCAAATTGATGACTGGGAGCAAAGGTTTCTGATCCGTTATAACCAAAATTCGCTTCTGCCAGGTACTTATTATCATAGGCATAAGTAGCCCTTCCGGCCAGCCCTAAGTAACGGTAAGGTATGGAACTGATAAAGTCATCAGCAAAAGCATCCACCCGATCCGACTGGTTATATAGCAACATTCCGGTGATATCATGTTTTCCAAAACTACGATTATAATTAATGGCTGCCTCCGTATAAAATTGCCTGGAGCCACCGTTTGACCGGCTATAACCCAGGTAGTTGGTACCAATTTGCATCTGTTCCAACACCAGGTTCCCCGCTTCGTCTCTACCGGTTGCCAAATAACTATCTACTGTCTTTGAACGCGCTATATTATGTTGGTTATTGTTATCGAAGGAAAACATGCCCGTTATAGAAAGTCCCTTGGCTAAAAAGTCTAGGTTTTGCGTTAGCCGGATATTACTCCATAGCTGACTTCTAAATTCCGTGGCATAACCCGATTGGGTGAGCATACTATAGGGGTTACCGATATCGCCTGTACGCATAAGTGAATGAGCCCCATTTGAATATTTTACCGGTATAGCGATTGGAGGGAGTGCATACGCTGCGTTAAAAATAGAGCCCGTTGAACTCCCTGGATAATTACCATTGCTGATCCACCCAGACGCTCCAAAATCTACTTTGGTTGTTTTAGTAACGTTTAAATTCAGGTTTGCCGTGAAGTTGTAACGCGTGAACTTCATCGATGAGTTATAATCAGCCAGTTCATCGGTTTTGAACATCCCCGTTTCATCGTAGTAGCCAACCGACAAATAGTACTGCGCTTTATCGGAACCTCCATTAGCATTGACGCGTGCCCGCCGGTTATGTCCGTATTTATTAAAGATAACATCAAACCAATCAACATTAGGGTATAGATCCGGATCTGAGCCGCTTGCTGTCTGTTCAATATACTCATCCGAGTAAAGGGGCATGCTATCCCCCGGATTACTGTTCCGGTAGGCTTCATTAGCCACTTTGAGATACGTAACACCATCAGCAAATGCAGGAAGCTTGGTAAATTGAGTCAATCCTTGATCGTATTGTACATTGATTGCCGTTTTTCCACTTCTTCCTTTTTTTGTTTCGATCAGAATCACACCATTCGCTCCGCGCACACCATAAACTGCCGTTGCTGATGCGTCTTTTAGGATGCTAAAATTAGCAATATCTTCCGGGTCAATATTATTGAATGTCCGTTCCACTCCATCGACCAATATTAAAGGAGAACTACTCGTGAAGGTAGAAATACCCCGGATATAAATTTCGGAGTTGTCATATCCGGCTTCACCACTGCGCTGTACTCCCACCACCCCAGCTATTCTACCGGCAATGAGATTGCTCAAATTAGCAACGGGCTGCTTCAGTTCTTCAGCGTTCACTGAGCTCTGCGCACCGATGGTTGTTAGCTTCTTTTGTTTTCCGTAACCCACCACCACTACTTCATTCATTTCGGATAATTGTGGCTTCAAAGTCGCATCAACTATTTTTCGATTATTGACCAGAATTTCCTGCTCTTCATAACCTACATAGCTAAAAACAAGAGTAGCCGTTGGGGCTGGTAAAGCGAGCTGATATACGCCTACAGAATCAGTGGTTGTACCAATTGTTGTTCCTTTAACCTGCACACTAACGCCGGGTAATGCTTCACCCTTCGTGTCGGTAACTTTACCACTGACCAAGTTCTGCTGTAAATTGAGTAGGCGATTTTCGTTAACCAACACGCTGATCGCCGAATGGGCGGCTGTGTGTTGGCCAAGCAATAGCATGGCTACAAAAAGCCACACTAGCCATTTAAATTTTCCATGGAAATGCTGCCCATGAAAAATTGTATATAGAAATATATACATTTGTCAAGGTTTAAAATTTATGGTTTATATTAGGGATTGTTCGATCGCTTAGTGCCTCTCTTTAAGCCTTTCATCCGGAAGTGTTCGTAGCACTTCCGGTATTCTTATCGTAGAGACCTATCTATAGTTTCTGTTAACACATAGAAACCAACCTCCTTTCTCTTGGTGTATTAGCTTTTTTATTTCGCCTTCATCTGTAAAACAAGCACTTGATTTTCCGGAACAACACGAAAAAACTTGGCTTCGTTTGTCGCCGTAAAAGAACCCTTTTCAGCTTTTAGCGCATAGTTCATTCCTTCAAACTGATACTCCAATCGTTGCGCGTGTATGGCTGTTAATGGGATTTTTTCCGGTATTGCTGCCTCCATATCAAGAAACCATTCCATAGGCTCGGTATTTCCGGCTAGTTTAATGGTAAATTGTTGTTCATTGATATCCATTTCCAATGTTCCTGTAGCGGAAGTTAATGGCCAAGAGATATGTAACAGTCCTTGCTTAGGGTTGGTAACTGTTGGTTTCCCTCCTTGTAATAAAATCTCTTTCCCGTTCACTTTGGCCTTAAATTTTAGTCCGGCAAACTGTTCCGCCTTGCTCCAAAGGTAGCCATCCACTACGGGAAGGGTGAAGAAAGCGCATTCATTAGACGTTGCTTTTTGTGTCGTATAGACGGATGGGAAATTTTCATCAAATAAGTGGATATCCCGAATACGGAGGGCACCATTCTCCCATAACAGGTTAAGCCGGTAAAAACGACTGTTAAACCACACGGTTTGCTGATTCTGCCCGTCGATATCTTCATTAACCGTAAAAGAGGTAGACGGTGTAACCTTAAAATGTTCTTTAAACCAGCGGCCCGAAGCCTCCATTGTTTCTACCTGCACCTTCCCTTCGTCGCGCAATTGTGCAATTCGGGGCATCTGGATTTCCAAGCCCTTGGCCATAGCATCCCAAGTGAAGGAATTCTCCTGACCCGCTTGCGTATAATTGAAGGCCATTGATTCACCGTTGACAAACGCTTTCAAATACCAATCTACCCAAGTAGCATCGCCCCCTGCTTTTGGGTAAACCGGTTCAAGCGTAATAACCCCCTGCCTGTCCGATTCTAATCCGGTATCGTATTGGCGAATGGGATCACTCCCCAGCATCCGGAAAATGGGTACTGGTAATTGATTTTTTGCGTGCTGAGCAGGCATATAGCTGTTGGTTCTACTGGGATAATACGCTTGGTTCCAATAGCCTCCCCAGAGCGTGTAACCATCGGTGCCGTATTGATCTTTGCAATTGCTGGAAGCCACGATATGGTATTTATCGTACATATAGTTTAGCGAATGTGCATCAATAAACCAAGAGCCGACCGATTTGGGGTAATACCCAAAGATCGCCTTAAAATCAGCCATATATACGTCAATGATCTTTTCCCGTTCTTCAGGTGTATAGCCGGTAGAAAATCCTACATCGGCATGCCAATCCCATGGATAACGTCCGCGCCATTTTAAGCCGGCCTTCTCAATCAACGGCTGTGGCAATTCCCACCAGGCACCTATTTCAAAACTATCTTGAGGTAAACTTTTCAGCAGTTTTTGGTAGCGGGAATCCATTAATGCATCGTATTGCAATAAGAATGTCCCTCCTAACCTATATTTTTTCATCAGCTCGACCTGCCGCACCACGGTCTGGTAGAGTACATCCTCCGTAATTTTCGGATCCCGTGGTTCGAGCAAGCGGATAAAATTGACGATATTAACGATCTTTGGTTTATCATCTGCATTCTCTGGTTTAGCTGTCATCGGATGTGCCTGTGAAAATAAACCCAGCGCGCTTAACATCATTATTCCCACAAGCTCCATCCAGCTACTTCTTTTCATTTTTTTTCTGTTCATTAAAAAAGGATTTCGATTCATATTTAATTCTTCCATACGATATGTTAGTATTTTAAAGCTACTTACCAACCGGGATTCTGCGTTAACGTATAACCATTCGTTGTGTAGAACGCCACTTCCTTCGTTGGCAAGGGTTGCCAATAATGTTTTGCCGGATCAAAAAGTCGTTTCGTTTCTACAATTAAAAATCCGTTAGCATCTACCCGATTTTGAAAATTCGGATCGCTATAGGGTGCACGTTTTTGCCAATCGGTTCCTTTAACTTTTATACCTTTTACATCCATTTTCATTTCCGTTTCCGCCGTTTTCCATCGGCGCAAGTCATCATAACGAAATCCCTCCAAAGCCAGTTCCACCGTTCTTTCCCTTCTAATTTCAGTACGCATATTTAGTCCATTTACCTGTACGAAAGCATTGGTCAGTACCGGCATATGCGCACGTTTTCGGATTAAATTAATCGACTGATCAAGCTCACCATCACTAATCTGTCCGTTCCGTTCAAATACTGCTTCTGCGTAACTTAATAAAATTTCTGCATATCGGATTAAATGCCGGTCATAATCAAAAAGACTTCCATCCCCTAAGCGGCCCGAGTTATTTGCCGTGGCATCTTCAGACATATATTTGTACAGAATATACCCCGTATTAAAATTCCGCTGTGGTTTGTCTGGCCAATTTTCGACTTTATTCACGGGATAAAATACTCTATTGGTAGCCGTCCCCGGGATAATCATAGTCATCGTCATCCGAGGATCCCGATCCTGAAACTCGGATGTGTACGTGTCATAGCCATGAAAAACAGAAGCACTATTCGTGATAGGAAGACCATTCTTATCTAAATATAGATCTACCAATTTACGTGTTGGATTATAGCCAGACTGGTCGTAGGCATAAGGTGCATCATGTCCCAGAATGTTCCGTTGGTATCTTCTATCCAAAATACACTCCGGCGAATCATCCCCCGCCTCCAGAAACAGGTAACGATAGCTTTGCTCTCCCTTACCGGTATAGAGTGCATATTGGCCACTTTCCATGATGTCCTTTGCGGCAGCAATGGCTTGATCGAGGTAGGTATTCGCATTGCCTTCAGACCAGAATTTTTGCCAGGTACCCTCCAATAAAGCTACCCGAACGATTAGCGCTAAAGCCGTACCTTGGGTAATCCGTCCGGCATCCACGTCAGCCAGCTCTTTCTGCTTAGGCAAATCCGCTTGCGCTTCATGCAGATCATTTAAAATAAAGTCGACCGTTTCCGTCCTGGTCGACCGTGGGGTAAAGGCTGCAGGATCATCCGTTGTCAGCACATGATCAATTAAGGGTACTCCGCCATAAATACGGAGCAGGCGGTAATAATACCAAGCCCTAAAAAATTTTGCTTCGGCCAGGTACCGTCTGATTTCCGCATCTTCTTTATCTGCACCTTTTTCGAGCATGTTATTCGCAGCCCGGATATATTGGTAACTGGTTGTCCATTGTCCCGAATTTTCCGTAGGCTGATAACTACCATTGCTAACGGCGTTCGGATCATTATAGGCAATATCCGATTCCGTATCTTCAAAACCAAAACGGTCTAAACCATTGTACAGGTTATTGGCGCCCAATTTAAAGTCATTGGCTGTCTTCCAGAAGGTTTCATCGGTAATCGTATCTTGCGATACCAAGTTAAGTTCCTTTTTACAAGCTGCGAGCAGAAATACGAGCAAGACAACCAGCATTGATTTTTTATGGTGTTGCATACCCCTCGTATATAGTTCTTTTTTATTAATCAATTTCATCGCTTCTTAAAATTTAACATTTAGACCGATTGAATACACTTTATTGAATGGGTAGGTACCTTCATTCCGCTTTCCATCTTCCGGATCAAAATTGCCCCCCAACGTTCCCTTAGAAAGGGTAAAAAGATCTTGCCCACTTACATAAATTCTTGCGCCTTTCATTTTGATTTTTTCGGCCAGTGCTGTTGGTAAATTATAACCCAGGGTGATCACTTTAAAGCGTAGATACGCGACGTTGTGCATAACCAGGGATGAGGTATGGTAATCGTAATTCCGGATCTCGTCATAGCCTAAATTGCCAGGTAAATAGCGTGGGTACGGTGCATCTGGTCGGTCGGAGCTCCAAGTTTGCTGGTAATAGTAGGCTAACGATGGCCAAAAGAATGTATTTGGCGTGCTGATATTGCTCTCGTACTGCACCGTCCGCTTACCTACACCTTGCAAGAAAACCGATAGGTCAAATTGTTTATACGCTGCGCTAATATTAGCCGAATAGGTATACCGGGGAGATAAATTACCTAAATAAAGCATATCACCCGCGAGGCCCTTTGTCTTATCGCCAAAAGCCGTCAGTTTACCATCGCCATCGCGGTCTTTATACATGGCGTCACCGATACCGATATTGGTTGGGATACCCGTCAACTGCTTATAGGCCTCCAACTGTTCCTGCGTTTTGATAATGCCCAGGTATTCATATCCAAAATAGGAGTTAATGGGATAACCCTGCCTGAACTGATTTAGTCCTTCCCCATAATTATCACTGTTCTTCAGCTCCACCAATTTATTGGTATTATCGCTCAGCATCAAGGAGATACTATAGCGAAAATCATCGCGTTGATCTTTCCAGGTTATGGCTGTCTCAAATCCTTTGGTCACCAATTTCCCTTGATTGGATGAAGGTGGTACACCACCATAGGTGGCTGGTACCGCAATATCCACCAACATATCGTCGTTTATTTTCTGGTAATAATCAAAGGAAAACGTCAGTTTTGTCCCAAGGACACCAAGGTCAATACCGGCATTTTTATTAATGATCGTTTCCCAAGTACGATCCTGCGAAGCTGTATTAGAACTTGCACCGGTTAGACCAGCATTCGGATTACCTAAGGGATAATTTCCTTCTACAGATACCAAAGGTATGTAATCATAAAGCCCCAATTCACCTATTTCCTGATTACCCATCTTTCCCCAGGATGCCCTGAGTTTTAACAAATCAATTACCCCCAGCGATTGGATAAATGATTCTTGAGAAAGGTTGTATGCTACGGCGACCGAGGGGAAAACAGCGCTCCAACGCTTGCTGGATGCAAATTTAGAACTTCCATCGGCACGGGCGGTTACATCCACAATTAATTTATCCCGAAAGGAGTAACTTAATCGACCAAAATAAGATGCTAAGGCCGAACTGCTTAAGCTTCCTGTAAAATTGGTATAGGCCGTCTTCGTTTTATCAGCGAGATTGAGGGTAAAGATATCATTGCTCAAAAAATGGTATCCCCAAGTAGTTTGCCCGTCGCCACTGTACTGTTCCAGCGAAGCACCCCCTGTTACATTAATGCGATGATCTGCGTTAAAGGCTTTATTATAATCGAAATATAGCTGATACAATTTATTCAATTTCTTTTCATTGGTGTAATAGGCCGAGTTGGGATCTTGTCGGACATCCTGTACTTCCCCGGCATAATTCCAGCGGGTAAAAGTCCGATAGTTCGCATTATCCTTATAGTAATCCATCATAAAGGCGACCTGTCCGGTAAGCTTCAACCCCTCCAAAACGTCGTAGTCAAGTTTAAAGTTTGTATTAAACCGAGAATAATCAATGTGCCGTTTACCTGTTTCAGCCAAGGTTTGGGCAGGATTTTCATACCCTTGATAACCATAGAATTGGCCTTGGGTATTGAACACCGGCTGGTAAGGAAATTGACGTGGTACATTGGTCAAGGCATTCTCTAAGTTACTCGGTTCTCGTGTTATTTGGCTTTCAAAGCTGGTACGGGTTTGCAAGCTTAATTTCTTCAACAGCTTGATATCATAATTGATACGGAAGTTATACCGATCTAGGTTATTTTCGCCAAATTTCAAATTTCCATTATCCCGGTTATACCCTAAGGAAACTAAATAACCGTTATTCTCACCACCTCCTGCGATAGCGAGGTTATGTAATTGTTGATCGGAAGTTTTATAAATCGCATTATTCCAATCGGTATAACCATAAAAAGCAGGAAAATTGGTTACCCCGTAATTCCACCCTTTATCCAATTCGGGCGCCGCGTTGGCTTTAATTTTTTCAAACACGGAGGCATCAAATCCGGGTTGACCAACAGCTCTCAATCCTTCGTCCATCATTTCCGCAAATTGTAGGGTGTTGGTGACCTTACGCAAGTAGGTTGGCGTCTTTCGTCCATAATTCAAGCTATACGTAATCTGTGGCGGTGCGTTCGTACCTTTTTTGGTGGTTACCAAAATTACACCATCGGCTGCACGGGCACCATAGATGGAGGCTGCTGCATCTTTTAATACGGTAATCTCTGCGATATCATTCGGGTTAATTACATTGAGATCACCCGGTATACCATCAATCATGACTAAAGGGGCATTGCCATTGATCGATGAATATCCACGTGTTTGTAGGTTATAGCCCTGACCACCTGGTTGCCCGCTTCCTCGGGTAATGGTAACCCCAGGTAAAGCACCCTGCAAGGCATCATAACTGTTGTTTAATGGTCGGTTTTCGAATACATCCGACTTCACCGATGAAATAGCGCCTGTGACTGTCCCCTTAGCCCGTGTACCGTATCCCACGACTACTACGTCTTCCAAGGTTGTTGTAAGTGGGGTCATTTTAACGTCTAAGCGGTTTCTTCCGTTAAGCGCAACGCGTTTTACTTGATAACCAATATAGGAAAACACCAATACTGGATTAGCTGATGAAACCGGCAGACGGTACCGGCCCTGCTCATCTGTCTTTGTACCGTTAGCTGTATTAATCACTGTGATATTTACATCAGGTAGCGATTCTCCACTAACACTATCCGTCACTAATCCGCTGACTATGTTTTGAGCGCTTTCTTTTACCTGTTTTTGCTCCTTTTTCGTGATCAAAACGGTATGTTTATTAATGCGGTAGGTAAGCGGTTGGTTTCTAAAACATAAGTCTAATACGGTCTCCAGACGTTCATTTTTGACGTCTAAGGTAACTGGAATAAAATCCTCGGTAGTGCTGTTATTATACAGGAAATCTAAATCCGTCTGCGTCTTTATTCGAGCAACAACTTCCGCTAGGGATGCATTTTGAAGCTTCAAGGATATCTGTTGAGCCAATGCTTCTGCGCTGAGTTGCACAATGGAAATAAACAATAAAAGTAATGTTAACTTCATTTTTAACAGACAATTGGACAGTGCACAATACTCCCTGTTGAATATAAATTCATTATTTTTTTTGTACATTTGATTATCGGGTTAATTAATTTGGTACACAATGGTTACTCGGTAGATCACTGATCGACTAAGGGCGGTTCCGACGCCCTTTGTTTTCGCAATCATCTTCTTGGTTAGTATTTGCCTTAAACACCTCCTTTCTTTTGTATCAAAATTGGTCAATCTATATAGTGATATGAATTCAGCGTGCCAATAAACGATTAGATACAACTACTTCCCTACCTTGCACACTAAAGCGGGCTGACCCAATCTGTTCTAGATTTTCCAGTATATGCTGCAAGTGCGCGTAACGCGAAAATGTACCACCAAACCGCTCTTTTTTATCCACTTGACTATAAACGACATCTACATTGTACCAACGGCTGATCACCTTCATAATACTATAGATATCTTGATTATCGAATACCATATATCCATTTTTCCACGAAACTACATCCTGTGCATTTACGGCCGTTATAGACATTTTTTTAGACATCAACCGTGTATTTGCTTGTTGCCCAGGTGTCAGAATGACAGACTCATCCGTGTTAAGGTCATGTACACGAACACTTCCGCTAATTAACGTCGTGCTGGTAAGCTGCTCATCCTTGTAACTTTTAACATTAACATGTGTACCCAGCACATTAATCTCCTGTTTACCGGTAACGACAATAAATGGTTGAGATTTATTCGCAGCTACTTCAAAATAGGCCTCTCCCGATAATTCAACCTTACGTTCATTGGTGGAATACTTCACGGGATAACGCAAAATGGTTGCCGCGTTCAACCAGACCTTTGTCCCATCGGGCAACATAACCTGATATTGCCCTCCCCTTGGCGTTTCGATAGTGTTATAAGCCAATTCTTCTGCATGCTGTGGAGCCCTCCCATTAGCTATACTATAGGTCAATAGGCTACTGTCAACTCGTGTCAACTTCATTCCATATTGATCCGGGATCCCGTGAGTTGTTGCATCGTCTAAGACAACTTGTTCACCATCAGCAAGTGTTAGGATCGCTTTATTACTACCCGGAAGAATTTGCGTTTTGTTAGATGCGACGGATGGTTTTTTGACATCGGTTTTAGGATAGACAAAAAATAACACAGCACCTGCAACGAATAACAAAACCGCAGCTGCAGCTAAGGGATACCAACGATTAATGGTTGGCAACGGCTCCTTCTCGTTGGCAAGTCTTTTCTGGAATCCTTCAAACAAGATATCGGATAGTTGTTCTTTTTCTTCCCGGCTCTTTATTTCCTGCTCAAATGCATGGTCACCATAATTTAATGAGCGATACCAGTCATCTAGTTCTTTTAATTCTTCTGCACTACATACCGATTTTTGATACCGTTCCAACAAATATTGAAGCCTATTTCTGTTCATATAGCCCGTGCCTTTTAGGATAAGACGAATAGGATATGGCTTACCGTTACTGGGTTATCATTTTTTTACACCAAGTAGCAAAAGCTTCTCTACTAGTTTTTTGAGAAATCAGAAGGAGGTAAATAACTGTTACTAAAAAAGCTAAAATGTTTTAACAAAACAAAAACAAAAAAATAAGCATCCACGTTTTTCTATAAAAGGGAATGGTTGTTTTTAAACGTCTTAACGCTTTTCGAATATGTTGTTCTACCGTATTTTCTGAAATTTTAAGCAAGTTTGCAATTTGTTTATTGGTCAGGTAATCTTGACGGCTTAGTTTAAATACATCTCTGCATTGAGGGGGTAGCTTCTCAATTTGTTCGAATACTAATTGAATGGATTCTTTCGCCTCTAGGTTTACCGAAGTTGAATAATCTTCATCACGGAATAGGTGTGTTAATTGGTCTTCATATTTATGTTGAACGAGTAGTCGGCGCGTGTCATCGAGGATTTTGTTTTTTAGGATAGTACGTAAGTACGCCGATAGGCAAGAAATCTTATCCGCGGTAGACCGATGCTTAAACAATACAACAAAAACATCTTGAACGAGATCTTCTGCTTTTTGACGATTGCCTGTCTTTTTAACGGCTAAGGCTAACAACCGCAAAGCATACCGTTTATAGATGATCTCAAAAGCGTGGTCATTGCCCTGCTGCCATGATAAAATAAGCTTTGAATCGCTAACTTCCACTCGTTTTAATTTGATTTAGAAAATAAGCGCCATTAGTATTATCAGCTGTTCTTTATTATCTTAAGCTAGGTAACGGAATCGTGTTATAATGGCTAATAGCGAAGCTAAATATTTCATAGCGACCAACTGTCCTGCGCTATCATGCTTGACGTATTATGCTATAGGTTTCAAAAGAAACTTAGTAGCTCGTTTCACTTGGTGAGTAAGCGTAAGTACGCCTTCATCAACAGTTACGGTATTGATCCGTTTACCATTAATCCATAACTGATAACGCGCGCCCTTCGGTAAATCATTCCAGGTAAATTGATAATTCCCTGGTGCTAAAGCTTCCCAGGATATGGCCTCTTCCTTCCAAGGCGCGACTACTAAATCAACGGTTTTACCTGTTTTTTCTCGAACCGTTAGCCTACGCTCGGTCTGATTTTGCGGATAAAAAACAATCCCTTCTTTGGTCTTTGCAATAC
The DNA here is from genome assembly GCF_039542865.1 of Olivibacter ginsenosidimutans. NCBI lineage: Bacteria > Pseudomonadati > Bacteroidota > Sphingobacteriia > Sphingobacteriales > Sphingobacteriaceae > Olivibacter > Olivibacter ginsenosidimutans. The sequence continues at coordinate 7,895 of NZ_BAABIQ010000029.1, read as the reverse complement.
CAAAATGCTCTTGACTTTTTACAGCGAAACCATCCCCTTTTACCGAATAACTATTGGTATGAAGCGTCAGTTGGTAGGTAGTACCTCGTAGCTTATAGTTAAAGGTAGTACCATCGAGTTCGGGTGTAAGATGTGGTTCGATCCCTAATCTATCCCATGAGGGCCTAACACCATAAATATCGCGATATAAGCCCGTGATAGTCGTGCAAATTCCCGATAAGATATCACTTCCTTCACCCTTTTGGCTTACCCGATTATATCGTTGAGAAGATAAGCCATCCTTATTATATTGTGCTAATAGTTTATGAATATAGTTTAAGGCGATTGTTTTATCATAGGCAGCATATGCCCGAATTCCTAAATATCCCCAAGTCGGAAAAATATCTCCATTTTCGTACATGGGAAAAGGCCAGTTGCCGCCGCTCACTTCCGCGCGCTGAAAAGAATCGAAACATAAAGGCCAATGAAACAACCGCTCTGCCTGAGTTCTTTTTTCTACCTGATCTAAAATCAAGGCGATACGTTTTGGATCATCACAGATACCGAACGCTATCGCTGCAAAATTCACCGGTGTAACCAGATTATCACCATGAATGGAGCCATCCTTGTCTCGCCAGTATACATATTGTTGTTTTGTTTCCGACCAAAATCCTCCCTTCTCTACGGGCTTGTTGAAGGCTTCTTTTAAGCGTGCAGCAACCGTCGCATAATAGGTCGCCTTTTGTGGGTTGTTCAAAACCTGCTCGCATGTCGACCAAAGTGTTAAGGCTTCGTATAGTTGCGCGTTGACAAATGCATTCTCATAGCTCGCCCAAACGATATCCAACCAATCACTCGCTTTTTCTTCCGCGATCGTATTATTCATCATTTCGAAAATCCCGTTATGATCGCTATCTCTTTTGATCAACCAATCTAGGGCTTTTTCACAGCTCGCTTGGTGCGAACGGAGCCAATCCCGATCACCATTCAAGGCAAATAATTCACTGGTATTGATAATATATCCTGTTTGCGAATCGATGGTGTAACCCCATTTAGCCTCATAATAGCCGGTTTTCGTGTTATACGTCCCGGGTATTTCATCGCCAGGAACATCATGCCAGCGTGATAAAACTCGACCATCAGTCGATACGGCTTCATCTCGTTCCTGATCTAGGGTAGCTGCTAAATTTTTAGTATAGTTATCGTCATTAAGCGCCAGCGCGATCTGAGCAAAAAAAGGTTCATGCAGGCATTTCCAATTGGTTAGCCAACCATTGGCCCCAACAATGGCATTATCCACGACGCCGTATCGTGCCGTCGTATTCATTAATTCCCTTACGGCTACCGCATCTATGCCTGCTAGCTTACCGCGGGAGTAAACTTCGTCATAATCAACATAGCTTAAGTTTAAACTTAACTTTACTGTCCCTTTACTGACCGGAAAAGGGGCAAAAACGTTCGATTTTTGGGAAACAAAACGGCTCAGGTGATAACGTTGCTGCAACGGTTGATCGGTGACCGATTGCGTGCAGGTAAATGCCCCTTGAGTATTATGAGAATAAGCAGCGGCAACAGCTTTCCCATCGCTTGCATTTGCGTCTATTTTAAAACCATCGCCCGTGTCTGGATTCCAAAAGGTTACACCTCCGGTATGTACTCCATAGGTATCGTTTACTTGGTTCAGGTATTTACACCAGACCATACCGCCATTATCCATAATGCCGCCTTTCCAAATGGAAAGATCGGTAAAATTCCACGTAGGAAAAGCTGTTTCTTCCAACGTTGCCTCGTTTTGATAGGTACGGATAATATCCCAACGTATAGCTCCATTCTGAACGATGAAATGCCATTCCTCATTCACGTTGATGTCGTCATTGCCGTAAACAATACCACGTAAGATGAGGCTGTTTTCCCGTTCTGAGAGCTGAACAGGGGAAGCATCATGCGATGAAAAAGAATCTCCATTTGCTGTTGTAACACCTGTATACGCACCAGCATTTGATAATACCGGTTTGCCCTTGATATACACTTGTTTCAGAACACAACCTTGGGCATAATCGATGTCGAGTGACAATTGTTGATCAGGCACCGTCATATGAACGATTTTAGTCGCACGATCATGTTTAACATAGGGAGATTGCTGGGCACGGCAAAAATTAGTATAAAATAGCAGAAAAGAAAAAATAATAACGTTAACAGTAGCAGACATTTATAATGGTGTTTGATTTAGTCGCCAAAGATAACGGTCATTGGTTAAGTATCTTTATCAGAATAGGCATTTTGTTTGTACTTTTTGATATTTTTCTTAGAACCTATTTGAATTTAATCAAAAATCATGAATAAGACGTTAGATTGCTTCATCGTATCTACTCGTAATGCCTTACTAAGGAGTGTTACGCTTCTCTTTTTGTACCATTTCTTCGTGAATGCGTTCATAATGAGGTAGGTTTTTCTTATAGGCTTCCAAATCCCATGTAAAATCAAAAAATTGAACGTATTCGGCCATTGGCTGCAATCCCACTTCCTTCCGCCGTTCATCCACATGATCTGGATCAATCAAGGGAGCAACAAATTGTTCTTTTGTCTGTGGATCGCGAAAAATTTGACTACCATAGGTTTGCTTTCTTCCCTCCCGCAGATCAATGCGATCCTTTAGCAGCGCAAAATTCGCCGGGTCCAGTTCTTTTTTGACAACCGCCTCCTGCAAAAGTGGTAAATATTTTTGCTGCGTCTTCAAATCGGCATGCTGAATCACTAAAAATAAGGTTTGGGTTCCTTTTTCTCCCACAACAGTTGGCCCCAGCCAACCCTTTGTATCCAATATTTCCCGCACGGCTACTAAATTAAGTGAATCAACCGTCTTAAATTTTTCGGCCAATGCCTTAAATTCCGGAGCATCCGAACCAAACTGTTTATACACAGAATCGGCTTGCCAACGGATACGCTGGTCTTGCTCAAAAATACTATCCAGCTTAGCAACTAGCGGCTTATCGTAATCCTTTTCCTTTTCATCTTTATACTTCTTTACCAGAGCCAACACTTCCGGCCAACGTTTATCTTGATAGAGAGATTGTAAATCCGTATCCTGACGAAGATGATCAAGATTCGTAAAATGGCCTGAGGCAGCAATTCGATTCAAGTGATAAAAAGCAGAATCAGGTTCATTTGCCATAGCCCAGGAACAAGCGGCATTATATCGGTCGTCTATGGTTCCCTTGTCTCCAATAGATGCGAAAGCTTCGCTATATTTAAGAGCAGAGGATCGGTATTCCTTTTGTTGATAAAGCGTTTCGGCCTGCTTCTTGAAACCATCATAGTCCTGTTGAGCTTGTTGTGCTCCTACAAGTAAAAAACTAACCTGAAATAGTAATGCTAACCAATAGTTTTTCATTAGCTCAAATTTACGTTTTGAAAAAAGCAAATTACAAAAACAAGCTGCAAATACAAAATGGCGTGCATCGGATAAATTACTATAAATCAGGGAGACCTGAGCTTTTTATATGAAAAGGAAATCGGACAAAAAATAACATTTATTGAAAAAAGGCCTCCATCTGGTAAATAATTGTGTATATTGAGCATCATAAAAGACTACCATTTTTAAACGCACTATACACAAACATTCCTTATAACAAAAAGATCAATACCTTAAAGAAGTATAATCAAAAAAGAAATTAATTTATAAACTAAGTTATGAAAGCGCTTTCCATGATCTGGCCAATGGCCACTTTAATTTTTGTATCTTGTTTTTCACGAGAGGCATCGGATGACAAAACTACAGATAAGGCACAACAAGCGCGTCCGGTGGTTATTTCAGTGTCCTTAAAACCTGGTGAAGAACTTAAATTGATGGTTCCCGCTAAATATAACGGAAAATTTCATTTTAAAAACAGTTCCCGGAAAGATACGGTTATCACCGAAAGAGTAGTGCTAGATAAGCCCTTATTTTTGGATTACAACAACATTTATGTGCTCCAGCAAGGTACGCTATCGCGTACCTATTCCTTATTATTAAGCCCTGGAGATAGTATAATATTAAAGAAAGAAGAAGGTGCTCTTTCGTTGTCGTACGCGTCTGGATTTCCGAATTTCATCGACAGCTTGATTACGCTATCACAAGATCAGAATTTGAAAGCGATGGACTTAAGTGAAACAATACAACAGATCGAAGCTTCTTTTAAACAAAATGAAGTTGCCATTCGCAACCTCCATCTACCCGAAACACGAAAGGATTTGTTGACTAAGCTGAACAGCAAAAACAAATATGCATTAACTGCCCATTTATTGGCAGATTCTGCGATGACGGTTACCAAAACAACTGACAGCCTTTATGACGACCTGTATGAGCATGCAGACGATATCCGCTCTATTGATGCATTGCATAATCAGTGGATTTTTGGAACACTCATTGCATACAACGCAAAAAAGCAAAACAAGAACATTGATAAACGCGATGTTTGGGCTTGTATTGTCGGAGCAGACCAACAACTAAAACAAAGGGATTTTTATAAGGAATATGTAGCCAACTGTGTTGCATGGAGCTTTATGAGTACGCCAAAGGACATCGAAGCAATCAAACGGAAACTGCAAAGCGTACATACACAGGATCCTTATCTCGATACGATCTATCAGCTTACAAGCATCTTATCGGGAACCTTCACCGATTTCAAACAGGCAAAAAAAAAGCTGACAACATTTGCCGGAGGTCGTTACCGATATTTGATCGAAAGTGATGAAGCGTCTGCAAACCACGAAATGAAAAGCATCGCTAATTTGCCGCCGGTTGATCTGTATGATTTCACTGGAAAACAAACGGATTTCAAACGCACTGTTACCGATAAAAATCAGCCGCTGACCGTAATTGATTTCTGGGCAAGCTGGTGTATTCCCTGTATTGCAGAGATCCCTCATCTAAAAAAGATAGAACGTGCATTTAAAAATAAGCCCATTCAATTTGTAACGATCAGCATCGATAAAGAAGCGGATATAGCTAAATGGATTGCTGTAGCCAAAAAGAACGGCATTTATAATAGTCCCCACCAATATCGATTGGCTAACTTTAAGGAATCTGCTTTAACCAAGTTGCTTAACATCAGAAACATCCCCCGGTATATCGTCATGAATAACAAGGGAGATATTTTGGACGATGATTTCTATAGACCCAGCAATGGCAATTTTGAGTTAGAATTGTTGAAATATATGGAATAGGAAGTACCTACTTATTGTCCAAGTTCGGATAGTGATGAAAGATTAGTGCCCGAGCGTCTTTCGACAACGAATCAAGCGGTATCGGTTTGTCTTGTGCGCGTGTTTGTTTTTGATTGATTTCTCCTAACAGGCTCCATTTGCGGGTCATTTCTGCTGGTTCCTTTGCAGGGAGCGTATAATTTGTAAAGTCAATCACCTTTTCTGATTCCGGATCTCCAACTGTTCGAAGTAGAGCTAAACGAAAATCTTTATTCATAAACCACCTGATTTCCTTATCAGCGTCAGAACCGCCAATGCCAGAGCCATTTTCGATAAAGACATAATTAAAGTGGTTATTCTTATAGTGTTTTCGCCAGATCAGACCAAACTCTCCCTGAGTGATCATTTTGGTGTCAGGCCAGCGTTTTTTAATCTGACTCAGCCACATTCTCAGATATTCAGCATCATAAGGAAGACTTAATTCCCAACAATTTGTTACCCATGCGAACTTATTCAGTTCGAATCCTTGATCAAAATGAATCGCTGTAGCATGCATCATCTGTTTCAGCCCAATTTCAGGTCCGTATTTACCGATGGTCTCTATAGGCCCCACGCTTAACCTACTGTTGAAGCCGTCAGCAAACCCAGCTCTTCGCGCAGCGAGAAAATCAACAGACCAACCATCTAGGTTCACACAGTCTATGAAGTCAGCGCTATTTTGAGCAGGTTTACAAAAATGCTCTTTAGAGGGATAGAAAGGATAGGATACTGAACCGTCGCCATCCTGATTGTCTATACTAAATTGGCTCCATATATTACCTTGACAGACGTGAATGTGCTCCTTTTCTGCCAGATACTGTTGATTTTCGGACGACAGGAAACCCGCTACGATACTTTTGGGTCTATAGCCGTTACCCACCATCTTCGTTATCAGATTCAAAGCATTATGGATGTCTTTATTGACCTGCTCTGTTGTGTTATAGGCATTTGCAAAGTAAGCACCAGGAATAAAAGTGATCTCATCGCCATACTTTTTCAGGTAGCTAACCACCAACTTCCTAATCTCCCTGTAATTTGCAGTAGTATCGTTCAGTGCCAGCCAGCTAAATGCCCAAGTCATTTTTCCGCCCGGAAAACCTTCAGCTACAGCACGACGGAAAGCCTCCACTTTAGCTGGTGTATGCAAGGCCCGTTCATCTTCACCGACGTTCCTAGTTCTTGAGACTTCGATTTGATTAACCCTAATCACCGTATTAAATGTTAGGTATCGATGTCCCATTAGCCCAGTATTTGTTTTTTTAACGGTTTGTCCAACAGCTGATGATGCCAAGATGAACAGGGAGAGTATGGTATGAAATACTTTTTTATACATACGAGCGTGTTTTTTGAACATTTGATATACGATTACCACCAATGGTCTCACATTAAATGGTATAACTTTATTTAAAATAGTTGCGTTTAATACCTCCAGTTGTTCTGAATGAGCCAACTATCGCAACATGAATTAATTGCGGTAAATGTAGCGTTATAAAAACCTAAAGAAAATGTTTCTTTTTACGAATATGATGGATTTTAATACGATGCATATAGCATAAAAGATACGTTATTAAATTAATCAAACTTTATGTTTGAGAACATATGGCTTACTTTCTGACCTGATTTTCCGGCGGTATTCACTAGGCGAATTACCGATCAACCTTGTAAATACTCGTGTAAAATAATATTGGTCGTCAATACCTAAATTTTTTGCAATCGCCTTGATCGACTGATCTGTAAATGACAGATACTGGCATGCCTTTTGGATTTTTAATTGATTAAAATACTCTACGGGGGAATAACCCGTCTTAATCTTGAAAATCGCTGAAAAATGCGACCGAGATAATTTTGCATAGTCAGCGAATTCGCTTAGTCGAAACTTTTTTTCAACATGACTATTCATAAATTTGATCGTATGAGCGATTGGATCCTTTTCGACATCGGTGACTGTTTTATAAAGTTTGTCTTCATAAATTAAGGAGGTCAAGAAATGAGAAAAGATCATATTCACATATCGTAGGTTATCTTCGCCGTAGCCGTATTCCATACTATCGCAAATATGTTGAAACAGCTTGATACGACTTTCACTGAAAGATAGGTATGGTTTCTCATTTTTCGAATTTCTCAATATCAGATCCACTATGAAGGAGGCGATCTCTCCTTTAAAATGTACCCAGTATATCGTCCATGGTCGATCTGGGTGGGCAGCATATTGGTGAGGCATATTTGCAGGAATAGTAATAAGTTGCGACGGAGATATTTCTATTCTTTTTCGATCAATTTCAAACCATCCGTATCCGTCGGTACAATAAATTATGATATGCTGATCGATACCATGGGGGCGTGCTACATAATGGTGTCTAGCTTTTGGATAATACCCAATATCAGTGATAAATATCTGTTTGGTAACCGGATCCGTTTTTAAAAAATTCGAGGTTACTTTTTTGGGAACCACGAGGAGCCGTTGCCCCTCAAAGCCTTCCCGGCGTTTTATCCTAGCCATTTGCAAAGTCAATAATAGTTTAAATGATTAGCTGACCATCCTCGACAATATTATAAAAAAAGAATTTTGTACACGAAAAACTATAAAAAAATTCACTAGTGTCCGGAAAAAAATAAAAAGGAGCAGTAGAAATTAATCAGACTGCTCCAGGATTTATACTTTTGAGTTGCGACAAAAAAGTATGAACAAAAGT
>NZ_BAABIQ010000028.1:0-30713 GCF_039542865.1 Olivibacter ginsenosidimutans | reverse complement strand
TAGCCAAGTCGCTTGTTGTAAGCAGTCCGCGAAGCGGCGGCTTACGGCAAGCGACGTAAGTCGCCGAGCCATTGTTAGCAAGGAGCGCAGCGGATTGCTAACAACAACATCTGTTTTAACGAAACGAATATACGGAAAATTTCGCTTAACCAACCCTATACGTGTTTCGTTATTTGACTTTTCTTTCTACATAAGATATTGATATATTTGTATTTAAAAAATAAAACCGCACAAATAGCGAAACAAAATATTATAAAATACTATTTCCCTGATATGAATAGCGAAATCATACTTGAAACCTTCGAAAAGAGATTGCTGATGCAGAGATATGCTGGCAATACCATTAGATCGTACAAGGATTACGCTAGTATATTTCTTAAACATGTTAGCAAATATCCCTCCCTTGAAGAAATTCCACTGTCAGATATTGAGGCGTTTATAAACGAAAAAGTTCAAAATGGGAAAATTAGTGTTTCCTATCAAAAAGGATTAGTGGGCGCAATCAAGAAGATGTACGAACTGATATTGGACAAAAAAATCCAACTGGATTACTTATACCCGAAACGCTCATTTTCTAAATTACCTAAATTCTTTTCAAAAGAAGAAGTAAGAAATATTCTCGATAACACTCAAAATCTAAAACACAAGGCTATTCTGATGACAATCTATAGTTGTGGACTACGTCTTAGCGAACTGTTGAATCTCAAAATCAAAGACATAAAATCTTCCGATGGAATTATCAGAATCCATCAAAGCAAAGGTAATAAAGATCGGATTGTATCATTACCAGACAAATTGCTGGCGACTTTGAGACATTATTATCAAGCATAACTTGGCGCACATACTTCGCCTGGCCGGCGGATAAGGCGATTACCTCATCATTATAGACAACGATCGTACCTGTTAAACAGACAAATATCAGCACCAGTGCCGAAGCCAAACTAGGCCATAAATGCAGCCAAGCTATTGTTTTGGTAAACCATGATTTATTTTTACTTCCTTTTTTGATATGTGCGGCCATAAACAGCTTGTGGATAATCTATATTTTATTTAAACTGATTCTTAATAGCGTAAATATAGAAAAAATATCCACGTGGTTTATAAACTAAACAAGATAGCAACGTTTTAAAATAGGCAATAGCAATTGGTATATTTATTGAGGCAAGGGAGGGCAAGTATTTTTAATAAGCGTATATGAATATTCTCCCTTCCTTATTTCTCTTTTTAAAACTGGTAGGTATCCAAGCCGCATCTGGCATCTATTATCAGCAAGATCAATTGTATATCGTATCTGATAATAGTCCGTATCTCTATCAATATGATATGCAGGCATCCCAGCTGCACAAAATACAGCTAGACAGTACCCAGCAGCAGGAAATGGTCAGTAAAAAGGAAAAAGCAGATTTTGAGGCACTCTATGCCATTAATGATACCTTAGTCGTTGTTGGTTCAGGCTCAACATCCGAAAGAGAAACAGCATTCATTTACCATCAAAAAGATCAATCCGTGCAACGCGTATCCCTGGCACCACTTTTCCGGCAAATGCGGAAAATCGGGAAGGTAGATGAAGAGAATTTTAATATTGAAGGTATTGCTTACGCAAATGGCACCTGGTATTTTCTCAATAGAGGCAATGGGCCTAAACATCAAAATGTAGTATTCACCTTCAACGGAAATGCCCAATTGCAGTTTCAAGCTACCAGTTTACAAGCCAAGCACCTTAAACTACCGTCCATACACGGTCAGCCCAGTGGTTTTTCGGATGCATTGCTTTTAGATAATCGCCTCTTTTTCATTGCCACTGCAGAAAGTAAGGCCAGCAACTATGAAGATGGAGATAACATGGGCAGCTATATCGCTTATATCAACCTGAAAAACTGGAAAATAAGTCCCATTCAATCCCTTTCTAAAACAAAAAAGCTCGAAGGATTATCCATATATCAGCAATCGGACAGTACCAAAACGTTTTTGTTATGTGAAGATCCTGACGATGAAACCAACACCAACTGCCCGGTGTATCGGTATGATTTTATTATCAATAGCAGGGAATAAGTTCCAGCATCAATCATTGCCCCCTGGTACATCCTTTTACATCAAGTATTAACGTTCGGGAAAACATAGTAGTTTAGCACCATATTTTAGTATTTTAGCCCATGTCAAATCTGTAAGATCATGAAACAATTTGTTCTGAATGGCTATCATATACACGACATACCAACTTTTTATGAAGAAGTAAATCGTGTATTTATGCAGGAGGCAGACTGGAAGCTGGGCGAGAGTTTAGATGCATTTAACGATCTCTTGTACGGTGGCTTTGGAGCCCTTGCCGGTAATGAACCCTTTCAGCTCATCTGGAGAAATTTCGAGCAGAACAAGCAAGATCTGGGTAAAGCACTTACACAAGCCTATTACCAGAAAAAGCTGGAACAACCCGCCGTATTTAATACCCCATTCTTCACCAAACAACTTGATGATTTGAATAAGGGGAAAGGCAAAACCTATTTCGACATTATTCTCGAGATTATCTCCAGTCATACCCATATCGAGCTCGTTGCACAGTAAAACAATCTTGCCATCGGCTTTTAATTGATATCTAAAAATGTTTCGTAAATTTCGTTCATCATAAAAGGAAATTTACTATGGCAGAATTTTGGGAAGAAGCCTTTAAAAATAAACAAGAAATGTGGGGATTAGAACCTGCGCAATCCGCTGTTTTAACCCATGATTTCTTTGTTTCGCATGGCGTAAAAAATATCTTAATTCCGGGCATTGGCTATGGGCGAAACGCGAAGATTTTTAAAGACAGCGGCCTATCGGTAACCGGAATTGAAATCTCCCAAACGGCAATTGATCTCGCGCAAAAACATTTCGGCAAGGATTTAACCATTTATCACGGTTCGGTAACCGATATGCCTTTTGATCAGGCGCTGTATGACGGTATATTTTGTTACGGACTGATTCACTTATTGGATAAGGACGAACGGATAAAGCTCATAAGCGACTGTTATAAGCAACTGGCACCCGGTGGTTACCTGGTTTTTACCACCATAACCAAAGAAGCCCAAACCTACGGCCAGGGAACCTTAATTAGTAAAGACCGCTTTGCGCTATTTGGTGGTGTAAACCTATTCTTTTACGATGAGGCAACCCTACAAGAAGAATTTGGCAAAGCTGGTTTATTTGAAATCACCACCGTAACAGAGAACTATCCTTTTTATTTAATAAAGTGCCAAAAGAAACCCTAATGCACATCATGCCCCCTCTTTTTACATTAAATACCGTTTCGGAATAGGTATAGCTATCCACATAATCTAACCAAACGATATTGTTGCCAAATTTCACTTCATGTGTTCCAGAAACTGTTGGGTTTTTAATTGACATCCATTTATTCCTCCCCCATCCTTATTAAAAAACATTTCATAACATTAACTTATCAATTAAATAATATTTAATTTTATTTATAATACTTATCTTGCTAGCTGAGACAATGCATTAATACTGATTAATGATTACCAAGATGGCGTTGATTTTTCGGCGTTCAAAAAACCTTAATGATGATTTAAACAGCAAACCATGAAAAAAACAATTTTCAGTCCACATGGCCTCACCAGAACAGTCTTGGCCTTAACCGTGGCCCTCTCTTTTTCCGCGTGTAAACAAGAAACGCTGAATCCCGCTAATAGCTCGGCAAAAGCATCCGCTTTAAAAGCACCCAGCTTAGCCTTACAAGCCAACGGAAACCCCTTCAAAGTCTTGTCTTTCAACATCAGGCACAACGCCGACGGCGACCCGCAGAGCCTTGACGAACGCAAAGGGAACATTCGCCAGATTATTGTAGACAATACGCCCGATGTATTTGGGTTGCAAGAATTCTCCGACAACTTCTTTGAAGATTGGTTCAGAGCGCAGATGGCCGACCTGGACTACGGCGAATATTACGACACCAGTATTACTGGATCACCCAAAACCATCTTCTTTAAAAACAGTCGCTTTACCCTGCAAAGAAGCGGCACGGCACGCTTAGGCGCTGCAGGCACGACCAATACCGCCACCTGGGTAGTATTAAAAGATAAAATTACCGCCAACAGCTACTTTATCAGCAACAGCCACTGGCAGTATGATTCCCAACCCAAGAGGATCGAAAACTCCAACGCGCTGGCAGAAATGGTGAAGCAAGAAAATACAGACAAGCTGCCCATAATTGTATTTGGCGATCTTAATGCCAAACCCGGAACAACCGAAATAAAAAGCCTCCAGAGCGCACTGGGTGTAGTAGATGCCCTCGGAGACCGTGACGGCGATCTGACTTTTCATGGCTGGGACGCTACCGGAAATTCAAAAATAGACTGGATTATGAGCGATAGAAGCATGGCTTTTACCTCTTCAAAAGTTATCACCACCAGCTATAACGGCAAGTGGCCTTCCGATCATTGGCCCGTTGTAGCCACCTATATGCCGAGCATATTTGGCGGCGCGCACGTAGATGATCACGGTAAGAGCGGCAGCAGCAATACCAGCTTTTATTTTGCCGATGTAAATGGCGACGGCAAAAAAGATAAAATCTACTGGAACCGTACCTACGATAGCGGCAAGCCACAAGTATTCCTGTCTAATGGAGACGGCACCTTTGCTACCAACGCCGTTGTACATAGCGCATCGGCCTCTACACTCAGCACGAGCCGTTACCATTTTGCAGATATCGATGGCGATGGTAAGGCCGATCTCATTTTATGGGATCCCACCTTAAATGCCGGCCATACCCGCGTTTACCTGGCCACAACGGCGGGCAATTTCAGCGCTAGCGCAGTAGACAACCCCGAAGGAACCAGTGCCGGTAAAACCACAGTATATCATTTCGCCGATGTGAACGGTGATGGTAAAGCAGACAAAATTTATTGGAACTCCACCTACGATTCGGGCAAGACCCGCGTATACCTGGCCACATCGGGAGGCAGCTTTAGCCCCAGTGTGGTTCATGGCGCAGCAGGCGCCAGTACCACTGCCGGTACCACCTTCCATTATGCCGATGTGAATGGCGATGGCAAGGCCGATAAAATCCTATGGCATCCCAGCTTAAACTCTGGAAAAACGATGGTTTACCTCGCTAACGGTGATGGTAACTTTACCGCATCAACCTCATTTAGCAACTCGGGTGCCACCAGTGTTTCGGCATCAACCACTTTTTATTTTGCCGATGTGAACGGCGACGGCAGGGCTGACAAAATCTATTGGCGACCAGATCTTTACCTCGGTAAAATAAAAGTTTACCTGGCTAGTACCAGCAATACCTTTGATGGCCCGATCTATTCACTGAGGGGTACTTCACAAAGCGCTAATACCTATTTTTATTTCACCGATATTACCGGTGACGGAAAAGCAGATCAAGTTCGTTGGAATTACGGCGAAAATGATGGCGCTCTGAAGAATTACTTTGCCAAGTAAAGGTAATAGCCCATGTAAATGAGGATGTCTAAAAAGCTCAAACCGTCATATCGAGGTAGCGTAGCGAAATGGAGATATCTGTTAATCGCGTATCACAAATAGCAGATTTCTCCGCTATATTTCATTCCGGTCGAAATGACAACCTTTTTAGACACCTTTCTTCATTTTGCACTATGATAGTGCATTTTTAGTAATATTTTGCACTATGATAGTGCATTTTGATATACGATTGCAGCAAATTATCAATCAAACCTTGGGGTCTAAGAGGAAGAAAATAAAACCCATTCGCCCACATAGCGCTATCAATATCGGTTTAATCCGGTATGGACAATGAACAGAAGATTGTCCATACCGGACTACCCTACCATCATCTATCCTTCGTAGTTCTACCCATGCAAGCCTCGCGAACAGCTTCCACATCCAGCCCTTGGTAATGAGCAAAATCTTCAATCGATACCTGCTGGTGCTCCTTCTTACCTAAAGCGGCATGGATATCCCGCAACAGTTTCTGTGCATGTCTCAGTCCTTTACCAGTAATAATCGTTACATCCTTTGGGTAGATAAATAGTCTATATCGGTTCATGAAATAAAGGTTTTTGTGACCTCCGGCCTCCTGCCGAAAGTCTGGTTAACATTATCTGGCTCATCGCCTATGATGCTCCACCCCTTCTTTTCCCGCTACTTTGCCGCTAGTTTACCGCTTATTGCCCGCCTTTACTACCCCTAAGGCGGATATAGGGTGAATATACCGTGGATATGCGGCGGATAGCGCACGAAGGGAAGGCGAGATTAGCCTTTCTCATTATGGCAACAAAGATAAGCGCCACAAGCATGACATTCAAGACCTATTTACGTATAAGTAGGTCTAAAAGCGAACAGAAAGGCCTTCTGCGAACGGCGCTATTTTATTTTACTACACATTTGTGCCGTTGTCAACGCAGACGCATCCGACAGGTAAGCAAAGCCAAGCGGGCCCCTTGGTACAGCACATTACCAGAACGAACGTCAGCATCAATTTTAACTATTATGGCACAACAAAAAAGTTTCATCAAATTAGAAGGAAGAATCGGGGATTTAACCTTCTACAAAACCCAAAATGGGTATCAGACACGAGAAAAAGGCGGCGTTAGCGCCAGTAGGATTGCTACCGACCCGAAATTCCAACGTACTCGGGAAAACAATGCCGAGTTTGGCCGCGCCAATGCTGCAGCTAAGCGGTTTCGCGATGCGTTACGCGCTTTCATCCAGCTCACTTCGGATGCCAAGATGACTAACCGATTGAACAGCCGGATGTCTCGCGTCGTTAAAGCTGATACGGTAAGCGATCGTGGCGAGCGCCAAGTGTTGAATGAAAATTTGGGTATCCTGAATGGCTTCGGGTTTAATAGTGCTGCATCACTTTCCAATACTCTTTTCGTTAAACTAGAAAGTAGCATAGACCGTAGTACCGGTGCCGCCTTGGTATCGATACCAGCATTAAATCCGAAGGTTGTCATTGCCAAGCCTGAAGGGGCTACCCATTATCAGTTCAGTGCAGCACTGGCTAGCGTAAACTTCCATTCGGAAGAAGCTGAATTCAGCTTTGCCATGGAAGAAAGCGATGTGTTGCCTTTAGCCGATCTGGGTGAGGCGCTGGAGCTTGCACCCACCCTTGCTCCGGAAACTGAGCTGCCTTTATTCCTGGCCTTCGGTATTTCCTTCTACCAAGAGGTGAACGGCAAGCATTATCCACTCAATAATGGCGCTTACAATGCGCTTTCCATCATCAAAATTGACAAAGGATGATAACCTTGCATCTTTTCAGGACCTATTATCCTGAA
The DNA here is from genome assembly GCF_039542865.1 of Olivibacter ginsenosidimutans. Classification (NCBI taxonomy): domain Bacteria; kingdom Pseudomonadati; phylum Bacteroidota; class Sphingobacteriia; order Sphingobacteriales; family Sphingobacteriaceae; genus Olivibacter; species Olivibacter ginsenosidimutans. Next base: position 23,451 of record NZ_BAABIQ010000028.1, on the reverse strand, counting down.
GGCACAAACGGTTTGCTCGCGCATGCGGGCAAACCCGTTTGCCAGACCATTGAGCTGCCTTGGCGTCATAACCGTCGGTCGGTAAGCTGCATACCCGAAGGCCGTTACCAGCTGATCCGCCGCATGCACTTTAAGCACGGAGACCAGTTGGCCATCAGCCATGTGCCCAATCGCGAAGCCATCCTTATTCATCCGGCCAATTTCGCTTTGCATGAATTGCAAGGCTGCATTGCCCCGGTACACCGTTGCACCGGCCCCGGGCAAGGAGCCTATAGCCGTAAGGCCTTACAACGCCTGAAAAACCTGGTTTATCCTGCCCTGGCCACCGGCCAACGGGTATACCTGGTGATTACCGAGCAGCAGCTTGAAAGCCGAAAGGCCGACGAAATCCTTGATGAATCCCTTAATCCAACATTATGAAAACAATAGATCAACAAAAACAGCCATCCCAAAAACCGGTTCAGGCCATCGTTACCCAAATTAAAGAAGGCTTGCACCTTGCCGCGCAGCTTATTCTGGCATCGCCCATAAAACTACCCCTTCGGTTAGTGAAAGGAGCCAAATATGTTGCCTTGGCTATCGGTTTATTCGATCAAATCCTTCATCATCAAGGTGAAGATGATCCGGCAGCAGACGCCAACAATGCACGCCATGAAACGGATGCAACTTAGCTTAGGTACCGCCAGCGGTACCTTGCTCAGCACCTTGCCCCTCATTGGTACGCAAGAGCTATTACGGACGATCATCTTGGCAGCCATTGGAGCCCTCGTGAGCTTTTTGGTCACGTTAGTCTTACAGCGGTTTCGCAAGAAAAGATAAACCGGCACGCAAGCAGCTGCTCTTTTTAAAGATGGCTGCTTGCTTACTACTAGGCAGTATTCTGTACTTCATGCCCCACCCGATTAAGCCATCGCTTCAATTCCCGGGTTTTCTTCCGACTCAAATTAATTTCATCAGCAGCAGATGGATCTAAGAAAACCCTCCACCTTGAGCCCCCCAATTCGCTTTTGTTTATTAAGGCCCTTTTATTGACGATGATAGCTCTGCTCAGCCTGAAAAAATGATCGTGCGGTAATTTTTGCATTAAACTATCCAGCGAACGGTCGAACACCAGCGATTCTAGCGCAAATGTTTTCAAAAAGTACTGTCCTTCCACCAATTCGAAATAAGCAATATCGCTCAATTTAACGCCAATAAACCGCTCATCCATTGTCCAAGGTTTACGCCCTGGCAAGAAACGGATCAGGTTCAAACCCAACTGACGGGATTTTGGCTTCTCGGGTAAAAGAGGCTGAAAGGCCTCCAGTTTTAGCTGATGAGTGTACATACGCGTTTCCAACACCTCTGCATAGCGTGGCCGCCGGTAATCTTTCCAGAAAGAAAGCACGAGGTAAAGCCCATTTAAACAGAGCAACATCACGGCAATGTATTGTCTTTCATAGATGGGATAGCTGGTATCGTTAATGTCTACATTGTAGCCATAGCTAAAATAAAAAGCGGCCAGTTTAGCCGCAAGGTAAATTGCCGGGAGATAAACCCAGCCTATCTGGAAGACTATACGGCCAAACTTCAATAAATCTTGATGGGCATGCAGCAGCCATAGTCTATCCAGGAAAAGGCTTAAAAAATGGGTATAACCTATCAGCAAGATTGCAATGGCATAACTTCCGGCCATAGCCAATTTGAATGCCGGATGTTTGATAATTTCAGGGATGCTTAGTTCTTCGCCGAAGATGACGAGCAAGAAAGCCGCAATAAACGCCAAGCTATGCAATAGCCACCATTTGGGGTAACCCTTATCGGATAGTAACCGTATATTCATGTTTGTCTGTATTTGGTTTAATGTTCTAATTAACAAAAAAAATGTCAGTTCACGATTAAAAGTATGTCAGTTCACGGTTTTTACCCTTCCAATACCTTGCAAAAACACGTTATCCCTATTTACTTAGCTCACTTATTTTTTAATTAACATCATAATTTATCACTATGTCTACATTTCCATTTACCACGAATGGGGCCGAACAATTTTTTTCCGCCCTTTATCAATTATCTGAAGACGCATTACAAGAAGAAATTATGCTGGTACAGCAAGACTTCAAGGCGTGGATTGCCCAGCATTTTGTATTAAGTGAAGAGCAGCAGGTATATTTAGCCGGTTTGTCTCAAAACTTTGCCCAAAGTGCCGGGGCGCTAACCGCATCAGCCATGAGTTACCGTTTACCGGTTATTCTGATAAAGCCCGAAGGGAACTCCGGCCAGTTGCGCAAAGGCAAATTGGTAGATACGAAGAATAACATCGTTATCCAACATGCGGAAGATCAGGACGAAGCCAGTGGTGAGGTGATCTTCACCATCAGTTATTAAGATCCATTCAGATACACCTCGATGAAAACCTATGGATTAACCAAGCCTTTGGTAAGCAAGCAGATGCTCCAGTTTGCCAGCCAATGGACTTAAAAAGAAAGGAGGATACCATGCTCTACCCCAGCGGATTTACTTGACGGAAAGGCAACCTAACCAACCAACTGAAATCAACTTATTTCGGTAAACCACTAACCCTATACTCATGAACCGATTTTTTACTTATGCAGCACAATATTGTCCATTAACGAAGGAAGAAAAGCAATTTATTAACGCGCACGCGCGGACACGCACCTACAACCGGCACGATTATTATTTATTGGCCGGTGAGGCCAAAAACAATTGGTGTTTCGTTTTAGATGGCGCAGCGGCCGGTGTTAAAACCAATGACGAAGGCGAAGAATCGCTGCAATGGTTAAGCGTTAAGCATCAATATTTTACCGGCACCAAACATCCCTTTAGCGAGCGGAGCCATGGGCTGCAAGTTCAGTTTTTGCATCCCACAGCGCTGATGGAATTGCCGTATACTTACCTACGCGAAGCACAACACCAGTATCCGGCATTTGCCGAATTGCTCCAGGTCTTGAAAGAACAAAAACTAAGATACTTTCAGTCTTTGACAAAAATATTAAAATTACCTGCCAGAGAGCGGCTTCACAAAGCCCTAGACGAACTCCATAATTGGATAACACCTTTGCAAGTTGACGAAGTTTGTTCACTCTTAAACATTTCTCATCCCATGTACTATAATGGGCTGCACAAGTATTTAAAACAGTGGTAAAATGTACGTGTTATTTTGATTTATGTTTTATTAATAGTTATTTGGCCACTCCAAAGTTTTATAACCAACAATATTCCTATGAACGAAACATTTACCTACGAAGCTTATATTAAATTTTTCATTTGGCTATTTAGCCCTGTATATTTCCTCTTTTTCATCTTATTTGGGCTATTGGTCTTTAACAGTATTCAACACGGAATGCCATTGGTTGAAATGGTGTTTTCAATTTTTATTGTCGGCCTATGCCTTTCCGCTATTGGGCAAGGAATTTATTATATGCTGTACTTTTTAAGTTGGAAACTCAACATCACTCAAACCACAATAGAAATACACTATTTGAGGAGGCACAAGGTGTACTACCTACGCGATATCCTTTATTACGAATACCGTATGGGCACGCTACATTTGATACCATCTCATGAGCCAAAAGATTCATTAAGAATTAGTTTATTTGTAAAGCACGTACATCGTATAAGTTTCTTTTGTTATCAGCATTTTTACACCCATTCAAATCAAGCATATGAACTCGATGCTATCACCAATAACGTCATCCACGGCAGGCATCTAACAGATCGAATAAAAAAATTCATGCACTTTACAAAAGTAAACCGCATCATCCATGTGGTTTTACTTGCCATCTCGATTTTCAACGTGCTATCCATGGCCAGTTTCCCCTTTTTGCTGTATACGGTATCCCTTACACCCCTATTTGTACTTTGGTGGGTAGGTTATAGCAAAGGGATGGTTGATCTAAGTTTCGAAAAAGGTATAAGCCCTGATGGTATTGTATTATTTCTTATCAGTATTGCCTCGCTATTATTTTGCCACTTCAATTTTATCGTTGTCAATAATTTGTATTTCTTTTTGCTAGGCTTCATTCCGGCATATTTGATTTATCGCTATTTTCTATCCAAACCATCGATTAAACAACATCTAACCAAACCCATTTTTATAGGTATTATGGTTGTTTTACCCTTGTGGGGACAAGCCCTTTTAAAGATTCTGAACAGTACGTTGGATTTCGGGCAAAATGGGCAAACATCCCAGGCAGTAGAATCGAAATACTTTTCGGAGGTTAAAGATAATTTCCTTCCAACCGTTGTTTTTGAAGACTCCCCCCATAATATAACAAGCAGCATTGTTGTGCCGTATCAACTATACGAGAAGATACAAGCACAAGACACGATCTATCTTCCGGTTCATAAGGGCGCATTCGGAGTAAGTTGGACACATTACGTTTACCTCGGCTCCCGTGCCCGCAAAATCAGTATTCATTCCAAGTCTTTTAAAAAATAACCTACAATAACTATCAAGCCTTTTTATTTGGACACTTCTCTCTACGAAAAATATTTCAATTAATTTCTACAACCAGTTCAATATTTACGCCTTTTCTCCAGGCTACCTTTGCTTTTATGGAAACGATTGGTAGAAGAGCCAGATCGTAGGCAATAGTTCCATATACCAGCCGGCCACCGATGACAGCGCGATATCCCTTCATCAGCGGCCCGCTGGTTAAAAAGGATAGACCATGAAGAAAAAAGGAGCTAACATGAAGCAATATATCCGGCATCGGCATCAAAAAATCAAATCTTGGCTAGGGCAAAAAGAAATCAAGACAAAATTGATTTCAGCGGCACTTTGCCTATTATTCTTCTATGCCGCCTATAGCAAGTTGAGTGATTATGACGGCGCTTTGCAGGATATGCGAAATCAGGTGTTCCCAAGAGCAGTAGCCGATGTTTTCACTTGGTTTATTCCCTGTTTAGAATCACTGGCCGTTCTCCTATTGCTCTTCCCTTCCGGTCGTATTGCCGGTTTATGGTTATCCTTCGGACTGATGGCGGTTTTCAGCTTATACATCGCCATCGTGATGACAAAGGTTTTCGGGAGAGTACCCTGCAGTTGTGGCGGTATCCTAGAAGATATACCCTACCCTGTACACCTAGCCTTCAATCTTGTTTTTGTAGCGCTAGCCGTCTGGGGACTTTATTTGCAAAACCAATGGATAAAGCTAAAATATATGTTTCACTTTAAGCGCAGAAAGGAGGTTGCCCCAGAAATTGGATGAAGAGCCCATGCAGGATGAAGAGCCTCCCCTGCCATACCGTTAACATAGAGTACTAATTAACCGAAGGATATAGGCTTCGAGGTATCCCGGAGGTAAAAACCAAGGCTGTTAACATACTGTGCAGCCATAAAAATTTTATTAAGATGAAAACGTTAAAAAAAGTAATCGCAAAAATCAAGAAAGAAGTAAAAGAAGTGAATGGATATGCCGCTGTAGGTTTTATTGCCATGAGTTTGTTCCTGTTTGCATTCAAAACGGAGCCCTTAACCCGAGAAGCTAATAATGCAAGGGCCGAACAGACCTGGTTTTTCAACGGCAATGACTTATCACAGGCCAAAACTGAAAGTGCTTATCAAGCTACGCCAACAGGCCAATGCAACGGCATCGAAGAAGTACCTTGTGAAATAAGCTTTGAAGCCAATGATTATATGACGCCTGCTACTAATACCCCATTGAAGAATTATTTAGATGCCCATCCCACTGTCAATGATGTTTTAGACGATGCGCAAGAGGTTAGGTCAGCACAGTAAGTATGAACATGCTTATCCATTGGAAAGAGCTCCGGTAATGGAGCTCTTTTATTTATCGTGGATTTTGCTCCATTCCCGAAAGTGCGATGATATCTTCCGGTAAAGGAAGTGCATACCGTAGATCATTAGGTTCCAGCCGATAAACCTCGCCCTTAACGGTTCTAGACAGCATAATATTATTACCCTCCTTATTCAGGCGTTTAATATCCGGCCAACGTAACCCCCTAAAAACCAACTCTTTCCTCCGTTCTTGCCATATGCGCCTTAACAAAGCATCTTTATCTGTTAACTCAAGTGGTTTGAACGTATCATCGTAGCGGTTTTTCAACAACTCATTAAGATCATGCAAGCCATCCTCCATCCTTCCAAGCCGCACACAACCCTCAGCATGTATCAACATCAACTCATCTGTGGCAAGGCCCGAAAACAACGTGGCCCCTCCTTCATAACTTCCTTTAAAAAGTTGTGCTTCCCCATCAGGACTGGCTTTAAAAAATAAACGTTTCCGAAGGTCATGCTCGTCGTACAACGCGAGGAGGTCAGGACTTATCCTAGCTCTTGAAGGGCCTAAAGGCCCGGGCGCCGGAATATAACACTCCATAATCACCTCTTCATTTAGTTTAGAAAATGGATAAGTAGCAGACGGATCAAGTGAATTATAATCCATCAGGTCGGCTTTGAGTTGCATACAAGAATCCGCATAACTCAAGGCATGCGAATAATCGCGCATAAAGAAATATGTTCTGGACAAGTAACCATACGCTGCTGCTTTACTCGGCCTGAGCGGTGTCAGCGATATATTAGGTAGCAACGCAACAGCCATTTGGAGATCTTGAATAATCTGCTTATACGTCTGTTCAAGCGTTGATCGTTTTGAGAGCTCGTTAAAATTCGCTGTCAAGCGTAATGGGATACCCAAATTTGAGGTAGCATTTTCATCATAGGCCAAGGTCCATATCTCTGCCAATCGCAAAAAACTTTCCGCACGAAATACCAGAGCCTGCCCACGCACATTATCTGCATTGTTGCCCTGTGCAGAAATCTTCTCCAACCCATCGAGCACCGTATTTGCTACGAAAACCACCTCGTACAGCTTAGACCATTCATTCGAAGATGGCAAAAATAGGTTATCCGGCTGCCAGGTATACATGTCCTGAAAAAACGTATTCGCAAGCCCTTCCCAATCTCCATCCGTCAGGAAGTAATCGTCAGCACTGATCTCACCCGACCCCGCGTCGCGATTGTTCATTGTCGGATAGTAGTCTAGCAAAGCCTGCAGATCGCTTACCTGCGATGGCACCGCGTATTTCACGTTAGGTTTCTCATCCAAAAACTTTTCACAACTGCTCAATGTCAGTAATACTCCAAAAAAGCAGCACTTAAAAATAGGTATAGTTAATTTTTTCATTTTCGTTGCTATTAAAATGTTCCTCTAAAACCAATGGCATAAGTCCGCGGCGATGGTATTTGGTAAGTACCATAATCGGGGTCAATTCCCTGTTTGTTTGCCCGCCAAAGAATGCCTACATTATTGATATTAACATAAAAAGAAAAGGTCTTCAGGGCATCACCTCTTGCCAACCAACCACTCATATCATAGCTCAAGTTAATGTATTGAAGGCGGATGTGATCGCCTTTTTCAACTGTCGCTTCAGAGCCATTAAAAAACTCATCACGGGAAGGATTTAGTGGATAAATTGCTGAAGGGATATCAGTGAAGCGTTCATCGCCGGCATTCTCCCAGCGCTTCCCATAATCGTCATGCCCTTTACCCGTTACCGCCAACGCACTGTAATCGATTGATCCTCTCCTGAAGTAATAACCGTATTTGTAGGTCAGTTGCGCGGTCAAGGTAATCCCTTCAAAAGTTAAACTGTTGCCCAAACTTCCAAAATAAACAGGCAGCACCGGGCCATGATATACCAGATTGTCTACCAAGACATCAGGGCCCAGCAAAGCCGTATAATCTTCACTGATCTGCCCTTTATAATAGCCCCGCGGAGCACCCGTATCGGGGTTCAGCCCTGCCCAAGCATAAGACAATACCGAATAAACGGGCTTTCCCTCCAATCCGGTAACATTAGTAGCGGCGCTGGTACCGACAAAGTTTCTCGCACTGGCCGAAGGGAAGTAATTCTCGGTAATCTTATCCGTATTATAGCTAAGGTTAAGCTGACTGGTCCATCTAATCCTATCAGTTGTATTCACGCTATTCAGCTCCAAGTCGAATCCGCTTCCCTTCATTGCTGCGACATTCTTTACAATAGAAGAACCGATACCGCTTGTATAATCGAGCATTTGGATTCCGAAGAGATCTTTTCCTTTTTTACGGTAATAATCAACACTTCCGTTAAGTCGGCTTCCAAAAAGCCCAAAATCCAGCCCTACATTTACAGTGGAAACTTTTTCCCATTTAAGATCAGGATTGGCATAACGCTCTATGCGGGCATATGGTGTACCCGTATAAATCGAGTTGCTCAGAAATGAAATCGTTGTCAAGGCAGAACGCGATTGATCCACATTACCGCTAAAACCATAGGTTGCACGGAGTTTCAAAAAATCTATCCTATCACTTTTGAGGAAGTTCTCATCGGATAGCAACCAGCTCAATCCGGCAGACCACAACGGTGTCCATTTGTCGTTTGTTGCCACACCAAATATGTTGGAAGCATCTCTACGCGCGCTGCCGCTCAACGTATATTTCCCCCGATAGGTATAGGCGGCATTAGCAAACAATGAAACAAAGCGGTTGGTAAACTTACCCAAACCATCCATATTGGGAATATAACGCCCACTTCCCGTAATAAAGGTTGGGAAATAGGTTGTATAATCCACCAGCGCGCTACTTAAAACCTCTTCGTTTACCCCATACTGCCTGAACGTGGTTGATATTGTTCTGGCATCTCTAATTTCGGCACCACCCAGGGCGTACAAACTATTGCTTCCCCATTCTTTCTGATAATTCAATTGGCCTCGAAGATTATTTACCGAAAGCTTACTGTCTGAGAAATCATATATTCCACCAACTGGTATCGCGTAATTCCATTCTCCACCTGTATTTACCTGCGTAAAGAGATTGATCAGATCGCGCGTGTAATAACTATCCCTACCCTGCTCTAATGTGCCCTTTACAGTCTGTTGCTCATACTGGTGCAAGACCTGTAACGTGATATTTTTGGTGGGACGATATACCAGCCCAGTATTCAGCAGCACGTCACTTGTACTCTCGGTATTGCGCACGTGTTTATAGTTATCTAAGGGATAATATTTCCAATCCAATAATTTCCCCTGCCCTACTGTATCAATGTAGGCCATACGGTAATCCTTAACGATGCTCAGCGGCTGCCCTTCAGTATCGGCCAGACGCGCATAAGGATACAGGTTGCCATAAGCGGAAGTTACCGAATTATAACCTTCTTTTCCGCTGTTTGCCTGTGTTTTCGTAAAATAAAGCGAAGAGCTTAGGTCCAGATTTTTCAGTATTCTATAGGAATAATTGTAACGCAGGTTAAGCCGTTGGGTCTTTGCATGCAATTCATCCACATTATGGTCATAGCCCGCACTTAAATAATAAGATGACCGCTCGGATCCACCGTCAAATGCAAGCGCATACTGTTGGTTAAAAGGCCTCGAATAGACTGCTGAAAGAAAATCATTCCGTACGTCATGATTTTTTAAAGCTCCAATTTCGGCAGCATCGGGATTAACCCCGCCAGCCAATAGTTCGACTACCGGCGTGAGCGCCGGCTGGTTGGGATTGCCAATCATGGCATCATAATAGCCGTTACCATAAAGCCCAATTTCATAATCAATATAATCTGCCGGTTTCATCTGTTTCAGGTAAAACAGATCGCTTTTCTCTGCCGTGCTGAAATTGCTATTGAATGTTACGCGGTTGAGATGGTTAAAACCACCTTTTTTGGTCGTTATAACAATTACGCCATTGCCCGCTTTTGCTCCCCAGATGGAGGCCGCAGCAGCATCTTTCAAGATCGTGATATCCCTGACATCATTCGGGTTAATGTTATTGATATCTCCCTCATAAGGAAAATTGTCTACCACGATCAATGGCCCTTTGATCCCTTGAATGGTACTCAAGCCCCTAACCGTCAAGCCGATTCCCGTTCGTTTGTCATCTGACAGACCGTTAGCAATCGGCGCCAAACGACTGAGAACATCTGTGCTGACCTGTTGGTTGAACAGCTTTTCATCAACATGGCTAAAAGCGCCCGTAGCACGTTCCCTGGACAGTGTCTGGTAACCGGTAGATATCGTCACCTCCTGCAACCTGTTACTTCCCTCCTCCAGCAGCACAACAAGCGCGTTTGTTAATGGCAACTTTACGCTTAACTCCTTCGTCTGATAGCCAACATGGGATAACGTTAATAAAGCCGAATCTGATTGCGCTATGAGGTTGAATTCACCTTTATAGTTAGTACGTGTAACAGGCCCATCTTTGCTAATTTTTACTGTAACGTTTGACAACAGTTCTTTCTTGGAACGGGAGAGTACTTTCCCCCAAATCTTATACTGTGCATTACAGACCGTTAATCCCGCCAGCCATACACAAAAGACTGTGAGGCCATAAAATAAAATTTTCATGTAAATGGTTATTTGGTTTAGTTATTTAAAGTTGATTGTTTTTTATCTCTTATTACCAATAATGCTATTCTGCGCTTTTCCCTTTTCAGCAAAAGGCCCTGCTGTCTAAAAATTGCCTGTAATGCTTCCAAATCGTTAAAGCTGGTATTTATGTTCAAGTCGATGTTCCCCTCATTGCCCGTCTCATCTACTACAATGTCCGGCAAGCGTTCATTCGTATTCAACCACGCAACCAGGTGGTCTATCGGCACATTCACTAATCGAGCATCCTCCGCTGTGCTTAAGGTATTTTCATATTTCCCCCCTTTCGTCAGCGGATATTTTCTAGGTAGTTTTTGCAGCACGAGGCAGGATTGTTTCCTATACTCTAGGGCAATGGAAAAAGGCGTCTGCTGATTTAATATCGTCAATAAATAATTGGGCATAGCGGATTTTTCCGTAGCGGGCACGAGGAATTCCAACGTATAAGCGTTTTTATAATACCAGTCATCCTTTGGCAAGCCGGAATTTTGATAAAATAGCTGGACCGAATCGCTTACTTCCACAGCAAGTTGTTTGGCGTTAAAACCAGGGATCAGCATTTTTCCCAGTTTGGCGTACATGGTCATTAAAGTTAGATTGCTCCAGATATAGCCCGTCAGGCCATTATAGCTTTTGGCTATCGTTCCGGCGCCAAGCCCCTCGAAACGACCTTTGTACAACACGCTGTAATAGCGCAGGTTTTGTTCCGGGCGCGCTTTGAAATTAACCAGCAGACTATCTTTGTCCAGATCAATTTTTGGAATAGCATCAAGCTGTGTTTCCCTATTTAAGACAGCCGCTATATTCTTCGCACTTACGCCATAGGCAGAGGTAATCGTTTCTACCCGGCCATTAGGATTGATCCATACATAGTGGGGCAGCAAGCTATGTGGAAAAAAATGATTCAGCGAACTATCGGCATAGACAGATTGCAGCTTTAGCTTCTGGATGTATTTATTGGTTTCCAAGAAATCTTTTATCTTCCTCAGCTCCTTTTCATACGTCACCGGAACAATTGCCAATTGGTCTTTAAAATCGTCTGCAAGGTTATGCATTTTGGGCAGCGCTGCTATACAGCTGGTACACCACGTAGCCCAGAAATCCAAGATAATCAGTTTACCTTTATAATCCTTGAGGGTAACCGTAGCGCTTCCCTCCTGCGCTGCCTGTACCATTTGCAGCGGCAGATTCCATAAAGCTTCGGGAATGGTATCGCCTATTTTTAATGGCGTAATGGAGTCTGTGGATAAAGCCACGCCAGCAGCAGCGGGAAAATTTTCCCGCTGCCCGGCGTGAGCCAAACAAACACAGAACAAAAAGGTTGAAAGCACAAAGCTAAAAGCGGAAAGCTTTAAAGCTTTGGCTCGTATATTTTTATATTGGTTCCGGAAAGGACATAGCTCTCCCCTTACGTATAAATCGTTCATAAATTTTGAATAACCAGTTAAAGGATTTTATTTATTGCTAGATGCAAGTTTCAGAACCGCTATTCAGGCGAAGCGATGATATTCTTATACAGATTTCTTTTTAAACATAGGTTTAAGGCATAGCTGCGCACGCCAGTATTCGTAAGGGCTCTATTAGGCAGTAAATTAGACTTAGGTTTTCCTTTCATAACTCGTTACGTTTTAACGAGCCTCTCGGAAGTAAAAAAATAGGGAGGAATTCTCACCATCGTACCTCCACCCTTCGCTGACCAGCTGGCTTCAGACAACGGCAAGACCCACCCCTATAAAAAACAAATATACCGTTTTTTAAGACATGGGTACTTTTCTTACCGTCTCATTCTAGCTGGTCAAAGCGAAGAGAGATGAGACTCTTAGTTACTTAACACTTTATATCATTAACAATAGTATTTATATGCTCTACAAACAATCATAAGATTCTTAAGTTTTATTATGCAAATATAGAAGGTTTTCAGTATAAACGCAATTTTTTCGCTAATAAATATTTTAACGCGTCATTCTATTAGCTCTTTTTGTTAGATGAAGAAGGAAAGGCAAAGTCAGCTTATTGCTAGAGTGGCAAAAAATCTTTCTAAACTTAAAAGCAACACTCATATATCTTATGAGAAAATGCATCTTGCAACCGATATATCAGTCACACATATAAGAAATGTACTAAACGGGGAAGCAAATATAACTTTAACTCATTTGGAGGATTTGGCAAACTTGTTTGGTGTTGAAGCTTATTCACTATTATTAGATATTCCGAAATTCCCTAAACGAGAATCGCTAAAAGAAAACATAACCAACTATCTGTCGAGTAAGGGATACAATTCAACATATAATTTTAAAAAACTTGGCCCCTCTTATATAGTGTCAGATTATATTGAAAATATGGAAACGTTTCCAAAGCCAATTGAGGCATCTCAAATAAAAGACTTGGTGAATGATGAGAAAGGCACTAATTACAAAACAAATGATGTATCAAGAATACTAAATAAACTTGTTGATGAGGGCATATTGAAGTTGATACCCACGAACAACAAACGAAAACCAAAATATTTGAAATCCTAGTATAAAATAAACTAAACCTATTTCATGAAAAAATTTTACTCAACCCTTCTTGTTTTTTTATATACAGTATTGCGGTTGGACAAGCGATATTAAGCGGCAAGATTGTTCTAATATCTGATGGTGATATGATTACGATTCTCGACGTTGATAATACGCAAACGAAAATCCGCCTTTATGGTATAGATTGCCCAGAAAGCCACCAAGATTTCGGAACAGTTGCACGGAAATTCACGGCCAATCATTGCTTTCAAAAAACGTTAAAAGTGGAGGTCAAGGATATTGACCGGTATGGGCGGACAGTCGGTATTGTGATTTTGTCAGATCATACAAATCTCAATAAAGAATTATTGAATGCAGATTTGGCTTGGCATTATAAGTCTTTCAACAATTCCAAAGATTTTGCAATTGCTGAGGCGCGAGCTCGGGCAAAACAGGTAGGATTGTGGAGCATGGAAAATCCGACGGCTCCTTGGGATTTCCGTAAAGCCAAACGCCAAAATCATAAAAAAGTTATATTATGAGTATATACGAATTTATGATGCTTAATGATACCGAAAAGGGCGAAGCAACTTTGGGAGGTATTTTTATTGGCCATAGGCGTATTGGCAATGAAGCGAGAACCTTATACTGCCTAGGAAACTTTTTTGTAGAACTTGTATACACCTCAGATCATCAGGAATTTAAAGGATTTAGACAGTTTACGAAAACCTATTTATTGGAACCATATCTTGATCAATTTCCACATATTGAATAATCTAGCGCGGATAATCATAGTTTGTTTATTATGAATACCGATTTTTCCGATAAATATGAATCCCTATAAAGAAAAGCTTAAGCAAACAATAGAAGATTACTTAGATCTAAAGAACCATTTATCCTTGCAAGAAAAAGAAAACCAAATTTTAGAGGAGAACTTGTCTACCTATTGCGAGAAAATCTCCTTGCAAACTGAATTCTTAGAAAGCAATATTGATAAAAACGAATTAATTGCCTTTTCTGAACTTGCCGAAGAATTAAGGCAAGCTAAAAGCGACCTAAAATTAGAGAGAATAGAGAACCTTGCAGTGATAACTTCTTCTATTGAATATTGTCTGAATAAGCTTAATGAAAGTTGTTGTATCGTAGACACAAAATATGGCTTCAAAAATGTTTATATAGATGAACTAGGTAGACCCGTCATTGACGACAACTTTACATCATTTTGAATTTCCCGTCTACTGAGAAACAATTTGCTTTTCAAGATAATTGGCTATTGCCTTTAATAGCTCAGGCGTAAGCCTTTGTGGGAGGTTTTCTGTATTAGTCACTACCGCGCGGTAATGCCGTTCTTCATCTGGTTCAAAATAAACAACCGTACCATCTATAATTACTTCCACTTTATAGGTATAGCCCAATGACAGAATTTTTGTATCAAAAACATGTTCTGCATGCTGGTAATTTATATTTATGGTAAAAGATTCTTCCATAAGTGCTACTTCTATTTGTTTCTATACGCTAAATTACTTTGTAATTGATGCTGCATATTTCTAATAAGCATTTTAATTTCTTGCAAATCTGTTTCCGGTTCCGGCAGTTTATCCGTCTGATGTTTGGCATATTGCCAGATTTCCAACACATCGTTTACGGCAACTGTATATGGCCTGTAGTTGCTGTTAAGTGACCGCATGAGCAGTGTACCGTCCTTTTGTAGGGTAACCTGCTTAAACACAAAGTCCTGCTCCCCTTTCAGGATAACAATGCACAACGTATCCGGTTTAAGGGTTTTCCAGTCCTGCACGTACCGCGCAACCACATCACTGCCATCCGGAATGGGCAACATGGAATCGCCCGTTGTGGGAAACATCCGGTAAGTACCATCCTTGGGCAAATTTGGCAGGGTAAATTTGGGTAACGCAGCCAAATACTCCGGGTCGGTGCATCCGGCAGCATAACCTGCCTTGGCCTTAACCGGCACGTACTCCATGTTCTCCTTATTTTCGGCATTGACTGTAATGGAAAGCACCCGTAGGTTTTTGCCGTTGATATACTCTTTGGCACCGGTCTCCATTTTACGGAGGTCAAATTCGCTTAAGCGGCCAAGATCATGCCTGAGCAGGTAATCCAGCGGGATATGGAAGAAATCGGATATTTTGACCAGATCTGCCAGGGGAGGATTTTCCGTATGCCCGTTCTCCATGGCGGTGTATTTGGCACGTGTGTAGCCGAGCAGCTCGGCCAGCTGCTGCTGACTGTATTTTTTACGCTTGCGCAGGAAAAGCAGATTGCTATTGAAAAAAACTTTTGCAGGTTCCATTTTGTATTGTTATTATTAACAACAATATATTTGTTACTATTGGTGACAAATATAGCAATATAAGCGGGATATGGAAACAGCAATGAAAAAAAAATCGAAAATAGCTGAACTAAGAGCTATGATCCTAGAAGCGGAAGGCTTTACTGTGAACAGCGGCACTGACTGGCCTCTGAAAGATATGGGTGTTATGGAGCAGGCTTTTCCGGCAGGGATTTTTCCACTGGGGGCCATACACGAGTTCATTAGCAATGATACGGAGCAGGCTTCAGCATCCGCTGGTTTTATAGCCTGCCTGATAGGCCGGTTAATGCAGCAGAAAGGTCCCTGTCTGTGGGTAAGTCTGGGCAAGCGGCTGTTTCCCCCATCCCTGAGTGCATTTGGCGTAGCCCCGGACCGCGTGTTCTTTGTTAACCTCAGTCAGGAAAAAGATGCCCTATGGGTGATTGAAGAGGCTCTGAAATGCCCTTCCATAGCGGCTGTGGTGGGCGAGATACATGATCTGGACCTGACCGCCTCACGCCGCCTGCAACTTGCCGTGGAGCAGAGCCATGTAACCGGTTTTCTCCACCGGTACCGCCCGCGGCGGATGAACAATATGGGCTGCGTGGCACGCTGGAACGTGAAACCCATGTCCAGCATAGTGAGCGGCCGCTTGCCGGGTATTGGCCACCCACTATGGCATGTGGAACTGCAAAAAATACGTAACGGAAAACCGGGCAGTTGGCAGATGGGCTGGAAGGAAGATACCTTCTTTTATGAAGAGCAGCCGCTGGGGGTAACGGACAATGTTTACGGGAGAACGGGTACATCATGAAAAGATATACTGCATTATGGTTCTGCCATCTATTGACGGACAGCCTAGCCATACGTCTACCGGAGCTGAAAGGGAAAGCTTTTGTACTGGCCGCACCCGAAAGGGGCCGGATGGTCATACAGGCAGTGAGCCCAGAAGCGCTAACCATAGGTATCAGGGTTAAAATGGTACTTGCCGACGCCCGTGCCCTGCACCCCGCGCTACAGGTATTCGACTTTGAACCCGAACGGGCGGAAAGTCTGCTCTCGGAACTGGCAGAATGGTTCCTGCGTTACACGCCGGTATCAGTTATTGATCTTCCCGACGGCCTGCTGTTGGACGTTAGCGGCTGCACACATCTCTGGAAGGGCGAAGAATCTTACCTGAAAACTATTGTCTGTAGATTGGAAAAGAGGGGATACCAGGTGCGTGCGGCAATGGCGGACACCATAGCAGCAGCCTGGGCAGTATCGCGCTTTGGTCGCCCAGGGGATATTGTTGCGCACAGAGGGCAGCTGGAGGCACTGCTGTCCCTGCCCCCCGCTGCCCTCCGGCTGGAAAGCAATGTGGCCGGGAGGATGCAGAAGCTGGGCCTGACACGGATCGGCGATTTCATCGGTATGCCCCGCTCAATGCTCAGGCGCCGCTTCGGGCAGTCACTGCTGGAACGGATTGACCAGGCATTGGGTAGGTCTGCGGAACATCTGGAACCGGTGGTACCAACGGCCGAATACCGGGAACGCCTTCCCTGCCTGGAACCATTGCGGACACGGAAAGCCATTGAGATGGCGCTGGAAAAATTATTGGAGGGGCTGACGGAACAATTGCTGCATGGTAGCGCCGGCCTGCGGAAGGCGGTATTCCGTTGCTATCGCATTGATGGAAAAATCAGGGAGATTGCCATAGGCACGGGCCGGCCTTCAAGGGAAAAGCTGCACCTCTTCCGCCTGTTCTCCGAAAAAATCGGCAGCATAGCCCCCGGTCTTGGTATTGAGCTGTTTACACTGGAAGCCCCTGTTGTGGAACCGCTGAATGCAGCTCAGGAAAAACTATGGAACGATGGTGGCGCCCATCAATGTGCCGAGATCGGCAAGCTCCTGGATCGCATAGCAGGCAGAGTAGGCAGCGATGCCATACACCGCTACCTACCGGATGAGCACCACTGGCCGGAACGCTCCATAAAGGAGGCTTCCTCGCTGGACGAGCAGCCTTCCACTGTCTGGCCCAAAACCGCCCCACGCCCGGTTTATATTTTGCCAATACCCGAACCTATTACCGTTACGGCACCGGTACCTGATTACCCGCCCATGGTATTCATCTATAAGGGCAAGGTGCACCAGGTAAAAAAAGCCGATGGACCGGAGCGTATTGAACGGGAATGGTGGCTGGAAACCGGCCTTCAGCGCGACTACTACCGGGTGGAAGATGAAAACGGTGCACGCTATTGGCTGTTCCGCTCCGGCCATTACGAAAACGGAGATGCACCGGAGTGGTTTATACATGGTTTTTTTGCTTAGCATGATGGATTATACGGAATTACAGGTTACATCGAATTTCAGCTTCCTGCGGGGAGCTTCCCATCCGGAAGAACTGGTGGAGCATGCAGCGGCACTTGGCCACACGGCCATAGCACTGACCGACTTTAATACCCTTGCAGGCATCGTACGTGCGCACACTGCGGCAAAAAAACAGGGCATACGCATGATACCCGCTGCACGGCTTGATCTACAGGATGGCCCACCCCTGTTGGCCTACCCTACCGACAGAGAAGCTTATGCACGCCTTTCGGCCCTGCTTACCGAAGGGAACCGGCGCACGGAAAAAGGTAAATGTCTATTATACCGGGTTGATGTTTACCGCTATGCAGCGGGTATGATCTTCATCGCTCTGCCCCCATCCGAATTGAACGGCGATTTTGACTTTGACAATGGATTTAAACATGATCTGCGGGAATACCGGCAGCAACTGGGGGGAGATCTATATCTGGCCGCCTCATGGCTTTACCGCGGAGATGATGCCAAAAGACTCTTCCGCCTGGCAGAACTGGAAGAGCAACTGGGTATACCGCTGGTGGCCACCAACGATGTGCATTACCATAGCCCCGAACGGCAGCAGTTGCAGGATATTGTGACGTGTGTGCGCGAAAAGAAGACCATTTATAATGCGGGTTACCTCCTGCATGCCAACGCCGAACGTTACCTGAAACCGGTAGCGGAGATGGAACGGCTGTTCCGCAGATATCCGCATGCCATTGCGAACACCCGGCGTATTGCAGATGCCTGCCGTTTCAACCTGGATACGCTGAAATATGTTTATCCGCGGGAGATTATGCCCGACGGGCGCAGCCCATTGGAGGAACTGACACGGCTGGCCTGGAGCGGGGCCTATGACTTTTTCGGTGACCCGCTGCCGGAAAAGGTATCCTCGGCCATTGTGCACGAGCTGAAATTCATCAGTGAAATGGATTATGCGCCTTATTTTCTGACCGTGTACGATATTGTGCGCGAGGCGCGCTCACGCGGCATCCTCTGCCAGGGCCGTGGGTCTGCTGCCAATTCCACCATCTGTTTCTGCCTTGGCATCACCTCGGTGAACCCGACCAAATTCGACCTGTTATTTGAGCGGTTCATATCTTCTGCGCGGAACGAGCCGCCCGATATTGACGTGGACTTTGAACACGAGCGGCGTGAAGAGATCATCCAGTATATCTATGGGAAGTACGGGCGCGACCGTGCGGGTATTGTGGCCACCGTTACCCAACTGCATCAGAAGGGTGCCGTGCGTGATGTGGCCAAGGCGATGGGCATGTCGGTCGATGCCATTAACCAGTTGTCCAGCTCGATATGGGAATTTACCGATGAATGGTTTGAAGGGAAGCTTATCTCCGAACATGGTTTCGATGCGGGCGATCCGCATCTGGTAAAGGTGCTTGAACTGACCCGCCAGTTTATGGGCTTTCCTCGGCAGCTGGGCCAGCATACCGGTGGATTTGTGATAACGGACGGCAGGCTGACCGACCTCTGCCCCATCATCAATGCGCAGATGGAAGACCGTACCAATATTGAATGGAACAAGGACGATATCGACGCTTTGGGCTTTCTCAAGATTGATGTGCTGGCCCTGGGCATGCTGACCTGCATCCGCAAAGCTTTTGATCTGGCCGCTGAGCACCATGGCCGTATGCTCACGCTGGCCACCGTACCGCAGGACGACCCCGAAGTGTATGCGATGATCAGCGCGGCCGACACCATAGGCGTGTTCCAGATTGAAAGCCGCGCCCAGCAGTCCATGCTGCCGCGGCTGCGGCCGCAGAATTTCTATGATCTGGTGATTGAGGTGGCCATTGTGCGCCCCGGCCCCATACAGGGTGATATGGTGCACCCCTACCTCCGCAGGCGCAATGGCGAAGAACCGGTGGAATATCCCTCGGCCGAGCTGGAGGAAATACTGGGCAAAACGCTGGGGGTGCCTCTGTTCCAGGAGCAGGCAATGAAGATTGCGATTGTGGCCGCGGGCTTTACCCCTGCCGAAGCGGATGAACTGCGCCGTAGCATGGCGACCTTCAAGGCCAAGGGATTGGTGAGCAGGTTTGAGCGGAAACTGGTGGACGGTATGGTGGCTCGTGGCTATAAGCAGGAATTTGCCGAAAGGGTATTCCGCCAGCTGGAGGGCTTTGGCAGTTATGGTTTTCCCGAAAGCCATGCGGCCAGCTTTGCCCTGCTGGTATACGTTTCCTGCTGGATAAAGCATCACTATCCGGATGTTTTTGCGGCAGCCCTGTTGAACAGCCAGCCCATGGGTTTCTACGCCCCGGCACAGATCGTGCGTGATGCACGGGAGCACGGTGTGGAGCTGCGGCCGGTGGATGTGAATTTTTCCCGCTGGGACAATACACTGGAGGATAAAAAAGGCCAATACTGTGCACTGCGGCTGGGTTTCCGGCAGATCAAGGGCATGCGGCAGGAGGAAATGGACGCGCTTGTTTCGGCAAGGCTGAAACCTTACACCCATATCCACCTGTTATTGGATACAGGGGTCTCCATAGCCTCACTGGAACGGCTGGCGGATGCAGATGCCTTCCGTTCGATGGGCATGGACCGCAGACAGGCGTTGTGGGAAGTATCGGCCCTGCACGATCGGCCGGTCGGTATCTTCGAGGGTCAACCCTCTGCCAGTGACCTGGAGGAACTGGTGCACCTACCGGAAATGTCGCTTTCCGAACATGTGGTACAGGATTACGGTTCCCTGTCGTTGTCGCTAAAGGCACATCCGGTAAGTTTTGTACGGCGGCAATTGTTTGAAAGGCGTATTCTTTCCACCAAGGAGCTGGACCGCTGGCCGGATGGCACACCCCTGCGGGTAGCCGGGCTGGTACTGGTGCGCCAGCGCCCCGGCACAGCGGGCGGCGTATGTTTTATTACCATTGAAGACGAAACGGGCGTGGCCAATGTAGTGGTCTTTGCCAGTCTGTTTGAACGCTACAGAAAGGAAATCCTTTATTCGCAGCTACTGGCGGTGGAGGGAAAATTGCAGCGTGAGGGAATGGTAACCCATGTAGTGGCCAAACGGCTTTACAATCTATCAGGACTGCTGGCTGCACTTGGCCCGCAGCAGCGGAAAGAGGTTGATCTGCGTGCACTTTCGCCCGCGGATGAAAAGGATGGACAGATTTATCCCGCCAAGAACAAAAAAACGCAGGTGCGTCATGATACGCAGCTGGATCTTTTTGGCAAAGGGCGTAATTTTAGGTGATGTGCATCAAACAGTAATTTAACGGAAATAAATGATGCGGCAAATGAATAAAAAGCCTAAGTTCCTTTGACAACAGAGCTATAAAAGTTAAATTTGGGACAATGGGCTTGTATATAGCATAATGTATCTTTGTGAACAGCCATTAAAAATTAACCTGAATGAAACAACAAACCTTTAAAGAGAAAATTGGCCTATTCTTTGGCAAGCTGATGGGAAAATCTGTCCAATCATCAAAATACAGACCTCATTCAAAAGAAACCATAGAAAATGACAGTCAAGCATCGCCACTATCTCCTGATTTAAGCGCAATCAACCCTCAAAGAGTAACCACTAAGAAGGATACTTATAAATGCTTTACATTTATGTTGTATGAACGAGATTCCGCCAGTATCAGCCAGAGAATACTAGAACATGACCGGCTGCATTTGGTCACACAGTCGGAATCGCTTGATCATGAGGATGAAAACCTAGTCGAAAACGCAAAAAAAGCTGACATTCTGTTTTTTAGCAGCGGAGACAGGGTATTCGATATTGATAGATTTTTAGAGAAAGTGGGTATATATGACAAGATGATTGTCGTTGTATCTACGTACGATCCATATATGTATAAAGAATGGATCAAGGGCCGTGTAGATTGCCATTTTAGAAAAAGAGAGATTTTAGTAAGTGAGTATTTCGAGATCGCGATGAAACCTGTATTGGATGACTTGGACGGAATTGCATCACTTCCCAATTTAATCGATGAGGACGATATAGATGAAATAGAAGAAGGAGGTTATGCCTGGAGCGAAAATTGGTTTAAAACGTATGGATTGAGGGAGCGTGGGGATGAGTGAAACATTAAATATTTGTTCAATTGCCGAACCCCAGTCTAGGGGCATTTAACTAATGTAGCACTTTTCTTTTAACAAGAAACTCTGAACCAATACCAAAATGGACAATTTTTCTACTACTAAACGTATATTATGGTTTCCCGTAACGCACTGAACAGCAAACCATTTAGTTTTGAGCGGATAAAAAATATTTTTCAATTCACTTGAAATTTCTTTATATTAGGAAGCAAATAAAAGTTGTTAACCTAACCTTAATCTATTATGAGCAAAACATAGCATTTTAAGAGTAGACTCTAAGCTTTTTGATAAACTTTCGGAGTTTTCAATTAGAGGCACGAATATATAAATAAAAATCTATCAACTTATATTACTGAGAAGCTTTCCGAATACATTTTTTTTAAAGCAACAATGTACTCGGACAACGATGGAGACACAAGACGACTTTATTACAACAATAAGAAAAACAGCAGTTAACAAAGTATTGCCAAAAAGTTACGCAAAAAACTAAACCAACGATGCTTAAACACATTATAATGATTAAAATATGCCGGAGTTACCTTTAAAAAATAAAATCATTGCGTGGCTAAAAGGCTATGACTACTGGTTTCAATATGCGGGGAACCAACTTTTAGAAGGCAAAAATGTTGATGACGCTTTAGCCGACACCACATATCAATTGTTCAAAGAAGATTTTGCTTTGAAAGCGATTGAAAACGAAAGGGCAGAAATTGAATTTAATGAAATTGCTGCTGATGTAGCTGCAATTGAAAGAAAAATTCAGTTGCAATTGATAAAAGAAATTGAGAATGTAAACGCACTTGCTACTGGACAATCAATCCCAATTAACCCAAACCTAACAATCATTTATGGGGGCAATGGAACAGGAAAATCAGGTTATGTAAGATTGCTAAATAATGCCTTTCAGTCAAGAGGCGATAAACAAATTCTCCAAAATGTTTTTTCTGACGAAGAGAGGGGTACCCCAGCCTGTAAGTTTACTTTTCAATCAGCAGAGGCATTATATGATTTGTCTTATCCATTGCATAGAAGCAACATAGAATTTTCTCAATATTCAGTCTTCGACACACACAGTATCAAAGTGCTTTTAGAGCAAGACAATAAACTTGACTTCACACCGATTGGTTTTGAGTTTTTTGAAAAGGCTTTGCAGTTATACGAAATGGTCAAAGCGAAACTTTCTGTGGATATAAAAGCAAATAGACCTATCAACGAATTTGAAAAGTTTTTCGTCAATGACAATGTAATAAAAAATGCGATTAACAATCTCGGAGCAAATTCAAATGAAGAGGAACTTAAAGCATTAGGAACATATACAAAAGCGGATGCAGTGAAACTTGCAGAACTAATTGCAAAACGAGAGAAATTAAAAGCCCTTGACATTCCGAAAAGAATTTCAGAGCTCCAAAAGTTGCTTTCGCAACTAGTTGATTTTACAAGCCGGCAGCAAGCAATTTTAGATTACTTAAAGCCCGAGGATATTGGGCACTACAAGTCATTGATAATCTCGTTTCAAAAATTTCAAGATTTAGCTAAACAAGAAGGCGTAAAGAGCTTAGAGGAATATAACATTGAAAGCTTAGGAACAAACGAATGGAAAGATTTTATTAAAGCGTCTAAAAATTATGCCTCTGCCATCGAAATCGACCGAGATGAAAAAAAAACATACCCATCAGAAAAGGATAACTGTCTGTTTTGTTTACAGCCTCTAACTGAAAGAGAAAATGCATTAATTAATTCCTATTGGAATCTATTAAAGAGTGAGGCGGAAGCCCTATAGTACTCCCCAAAAACTGGACAACTGCATAAATGTTTAAATTAGCAGTTGAAAATGAAAAAGGAACGTAGAAAATTCAGTGCAGGCTTTAAGGCGAAGGTAG